>JBFWXJ010000218.1:0-10562 GCA_050187535.1 Alphaproteobacteria bacterium | reverse complement strand
TTGCCCAGCAGCGAGATGACGACGAGGACCAGCCCGACCGCCGCGGCGGCATAGACCATGCCGATCCCGTCAAGCCTGGCGCGCGCCAATCCTGCCACTCCGCCTCCCTGCCGTGACGTCCGGACTTTCCTGTCGCCGGTTGTTCGTTCGCGCCGAACGCTGTTTCGCAATCAAGCATGATGGATTGTGAAACCACTGACAAGCGCCGCGCGCCGGCGCACCGCTCAGCGGCGCGAGGGCGCGACAGCTTTCGCCGCCCCCTTTCTGCGGACGGCCGGCCGCTTTCCGGCGGCGGGACGGTCGTCGGCATTGAGTGCCCCAGCGACCATCGTCGCCAGGACCGAGATTTCCGCCGGCCACTCGTCGGCGCTCAGGCGGTAGGCCGGCCGCAGCGCCAGCCCTCGCACCGCGGACAGGGTCAGGCTGCGCAGCGCCTCCAGCAGATCGGACGGCACGCCGAGTTCGGAAAACGAACTCTTCCACAGGCGGTCCTGCGCCTGCCGCATGCGCCGCGTGAGAACCGCGATGTTGCGTTGCAGCTTGCGGTCGTTGTGCGCGCCGACCCAGATCTGCACCTGGGCGATGTAGGCGTCGCTGCTGTAGACCCTCCAATAGGTTCGGCAGATCGACTCGACCCGGGCGCGCACGGATTCGGAATCGGGACGGTCGCCGGCGAACGCGGCCGCGAGCTCGTTGCCGACATGCTCGATCACCGCCAGGAACAGGTCGTCGCGCGAACGGAAATGGTGTTGCAGGGCACCCCGCGAGACATTCGCCTGGTCGGCGACGATCGTCGTGGTGGTATCGAAATAGCCGACGTCGCACAGACACCGGATCGTCGCGCCGATCAGCCGCCGCCGCGTCTCGACGCGACGTTCTGCGCGGGACTGCGGCCGCGGCGGTTCGACGACGGATGTCCTTGAAGTTTGTGCGCGCATCGGCTTTGGTTCGCTCCGACTGACCGGTTCGAAGTCGCATGCAGCTAATGGTTCGATCGAGAGCTGTAAAGCGCAAATTTGCATGACGCGGCCGGATCCGGCGGTGCGTCAACAGGGAGAAGCCCGATGATCGACACGGTCGCAGGCCGCAAGCCTCTGGCGCGCAACGTGCGCCGACTGGCGCACTTGGATATTCCCGGCGGCGGCCAGGTGATGGTGCAGGGCAACTACGCCTATGTCGGCCACATGCGCCCGCCGCACGGCACCTCGATCATCGACGTGTCGGACCCCCGCAACCCGCTCGTCGTGTCGACGATCGAGCTCGACGGGCCGCTCACCCACACGCACAAGGCGCGCGTGGTCGGCGACGTGATGATCGTCAACTGCGAGCAGCACAACCGTCATGTCCTGCGCCAGGCGCGGGAAGTCCTCGACCGGATCGAGCGGGAGCTCGGCCGGCCGCCGACGAACGCCGACATCGCCGCGCGTCTGAAGATGAGCGAGGACGATCTCGCTATGATGCAGGCGGCGGCGCGGGACGGCTACAAGGACGGCGGCTTCAAGGTCTACGACGTATCGGATCGCGCGCGTCCGCGGCTGCTCACCTACGTACGTACCCACGGCTGCGGCACACACCGTTTCGACATGGACGCGCGCTACGCCTACATCTCGACCGAGATGGAGGGCTTCAACGGCAATATCCTGGTGATCTACGACATTGCCGAACCGTCACGGCCGGCAGAGGTGTCGCGCTGGTGGCTCCCCGGCCAGCACGTCGCGGGCGGCGAGAGGGCGACGTGGCGGGGATATGAGCACCGGCTTCACCATACGATGCGGCTGGGCGACACCCTGTGGGCCTCGGTATGGTATGCGGGGTTTCGGGCCATCGACATCAGCGACATTTCGCGGCCGAAGACGATCGGCGGCTACGACTATCATCCGTGGAGCCCGTCGCCGACCCACACGGTCTTTCCGGTGCCCTTCGACGTTGCCGGGCGCAAGGTCGCCGTCGTGGTCGACGAGCAGCACAGCCACGTCCACGGCACGGCGCGCGCCGGCCTGTGGATATTCGACGTCGGCGACCCGGCCAACATCCGGCCGATCTCGACATTCCATCTCGGTGAATCGGATTCGCCGTGGAGCCTGGCGCCGGGCCGGTTCGGCGCGCACCAGTTCCAGGAGCACATGGAGGATACGCTGGTCTATTGCGCCTGGTTCGCCGGCGGCCTTCGCATCGTCGACGTAGCAGACCCGGCGCACCCGACGGAGGTCGGGCACTACATCCCCGAGCCCGTCGCCGGCCAGCCGAGCCCGCAGAGCAACGACGTGGAGACGGATTCGCGCGGACTGATCTATCTGCTCGACCGCGAGGTCGGGCTCGACATATTGGAATACGAGGGCAACCGGTAGAACGTGCGGGCGGGGCAGGGGCGAAGCCCGGCCCCTCGTCGGCCCGTACGGGACGCTATGCCGTTGCGACCGATGCGCGGCCGCCCTTGTCGCCCTCCCAGAACACCACCCGCGCATGGACGAAGCGCACCAGGGCAGAGCCGGTAATGCCGATCAGGCACAGCGCCAGCACGCAGGTGAACATCATCCCGATGTTGAGTTCGAACGACGAGGACTGGATGACGTAGCCGAGCCCGCGGCGCGCGCCGATGAACTCGCCGACCACCGCGCCGATCAGGCCGAGGACGACGGCGATCTGCAGACCGGCGAAGATGCTGCCCAGCGCCGACGGGAGCTTCACGTTGAGGAAGATGTGCAGCCGCGACGCCGAGAACACTTTGAGGAGGTCGATCTGGTCAGGATTGGCCCGGCGTACGCCCACCAACGTGTTGACGAACACCGGGAAGAAGCAGATCAGCGCCACCAGCACCACCTTCGAGCTCAGCTCGAAGCCGAACCACACGATGATCAGCGGCGCGAGCGCCACCTTGGGCGTCGATTGCAGCGCGATGACGTACGGGTAGACGAACTTCTCGAAAGTGCGCGATTCGGCGAGCAGGGAGCCGAGCAAGAAGGCGATCGAGCAGCCCAGCAGGTAGCCCAGCACCAGCGACTGCAGCGTGAAGAGCACGTGCGGCCACAAGATGCCCTGGATGAAGCCACGCTCGATGGCCGCCAGCATCTGCCACGGCGACGGCAGGATATAGGTCGAAACCTTGAAGTAGTCGATCGCCAGGAACCACGCCCCCAGGATCACCAGCAGGGTGATGAGCGGGTAGACGATCTGCGTCACGCGATCGGTATGCATCGGCTAGCTCCTGCCGGTGTCGTCGACGTGTTGGAACTGGACCCGCAGGTCGTTGCACATCGCCGCAAACCTCGGGTCGGCCATCGTCGCCAGCGTGCGCGGCCGCGGCAGGTCGACCGCGATCTCGTTGATCACGTGCGCCGGGCGGTTGGACAGGATGATCACCCGGTCGGACAGGAACACCGCCTCTGGGATGTGGTGGGTGATGAACAGCACCGACTTGCCGGTCGTCATCCACAGCCGCTGCAGCTCGGCGCCCATGTTCTCGCGCGTGATCGCATCCAGCGCCGCGAACGGCTCGTCCATCAGCAGGATGTCGGGGTCGTGGATCAGTCCGCGCGCCAGGCCGACACGCTGCTGCATCCCGCCCGACAGCTCATGCGGGTAGTTGCCGGCGAACGGCTCGAGCCCGACGAGACGAAGGAGATCCATTGCCTTCTCGCAATACCGCGCCATGTCGAGCCGCATCGCGCGCGCCGGTACCAGGACATTCTCTATCACCGTCTTCCATGGCAGCAGGGTCGGCGCCTGGAACACGATGCCGACCTGCGGGCGCGGGCCGTCGACCGGCATGCCGCCAAGCGCGATGGTGCCCGCGCTGATCGGCAGCAGCCCGGAGATGGCCTTGAGCAAGGTGGACTTGCCGCAGCCGGAGGGACCGATCACCGAGACGAACTCGTGCCTTCCCACCGCCAGCGACAAGTTCTGCAGCGCGGTCAGGAGTCCCCGCTTTGTGCGGTAGGTCAGAGTGACGTTGCGGGCATCGAGATAGGCCGGCGCAGGCGCCGTCTCCCGTCGCAGCGGCCGCACCGTCGCCGCAGTCATATCTATCCGTCGTGCGGTCAGTTCTTCCATGCCTTGGCCCTTTCTCGCACCGCCAGGGCGTCGAAATCGTTGATCGCGAACAGGAGCTTGTCGGTGTAGAGCGAATCCAACGGGATGTCCTTCGACTTGATCTCGCCGGATTCGTGCAGGATGTCGATGTAAGTCTTCCATACTCGTTCGGAGTACTGGCCCAGGATGCTTTCGTCGCCGCCAGGCAGCCGAAGCTGGTCGTCCAGGTTCGCACGCAGGACGTGGATGTCGTGCGGAACCTGATCTTTCTCTTCGGCGACGGATTTCGGCGCTTGCTCCGGGTAGTCCTTGTAGAACTCCCTCACGCAAGCCTCGGGATTGGTATCGCAGAAAAGCGTGCCCTTGGTGATCGCGCGCGCTACGCCGATCAGGATCTTAGGCTGCTTCTCGATTGTCTCTTCTCTGGCGAGAAGACCGAGGGAGGGGATGATGGTGAAGCGGTGCGGCCGGTCGAGCACTGTCGATTCGAAGCCCTTGGTCTGCATCCGCGCGCGCCAGACCTTGATGTGCAGCAGCGCGTCGATCTTGCCGGACTTCAACGCAAGCCACGCGGGTACCCCGGCGCCGACGACCTGGAATTGGATGTCGCTTTCGGGCACGCCGGCGTTCTTCAGCATCGCCTTGGTCATGTCGTTCATGCCGCCGGAGGCGTTCGCAACGCCGATCAGCTTGCCCTTCAGGTCGGGCAGCGCCTTGATCGGGCTGCCCTTGTTGACGGCGAGTTGCCAGACGTTTGTGCGGTTGTAGTTGTAGAAGAACTTGACCGGAGCGAACTCCTTGCCGGGCTGGCGCGCGAACACCAGCCACGACGGGTTGCTGAAAACGATCGGGACCTTGCCGCCCAGCACCAGAGGCATCACTACGCCGGTGCCGTCGAAGGTGGAAAGCTGGAAGTCGATTCCCTCTTCTTTGAAGAAGCCGGCGCGGGTGGCGATGCTGAACGTCGCGAACGACACCGACGGGACCGTCGGCGTCGCCACCGCTACTTTCTCCAGCGTCTGGGCGCGGGCATCCGGCGCGCCCGACCACGCGGCGAACGCGACGGCCGCAATTGCGATCGCGACAGCGCGACGGGGCTCGGAGCGCCAGTCCGAAGCGGGGGAAGCGGTGGTGGCTTTCATCGTTGTCCTCCCGTGACAGTGCAGTCGGCTTGTCGTTTTTTGCGGCCGCAACGCATGGCGGCCGTGTCTTGAGGCGCTCCCGTCGTTCGAACGCTATGGACGTGCCGGGCGCGCGTCAACGGACACTCTCAGGCTCCCTGGTCATGGCGGGTCAGAAATCCCGCCACCAGCGCGTTCACGATTGCTGGCGCTTCGACGTAGCAGGCGTGGCCGAGGCCGGGCAGATCGACATAGGCCGCGCCGGCGATCGACGTTGCGACCCGCTGGCTCGATGCCGTCGAGGTGACCTGGTCTGCCGTGCCGCAGAACACCAGCGTCGGGGCGCCGATGCCGGGCGCGTGGTCGAAGATGTCCGAGCGGCTGGACAAGATTGCCGCGCGGCGGAAGCCGTCCGCCGGCACCATCTCCATCACGCGGCGGACCAGCCCCAACGCCTCGGACGAAGCGTCGGCGCCCAGCAGCGCGACGGCGCGCGCTGCGGCGCGGCCGGTCGCGCCCAGCTCCTCCATCGGCTTCAGCCGCGCCCGCAGCTTTTCCGCCCGCGCTTCGGGGCTTTCATTGCCGTAACCTGTCGCCGGCGAGCCGAGCACGAGCGAGCGCACGCGCGCCGCGTGCCGGTGCGCGAAGGCCGCGGCGATCAGGGCGCCCAAGGAATGGCCGAACACGTCCGCGGTCGCGATGTCGAGCGTATCCAAGAGATCGGCGAGCGCGTCGGCATAGTCGGCGGCGCAGGGTTCGGCGGCCGCAACAGGCGCGGACCCGCCGTAACCCGGCATGTCCCATGCGATGACGCGGTGGCGGGCGGCGAACGCGTCGTACTGCCCGGCCCAGGAAAGCGATCCGGAGCCTATGCCGTGCAGAAGAACCAGCGGCGTCCCTTGGCCGGTCTCGCGGATGCTGAGCGTATGGCACGACGCGCGGACGCAACGGGCCGCCGGGGCTCGGGTCACCGTCGTCGCGTCAATGGCGGCGTCGGCCATTGCGCCGTCTCCCCCTGCTGGCTGAGCGGCCGTCTTATGCAGCCGCATCGCGGGCCGGCGCGCGCCCGAGTCGGCGCGCGCCGGTTCGTGGGCGGCCGCCCCTATTCGGCGGCCTGCTGCATCGCTGCGAGCCTTCGGAACTCCTCCTTGTCCACGATCTTTTCGAAGCCTGGGATCGTGATCATCTCGTTGACCTTGGGATCGCGCACCACGCCCTTGGGGTCGCGCCCGGCTTTCACGTCCTCGATGGCCCGCAGCAGGATGTCGCGGAACATGATGACGCCGCCGTCGATGCGGCCGGACAGGTTCTCGTTCTCGCGGTCGGCGATCGGACCCATGCTGTCTTCGACTGTCGCATCCTGCGCGCCGATTGCCGACGGCCAGCCATAGCCGAGGGTCGGCGGCGTGGGTTCCATGCGCTTGTATTCGTTGTAGGGTTGCACGAGGTCGGGCTTCCAGTCGGGCATCTGCAGCGGCGTGGCCTTCCACTCCGCCGGGCTGCCTTCCGGCTTCCAAGTAACGCGCAGCACCATGGTGTGGGTGTCGTCGATGGGCGTGTTGAAACGCGCCGACCGCGGCAGCATCGCGTTGCCGCCCGCGAACTCGGCGAAGTCGCCCTTCATGTTGCGGGTGAATCCGTCGGGCGCCACGCTGATGCCCGGCACCAGCAGGTGATGCTCGCGGAAGGTCACCTTTTCCGTATCGCCGGTCGTCCGCGCGGACCGGTAGTAGACGCCGTAGTCCGTCTCACCATAGTCGATGAAGGTCGGCGACGGCGCGACGCCGGTCCAGGTCTGGCCGTGCATGAAGCTGGCGTGGACGGGGTCCATGCCGTTCTCCACCACCTGCAGCCAGTTGCAATTGGCAAAGCCGGTGACGCGACGGAAGCGCGGCCCCGGTGCGGCCAGGAAGTCCCAGCGCGGCAGCAGCGGCGCCGGCTGTGGTCCGAGATAAGCGAAGATGAAGCCGCCGAGCTCCTGTACCGGGAAGGCACGCTGCTTGATGCCGCTCTTGAATTCGCTGTCCGGCAACTCGCCCGGGGTCTCGAGCGCGTTGCCGTTGGTGTCGAATAGCCAGCCGTGGTAGCGGCAGCGCAAGCCGCGCTCGCCGGTCGAGCCAAGGCACAGGTTGGCGCGGCGGTGCGGGCAGAGGGCGTCCAGAAGCCCGAGGCGACCCTTGCCGTCGCGAAACAGGACGAGGTCCTCGCTCAGCACGCGCACGTAGGTGGGCTTGTCCTTGAGGTCGTCCGAGACGCTGATCGGCCACCAGAACCGGCGCAGCACCTCTCCCATCGGCGTGCCGGCGCGGGTGGACGTGAGGAGTGCATTTTCTTCGCGCGACGTCTTTCGCGATGCCGGGATCATTGTTCGCAGCCTCCCTCTAAGCGGCGATGTAGCGACTTGATACCAAACCTAAACTGTCTCGCATTGATTGACAAGCTATCGCATTATGAAATCGATATGCCGTTGCGCGCCGCCATGCCGTGCTGGCATAAGCGGCGGCTGCGATGAAACGGTGCGTTGAAATGAGCAGGCCGGAAGTAGCGTCGATCGAGCGGGCGGAGGCGGGTGTGTCGCCGCCGCGCGACGACCTGACCGTGCAGTCGGTCGGCATCGCCGTCGAGGTGCTCGACGCCATCGCGGCGGCCGGCAAGCCGGTCCGCCTGACCCAGATCGCTGAGCGGCTGAACATGCCGCGCGCGCGGGTCCACCGGTACCTCAAGACGCTCAAGCAACTCGGCCTCGTCTGGCAAGAACGCAGCGGTGAGCGCTATGGCCTTGGCTGGCGGCTGTTCCAGCTCGGCCAGTTCGCGAGCGAGCAGTTCGAGATCAAGCGCCTTGTCGAGGGGCCGATCCGACGCCTGCGCGACGACGTGGACGCGACCGTCAGCGTCTCCGTGTCGGCAGCCGGAATCGCCGTTACCATCATCGTCGAGCAGCCGAAGACCAGGCAGCCGAACCTGATGGTCCTGGAGGGGCGCCGCCTGGTGCCGCACGCCACCGCGCAGGGCCGCATCGCCCTCGCTTTCGCCGCCGCCGACACGCGCGAGCAGATATTGGCCCAGCCGCTGCGCCGACTGACCGACCATACGACGACCGACCCCGAGGTAGTGCGCCGACGGCTGGAGCGTATCCGCGCCGAGCTCTACGAGATCTGCATCGGCGAGATCCGGCCCGGCGTCACGACATTTGCCGCCCCGGTGCTCGACCGCGACGGCATGCTGGCGGCGATCGTCGGTATGCTGCAGGTCGACGAAGCGGCGCCCGAGTCACGCCACCCGGAGCTG
This sequence comes from Alphaproteobacteria bacterium, assembly GCA_050187535.1. Taxonomy (GTDB): domain Bacteria; phylum Pseudomonadota; class Alphaproteobacteria; order ATCC43930; family Allostellaceae; genus Allostella. The sequence continues at coordinate 2,124 of JBFWXJ010000218.1, read as the reverse complement.
GTGCGTGCCGTCCAGAGATGCGCCGCCGCGGTGTCGCAAGAGCTGAGCTCGGATGCCTATGCGCGTATCGGCATCTTTGCCTGACCGGTCGGGACGGCTTTGAATCGGCGCGATCGGCGAGGCGCCGAAAAGCGTCTGCGGCGCTCCGGCGCCGGCGGCGAGGCCGGTGATGTCGCCGCGCTGATCGCGCAGGGCGATGCCGCCGCCGCCGCGGGGCGCATGGAAGACGCCGCCGCGCGCTACGGCGCCGCCCTGGCAGTCCAGCCGGACAATGCGATGGCTCGCGGCCGCCTCGGTTTCGTGCGCTACAATTTCGGCAACGCGCACCGGCGCGCCGGGAACCGGGAGGCTGCGATCGAAGCCTATCGGGCGGCGCTGGCGCTCAACCCCGGCATCGCCGACGCCCACAACAACCTTGGCATCACGCTGCAGGAGCTCGGACGGCTCGACGAGGCGTTGGCCGCGTTCCGTGCCGCGCTCGCGATTAACCCTGCGCTCGCACCGGTGCTGACCAACCTGGGCAACGCGCTGCGCGCCGGCGGCGCGGCCGACCTTGCCGCCGACGTGCTCGCGCGCGCTGCGCAGGACGGGACCGCGCCCCAGGCGCCCGCCTTCAACAATCTCGGCATCGCGCAATTCGATCAGGGGCAGATCGCTGACGCCGTCGCCAGCTTTCGCCGCGCGGTGTCGCTCGACCCGGCCTATGCCGACGCGCAGGTCAACCTCGGGCATGCCCTGCGCGCGACCGGCCGTCTGGAAGAGGCCGCCGACGCCTATGCTGCCGCGGTCGCCTTACATCCGGATTACGTCGAGGCGCTGAACGCGCTGGCCATTGCCCAGATCGAGCGCGGCGCGTTCGAGTCCGCAGTCGCGGCCCTGGAGCGCGCCCTTGCGATCGAGCCGGACTACGCCGATGCGCATGCGAATCTGGGAAACATCCACCTGGAGCACGACCGTCTCGACGCCGCCGCGGCGTGCTATCGGCGCGCTCTGGCGGTTCAGCCGAACCATGCGGCGGCGGCGGCTAACCTGCGCAAGGCGACCAGCCGGCGGATCCCGGCGTGGCACTTCACGATGCTGGCCGACACGGCGCGCAACGAAGCATTCCGCATTGCGATCGAACAGGCCGTGACGTCCACATCGCACGTGCTCGACATCGGTACCGGCTCGGGACTGCTCGCGCTCATGGCGGCTCGCGCCGGCGCGGCCGAGGTCGTCGCGTGCGAAGCGGTGCCGGCGCTCGCCGAGGCTGCGACGGAGATCGTCGCGCGCAATGGCTACGGCGACCGCATCACGGTGATCAATCGGCAATCGACGCAATTGAGAGTCGGAGCGGAGCTTGCGACTCCGGCGGACGTCGTGATCGCCGAAGTGCTCGACGTCGGCGTGTTCGGCGAAGGCCTGTTGCCGACGTTGCGCCACGCTCTCGCGAACCTCGCGGTGCCGGGCGCGAGCGTTATTCCGGCGGGCGTCCTCGTTCGGGCGCAACTTGTCGAATTGCCGCGACTGCGGTCAGTCAATCCGGTCGGGCGGGTCGAGGGCTTCGACCTGTCGCCGTTCGATCGCTTTCGCAACGCGGGCGATTACCATCACATCGATCTTGCCTTGGAACCTCATCGGGCACTCAGCGAACCCTTCGAGGTTCTCGAGCTCGACTTCCGCGAACCCCCGACGCCGGCGTCAATGGATCGCCCCCATCGGCGTCGGGTAGCGGTCCTGTCGACGGACGACGGAAACTTGCATGCGGTCGTGTTCTGGTTTGATCTCCGGGCGGGTGCAGGCGTCTGCGTCTCGAACCGGCCGGGGGGCGAACTGCGCCACTGGGGCCAAGCGGTGCAGTTCATGGAACAGGATTTCATGATCGAAGCGGGCCAAACGGTATTGATCGAGATCCTGCAGACTGACACGCGTATCGGTTTTGCGTTTGGATGACTCTTCGCCCAACTGAATTGGCGATCGCGGGCGGCGACACGTGGGACCGGCCGATCGGGCCGGGCCGGACTTCCTGTCGGCGCGAGGGTCGCCCGGGTGGGCGGCCCTCGCCCGACTCAATCGGCGCGATGTCCCAGACGGCTTACATGCGGCAGAGCGCGCACAGCTTGTTGCCGTCGGGATCGCGCAGGT
>JBFWXJ010000217.1:0-10580 GCA_050187535.1 Alphaproteobacteria bacterium | reverse complement strand
CGGCCAAGCCGGTCGGCACCGGTCCCTATCGCCTCGTGGAGATGTCGCCCGGCACCCGCTACGTGCTGGAGCGCTTCGACGACCACTTCGCCGGCAGCATCAAGAGCAAGCCGGCGGTGCGGCGCATCGTCGTGCGCACCATGCCCGAGGCCAGCACCCAGTACGCCGAGTTGCTGGCCGGCCGCCTCGACTGGATCTGGCGGGTGCCGCCCGACCAGGCGCGGCGGCTCGCGACCCAGCCGGCGATCCAGATCGTCAACGGCTCGATCATGCGGATCGGCCTCATCCAGTTCAACGCCGCCGGCAAGGGCCTGCCGACCGCCGACAAGCGCGTGCGCCAGGCGATCCTGCACGCGGTCGACCGCGAGAAGATCATGGGCGCCTTCGTCGGCGGCGCCTCGAAGATCCAGCACGCGGCCTGCAACGCCGCGCAGTTCGGCTGCTTCCAGGGGGTGATGCGCTACGCCTACGATCCGGGCAAGGCCAAGGCGCTGCTGGCCGAGGCGGGTCACGCCAATGGTCTCGACATGGAGCTGCTGTTCTCCGCCATGCCGCGCCCGCAGGCCGAGGCGATCGCATCCGATCTCGGCAAGGTCGGTATCCGCACGACGCTGAACGAGCAGCAGTACGCGGCTGCCGCCCAGCGGTGGCGCGGCGGCGGGGTGCCGCTGATGCTGGGCAACTGGGGCTCCTACGGCATCGCCGACGTGCTGTTCATCCTCGACAACTTCTTCGCGGGCGGGGCCGACGACATGGCCCGCGACCCGGAGATCCAGGGCTGGCTGAAGACGGCAGCGACGACCAACGATCAGAAGCAGCGCGAGGAAGCCTACAAGTCCGCGCTGACCAAGATCGCGGCCGAGGCCTACTGGATGTCCTTGTGGGACTTCAACGTGAACTACGGCCTCTCCAAGGACCTCGTCTTCCGGCCGGACGCGGACGAGTACGCGCGCTGGTGGGACGCGAAGTGGAAGTGACGCGAGGCGGCTGACGGCGGCCTTCCTTGGCCGCCTTCCTGCTGCGCCGGCTGGTCGTCGCCGCGCTGGTGGCGCTGACCGTGTCGGCGCTCGCCTTCGCGCTGCTGTTCGTGGCGGGCGACCCGGCCGCGGCACTGGCCGGGCAGAGCGGTCGGGCGGCCGATGCGGAGTACCTGCGCCGGTTCTACGGCCTCGACCGGCCGCTCGTGGTGCAGTACGCGGCGTGGCTGACCCGGCTCGCCCAGGGCGATCTCGGCAACAGCCTCTTCTTCGGCTTCCCGGTCGCCGCGCTGATCGCCGAGCGGCTGCCGGTGACGATCACCCTCGGGGTCGCCTCGACGCTGCTGGCGGTCGTCGTCGGCGTGCCGACGGGGGTCTTGGCGGCGACGCGGCCGAACGGTGCCGCCGACCTCGTGCTGCGCCTCTTCGCCGCCATCGGCCAGGCGATGCCGACCTTCTGGTTCGGGCTGATGCTGATCGTCGTCTTCGGGATCGTCTACCCGGTCCTGCCGATCTCGGGTGCGGACGACTGGCGGGGCTATGTCCTGCCGACCGTCGTGCTCGGCTACTACGCCACGCCCGCGATCATGCGGCTGACGCGGGCCGGCATGATCGAGGTGCTGTCGGCCGACTATGTCCGCACCGCCCGCGCCAAGGGCCTGCGGCCCCGTACCGTCCTCTTCAAGCACGCGCTGCGCAACGCGGTGCTGCCGGTCGTCAGCCTGACCGCCGTACAGATGGGGGCCCTGCTGTCGGGCTCGATCGTCGTCGAGAGCGTCTTCGCGCTCAACGGCGTCGGCCGGCTCGCCTGGGAATCGATCCTGCGCGCCGACCTGCCGACGATGCAGGCGATCGTGCTGCTGTTCGCGCTCTTCTACGTGCTGCTGACCCTGGCCGCCGACCTCGTCAACGCCTGGCTCGACCCGCGGCTCAGGGTCCGCGGATGATCTCCCGCCGGGCGCTGAGAGTGGCCGGGCTGTGGATCGGCGCGGCGATCCTGGGCCTCGTGGTGGCGATGGCCGCGGCGGCCCCGCTGCTGACGCCACACGACCCCTACGCGCAGGACCTGCTCGCACGCCTGCGCCAGCCCTTCTGGTACGACGGCGCCGATCCCCTCCACCCGCTCGGCACCGATCATCTCGGCCGCGACTACCTCGCGCGGCTCCTCTACGGCGCCCGCGTCTCGCTGCTGATCGGGGCGGCCGCCGTCGCCATCTCCGGCCTCGTCGGCACGACCTTGGGCGTGCTCGGCGGCTATTTCGGCGGGCGGATCGACGCGGTCGTCAACTATGTCGTGACGGTGCGCCTCGCGGTGCCGGTGGTGCTGGTGGCCCTGGCCGTGGTGGCCCTGGTCGGCGCGTCCCTCGTCAACGTCGTGCTGGTCCTGGGCCTGCTGCTGTGGGACCGCTTCGCCGTCGTCGTGCGCACGGCGACCCGCCAGATCCGGTCGATGGAGTTCGTCACCGCCGCCGAAGCGGTCGGCGCCTCGCGATTCAGGATCGTCATGGGCGAGGTGCTGCCGAACCTGCGCGACACGCTCGCCGTCGTCGCGACCGTCGAGATGGCGCAGGCGATCCTGCTGGAGGCCGCCCTCTCCTTCCTCGGCCTCGGCGTCCAGGCGCCGATCCCCTCCTGGGGCCTGATGGTCGCCGAGGGCAAGGAGAACATCCTCTTCGAGCCCTGGCTGATCGCCCTGCCGGGCGCGCTCCTGCTGCTGCTCGTGCTCGCGATCAACCTACTGGGCGACGCGCTCCGCGACCTGCTGGCGCCGGAGGAACGGGCTTAGCTTGGGGGGATTGCACAGCCGTCAATGCGCCCCTCGACCGTGCTCGGGGTGAGGACCGGCCGTGATGGCAATACGGGAGTCCCTCATCCCGAGCATCGTCGAGGGACGCAACGACGCTCATCCCTGCCTCAGCTACTCCGCCGCTTCCTTCGTCGCGCGGCGCGAAGCGCGCAGCGCGTCGGTGGCGGCACGATCGAGCACGCCGACCGCGTCGACGACGACACCGTAGTCGCGGCGCGCCGTCTCGACGCCGACCAGTTCCAGGCGGACGTCCTCGGCGACCAGGACCGGGTCGCGGGCGAGCGGGTCGCCGTAGCCGCCACCGCCCGGGAACTCCACGACGAGGCGGTCGCCGGCCATGATCGACTGGCGGCCCTTGCCGCGCAGCGTACGGCCGCCGGTCGTCGTCAGGCGGCCGGTCATGCCCGACAGGCCGCCGATGCGGCCGCGCGGCGGGTGGACCATGCGGTCGAAGGTGGCCGAGAGCGCGAACGGCATGCCCTCGCCGTTCTCCAGCACCATGACCTGGCCGAGGCCGCCGCGCGTCGTGCCGGCGCCACCCGAATCCGTGCGGTACTCCTTGCGCCAGAACACGAGCGGCGTCAGCGCCTCCGTCACCTCGATCGGCACGTTGCGCACGCCGCTGGGGAAGGCGGTGGCGCTGAGCCCGTCCTTGGTCGGCCGCGCGCCGACGCCGCCGCTGTGGAAGGCGACGATGTTGAAGGGCGTGGCCTTAGTCAGTACCGCCGGCTCGACGTCAGGCAGGCCGGGGCCGCCGGAGAGGCGCAGGTTCCACAGGCACGACGTGCCCTCGGCCGGGACGCGGTCGGGGATCGCCTGGAAGAGACAGCCGAAGACCATGTCCGGCAGCATCTGGCCGACCATATGGCGCGACGCGACCGGTGCAGGACGAGGCGCGTTGAGGATGCTGCCGACGGGTGCCGTCACCCGCACCGTGCCGAGCGTGCCTGCGTTGTTCGGCACCCCCGGCGCCACGATGCACTGCACGCCGAAGGACGCGTAGGCCTCCGTGTAGCAGATGGGCACGTTGATCGCCCATGACGACATGCCCGACGTGCCGGCGAAGTCGACCGTGATCCCGTCGTCGTCGACCGTAAGCGCGCATGCCAGGTCGATCGGCGCCTCGAGGCCGTCCATGCGCATGGCGTAGCGCCAGGTGCCGCGCGGGAGCTGGCCGATCGCCTTCAGCATGGCGGCGCGCGACTGGTCGATGATGTAGGTGCCGAGCGTCTCCAGCCGGTCGATCGCGAACTCCTCCAGCATCGCGGAGAGGCGGCGAACGCCGACGTCGTTGCAGGCGATCAGCGAGTAGATGTCGCCTTCGACCTGCACCGGCTCGCGCACGTTGGCGCGCACGATCTGCATGAGGGATTCGTTGAGGCCGTTCGCGTCGGCAAGCCGCATGATCGGGACCGCCAGCCCCTCGTGATAGACTTGCCGGCTCTCGACGCCGAGACCGACGCCGCCGATGTCGACGACGTGGCAGGTGCAGGCGAAGAGCGCCACCGCCTCGCCGTTGCGGAAGGTCGGCGTGACGACCGTGAAGTCCCAATAGTGGCCGGTGCCCATCCACGGGTCGTTGGTGACGTAGACGTCGCCCGGCTTCATCGTCGCGGCCGGGAAAACGCGCAGGAAGTGGTAGACCGAGTTGGCCATGGAGTTGACGTGGCCGGGGGTGCCGGTGACGGCCTGTGCGATCATGCGGCCGTCCGGCAGGAAGACGCCGGCCGAGAGGTCGCCCGCCTCGCGCGTCGCGGTGCCGAAGGCGGTACGGATGAGGGCCTGCGCCTGTTCCTCGACGACCGCGATCAGGCGGTTCCACATCACCTGCAGCTCGATGGCCGAGAGGTTCATGGCGTCGTCTCCGTTCCGCGCCGGGTCATGACGATGTAGCCGAGCGCGTTGATGGTGGCGTCGAAGGTGGCCGGCACCACCGTCGTCGTCTCGTCTTCGACGATGAGGGCCGGCCCGGCGACGGCCGCACCGGGGGCCACGTCGCCGCGGCGATGGACCGCGACCGGGACGTGCCGGCGCAGTCCGGGATCGAACACTTCGCGCTCGCCAGCCGGCGTCGCGCGGCCGTTGGCCTGCGGCTCGGCGACGCGATCAGGCGTCTCGACGATAGTCGAGACGGTCAGCGTCCAGGTCAGGATCTCCGCCTCGTGGCCGGCGATGGTGCGGGCGTAGAGGGCGGAATAGGCGGCGTCGAAGGCGCGCTGCAGCAGGGCCGCGTCGCCGGCGCCGAGCGGGCGCGCCGGCAGCGGCACCGCGATCTCGTGGCCCTGGCCGACATAGCGCATGGAGATCTGCCGGCGGTCGGTGAGCGTGCCCTCGGGCGCGCCCAGCCGGACGATGCCGCGCGCCTCGGCCTCCATCTCCGCCAGCATGGCGTTGATGCCGTCGACGTCGAAGGTCGACAGCCGGGCGTAGCGGCTGCGCACCACCTCGTAGGAGACGGGTGCGCGCAGGAAGCCGATGGCCGAGCCGACGCCGGCCCCGGCCGGCACGACGATCCGGGCGATGCCGAGCTTCTCCGCGAGCCGCCCGGCGTGCAGCGGTGCCGCGCCGCCGAAGGCGACCAGCGTGCGGTCGGCGACCGCCTTGCCGCGCTCGACCGCGTGGACGCGCGCGGCGTTGGCCATGTTCTCGTCGACGATCTCGGCGATGCCGTGCGCGGCGTGCGCGGTGTCGAGGCCGAGTGCGGCGCCGATTCCCGAGCCGACCGCCGTCGCGGCCGCCGCGGGGTCGAGCGCCACCTTGCCGCCGGCGAAGCGCGCGGGATCGACGCGGCCCATGACGACGTCGGCGTCGGTCACCGTCGGCTCGGTGCCGCCGCGGCCGTAGCAGACCGGCCCCGGCTCCGAGCCGGCGCTGTCCGGGCCGACGGCGATGCGGCCGAGCGCGTCGAGGCGGGCGATCGAGCCGCCGCCGGCACCGATCTCGACCATCTCGATGACGGGAATGCGGAGCGGCAGGCCCGAGCCCTTGAGGAAGCGGTAGACGCGGGCGACCTCGAAACTGCGCGCCGTCTCCGGCCGGCCCTCGTCGATCAGGCAGATCTTCGCCGTGGTGCCGCCCATGTCGTAGGAGAGCACCCGGTCGAGGCCGCATTCTGCGGCCACATGGGCCGCCAGGATGGCGCCGCCGGCGGGGCCGCTTTCGACCAGGCGGATCGGCTGGCGGATCGCCATATCCACGGTCAGCAGGCCGCCGCCCGACTGCATCAGGAACAGCGGGCAGGCGACGCCCTCGTCCTTCAGCGCGTCCGCCAGGCGGGCCAGGTAGCGCGCCATCAGCGGCTGCACATAGGCGTTGGCGCAGGCGGTCGAGAGCCGGTCGTATTCGCGGATCTCCGGGCAGACGTCGGACGACAGCGTGACCGAGAGGCCGGGGGCGACGGCCGCCACGATCTCGCCCGCGCGCCGCTCATGGGCCGGATTGGCGTAGCTGTGCAGGAAGCCGATCGCGACGGAGGTGACGCCGAGGCCGGGCAAGCGCTGGGCTATCGCCGCCAGCCCCGCCTCGTCGAGCGGGCGCAGTGCCCGGCCCTTGGCGTTCATGCGCTCGACCACGGTGAAGCGCCGGTCGCGCGCCACCAGCGGCGGCGGCTTGTCCATGTAGATGTCGTACTGCTCGAAACGGTTCTCGAGCGCCATCTCCAGGGAATCACGGAAGCCGTCGGTGGTGATCAGCGCGGTCGGGGCACCCTTGCGCTCGATCAGCGCGTTGGTGGCGAGCGTCGTGCCGTGGACGACGATGGCGACGTCGCCGGGTGCGATGGCGGCCTCGGCCAGCACCCGGCGGATGCCGGCGATGACGCCCTCCTCCGGTGCCCGCGGCGTGGTCAGGACCTTGGTCGTGGTGCGGCCCGCCGCCGTCTCGACGACGACATCGGTGAAGGTGCCGCCGATATCGACGGCAAGGCGCGCTGAAGGCGGCATGATCTCCGGAAGACAGGGCCTGGGGTCAGGGCGCAGACTGTAGGCGTCGCCATCAGCCGCATGCAAGGTTGCGGCCGACGGCGGTCCCCTTCCAGGAGAGCACCCGTGCCCGACGCCCAGACCGCGCGCAGCCTGCCGCCGCCCCGCACCCAGTATTTCGAGACCAAGGACTTCCGCCTGACCGGCGGCGCCACGCTGCCCGTCGCGCGCCTCGCCTACGAGACCTACGGCACGCTGGCGCCGGACGGGCGCAACGTCGTGCTGGTGACGCACGGCTTCACCTCCAGCCACCATGCGGCCGGCCGCAACCCGGAGAACGGCAACGCGCCGGGCTGGTGGGACGGCCATATCGGCCCGGGCAAGGCGATCGACACGGACAAGCTGTTCGTCGTGTCGTCGAACATGCTGGGATCGGCCTATGGGTCGAGCAGCGGCGCCAGCATCGACCCGAAGACGGGCAAGCCCTACGGGCCGACTTTCCCCGACATCTCCGTCTCGGACATCGTCGGCCTGCAGAAGAAGCTGCTGGAATCGCTGGGCGTGAAGCACCTGGTCGCGGTCGCGGGCCAGTCCTATGGCGGCTTCCAGGCGTTCCAGTGGGCGGTCGACCATCCCGACTTCATGGACGCGATCGTACCGGCGGTGACGGCACCCAAGAGCCCGCGCGTCTCCTACCCCGAGCTGCACGCACGCATCTCCGCCGATCCCGGCTGGAACGGCGGCTGGTACTACGGCACCGACGGCGTGACGGCGACGATGCGGGAGATCCGCTACGAGACGCTGATGCGCTACGGCATGGCGGAGGTGCTGAAGGACCAGGGCCTCGACGCAGCGCAACGCGAGGCCCGAATTCGCGAGCAGGCGGATGCCTGGTCGCGCAAGTTCGATGCCCATGCGCTGCTGATCCTGCGCAAGGCGGCCGACGCCTTCGACGTGACCGCGGACCTGACCAAGATCCGCGCCAAGGTGCTCTACGTCATCGCCCGCACGGACGTGCTGTTCCCGCCGTCGCTGGAAGCGCCGGTCATGAAGATGCTGAAGGACGCCGGCGTCGACGCGCGCTACTTCGAGATCGACACGGAGTACGGCCACACCGCGGCCGGGCAGGCGTGGGACAAGTGGACCCACGTCATGCGCGACTTCCTGGCGCCGCTCGTGCCGCGCTGACCGCGGCGCGGCGCACGGCCTCGACGAAGCGGCGCAGCACGGCCGAGCCGTCGCCGCGCCGCGTTGCGAGGCCGAGCGGTGCCGTCAGCGGCGGGCGGGCACGCACCCGCCGCCACGCCACGCCCGCGAGCCGCAGGCGCGCGAGCGAGGCCGGCACCAGCGACACGCCGAGGCCGGCCGCCACCAGGTTGAGCGTCGACAGGATGCGCGGCGCCTCCTGCGCCACCTCGGGCGTGAAGCCGGCGCGGTGGCAGGCCGCGATGATCGCGTCGTGGAGACCCGCACCGGCCGAGCGGCGGTAGAGGATGAAGGGCTCGGCCGCCAGCGCCCCAAGGCGCAGCGGCGTATCCTCGCCGGCGAGCGCGTGGGCGGCCGGCAGCGCCACCACCATCTCCTCCTCCAGCAGCGGCGTCAGGACGAGCCCGACGCCATCGGGAATCGGCGAGCGCACGAAGGCGGCGTCGACGCGCTCCTCCCGCAGGCCGTCGACCAGCTCCGTCGTGCCGCTCTCGTCCAGCGCCAGCGCCACGCCGGGATGGGCGTCGCGGAAGCGCCGGAGCACCGCCGGCACGAACGGGTGGAACGGCGCCGAGCTGGTGAAGCCGATGACCAGACGCCCCTGCTCGCCGCGCGCGGCGCGGCGGACGGCGGCCGTAGCATGGTCGACGCGCTCCAGGATCACATGCGCCTCCGCGAGGAGGGCTCGACCCGCTTCGGTCGGCTCGACGCCGCGCGGCCGGCGGCGGAACAGCACGGCACCCAGCTCGCGCTCGAGTGCCGCGATCTGCCGGCTCAGCGGCGGCTGCTGAATGCCGAGGCGCTCGGCCGCGCGGGTGACGTGCCCCTCCTCGGCGACCGCGATGAAATAGCGGAGATGGCGCAGCTCCATCACCATACCTCTGAGGTATGAATATCGCTCTCAGCATATCATCGACAGCGGGTCGGCTGCGGCGCTTCCTTCCTCGCGCACGAACGGAGGGCCGCCTGCCATGTTCCCCGCGATCGATCCCACACCCGATTCCGTCGCCCGCATCTACGCGACGACCGCCCGCAACCTGGCGGCCGCCCGCCGCCGTCTCGGCCGGCCGGCGACGCTGACCGACAAGGTGCTGCTGGGCCATCTCGACGACCCCGAGCATGTCGAGATCGCGCCCGGCGCCGGCTACGTCGCGCTGCGCCCCGACCGCGTGGTGTTCCAGGATGTCCTCGCCCAGAGCGCCATGCTGCAGTTCATGCAGACCGGCCACGACCGCGTGGCGGTGCCCGCCACCATCCACTGCGACCACCTGATCCGCGCCGAGACGTCGGCCGGCCCCGACCTCGCGCGCTCGCTGGCCGAGAACGGCGAGGTCTACGACTTCCTCATGGCGGTCGCCGCGCGCTACGGCTGCGGCTTCTGGCGGCCGGGTGCGGGCATCGTCCACCAGGTCGTGCTGGAGAACTACGCCTTCCCGGGCCAGCTCCTGATCGGCACGGATTCGCACACGCCCAATGCCGGCGGGCTCGGCACCTGTGCCGTGGGGGTCGGCGGCGCCGATGCGGTCGAGGTGATCGCCGGCCTGCCGTGGGAGCTGCTCTATCCCACGCGCATCGCCGTCCACCTGACGGGCGCGCTCGGCGGTTGGACGGCGCCCAAGGACGTGATCCTGAAAGTCGCCGGCATCCTCGGCGTCGCCGGCGGCACCAATGCGATCATCGAGTATATCGGCCCCGGTGCGCGCACGATCAGCGCCACCGGCAAGGCGACGATCGCCAACATGGGCGCCGAGCTGGGTGCCACCACGTCGCTCTTCCCCTGGGACGCACGCATGGCACGCTACCTGGCCGCGACCGGGCGGCAGGACCTGGCCGACGTGGCGGACCGCCATCGCGACCTGCTGGTGCCCGACGCGGAAGCCGAGGCTGATCCCGAGCGCCACTACGACCAAGTTGTCGCGATCGACCTCTCGACGCTGGAGCCGCAGATCTCCGGTCCCCACTCGCCCGATCGCGTGCGGCCCTTGTCGGCGCTCGCCGCCGAGATCGCGGAGCCCGCCAATGGCCTCGTCGACCGCATTTCCGCCGCCCTGATCGGAAGCTGCACCAACTCGTCCTACGAGGACATGGGACGTGCCGCCGACATCGCGCGACAGGCCGCCGCGCATGGCATGGTCGCGGCCGTGCCGTTCCTCGTCACGCCGGGCTCGCGCCGCGTCGGCGTCACCATCGAGCGCGACGGCCAGATGGCGGCCCTCGACTCCTTCGGCGGCACCGTGCTGGCCAACGCATGCGGCCCCTGCATCGGCCAGTGGCGGCGCGATGATCCCGCGGCCGATGCGCCCAACACCATCGTCACGTCCTACAACCGCAACTTCCCGCGGCGGAACGACGGCAAGCCGACGACGATGAACCTGATCGCCAGCCCGGAGATCGTGACCGCGCTGGCGCTGGCCGGCCGCCTCTCCTTCGACCCCGCTCGCGACGCGCTGACCGCGCCCGACGGCAAACCGTTCCGCCTGATGCCGCCGGCACCCGCGCCCGACGTGCCCGCGGAAGGATTCGCGACGGTCGCCGGCCTCTACGTCGCTCCGCCCGCCGACGGGCGCGGCATCGCGATCGCGATCGATCCCGCGAGCGAGCGGCTGCAGGCGCTGCATCCCTGGCCGGCGTGGACCGGCGGCGACCCGCAGGGGCTGCGCGTGCTGGCCA
>JBFWXJ010000216.1:0-10583 GCA_050187535.1 Alphaproteobacteria bacterium | reverse complement strand
GCTGCGCCAGCCTGCCGGGAACCGACCCCGCGTCGCTCGCCCTGCCGCTCACCTATCTCTACCACCCCCATCTGGCGCCGCCGGCGCTACGGCCGCGCGCCATCGAGACGCGCTACGTCGACATGCGCCTCATGGCCCCGGACGCGGTCCACCCGATGCGGGCGCTGGGCGAGCTGCCGCCGCTGGTGAAGGGCTATCTGCGGCTGGGCGGCTTCGTCGGCGACGGCGCCGTCGTCGACGAGCAGTTCAACACGACGGACATCTGCATCGTCGTGAAGACCGAACTGATCACCGAGAAGTACTACAAGCACTACGAGCGCCGGTCCCGGGAGGGCTGACGGTTTGGGCTCGCCGGTCCTGGCCACCTGCCGGCTCGTCGTCTACGGGCTGCTGACGGTCGTGCTGATGCCGGTGCAGCTGCTGGCCCTGGCGGTCAGCCGCCGCGCCGCCACGGCGCTGCCGCTCGCCTATCACCGCGCATGCCTGTGGGTGCTGGGCATGAACGTCGAGCGGCGCGGCGCCATCGCCACCGACCGCCCGACGCTCTTCGTCGTCAATCACTGCTCCTATCTCGACATCACCGTGCTGGGCTCGCTCATCGGCGGCAGCTTCATCGCCAAGGCCGAGGTCGCCGGCTGGCCGTTCTTCGGGTGGCTCGCCAAGCTTCAGCGCACGGTCTTCGTCGAACGGCAGAAGCGCACGGCCGCCGCCGGGCAACGCGACGAGATCGCCGGACGTCTCGAAGCGGGCGACGACCTCATCCTGTTCCCCGAGGGCACCAGCAGCGACGGCAACCGCATCCTGCCGTTCAAGACGGCCCTCTTCAGCGTGGCGGAGCGCCAGGTGAAGGACCGGCCGCTGGTGGTGCAGCCGGTGACGCTGGCCTATGTCCGGCTCGACGGCATCCCGCTCGGCCACGGCCTGAGGCCGTTCTTCGCCTGGTACGGCGACATGGACCTGGCCGGGCACATCTGGAAGGCGGCGGGGCTAGGCGACTGCACCGTCTCGGTCGAGTTCCATCGGCCGGTGACGCTGGCGGAGTTCCGGTCGCGCAAGGACATGGCGCGCCACTGCCAGCGGACGATCGAGGAAGGCATGGCGCGGGCCCTCGCCGGCCGCTGGCCCGACGAGCCGGCTGCCGAAGCCGGCCGCGCCGTCGCGGCCTGACCGGGGCGACGTCGCTGGCCCATCGCACGTCATCGGCCCATCGCACGTCATTGGGCCGTCACTTGACTCCCCGCCGGCCGGTGCTAGGGTCCCGCGGCCTCCGCCGCCATCAGGAACGGCCCGATCGGGCCCGCGTTGTCCGGGCGGACGGGGCGCTACGGAATTGACCAAGAAGCTCTACGTCAAGACCTACGGCTGCCAGATGAACGTCTACGACTCCGCCCGCATGGCGGATGTCCTGGCGCCGCTCGGCTATGCGCTCGCAGAGAGCGCCGACGATGCCGACATGGTCGTGCTCAACACCTGCCATATCCGCGAGAAGGCGGGCGAGAAGGTCTATTCCGACCTCGGCCGCCTCAGGCCGCTCAAGGAGCAGCGGCGCGACGAGGGCCGCCGCCTGCTGCTGGCGGTCGCCGGCTGCACCGCCCAGGCCGAGGGCGACGAGGTCGCCCGCCGCGCGCCGCATGTCGACATCGTGGTCGGGCCGCAGGCCTATCACCGGCTGCCCGAGCTGGTGGCGCGCGCGCTCCGCGCGGCCGACGGCGACGCGGCCGGGCCCGGCAGGGGCATCGTCGCGACCGAGTTCCCGGCCGAGGCGAAGTTCGACTTCCTGCCGCCGCCGGCCGCCCCCCAGGCGGTATCCGCCTTCCTCGCGATCCAGGAGGGCTGCGATAAGTTCTGCACCTTCTGCGTCGTGCCCTACACGCGGGGTGCCGAGTACTCGCGTCCCGCCGCCGACATCCTGGCCGAAGCGCGCCGGCTGGCCGCGCTGGGTGCGCGCGAGCTGACGCTGCTCGGCCAGAACGTCAACGCCTGGCACGGCGCCGCGCCGGATGGTGGCGAATGGGGCCTCGGCCGGCTGGTGCGGGCGCTGGCCGACGGCGTGCCGGAGATCGGCCGCATCCGCTACACGACCTCCCATCCGCGCGACATGGACGAGGCGCTGATCGCTGCCCACCGCGACGTCCCGCAGCTCATGCCGTTCCTGCACCTGCCGGTGCAGTCGGGCTCGGACACGGTCCTGGCGCGGATGAACCGCCGCCACGACGCCGACGCGTATCGCCGCATCGTCGACCGGCTGCGCGCCACCCGGCCGGACATCGCCCTGTCGTCGGACTTCATCGTCGGCTATCCGGGCGAAAGCGATGGCGATTTCGCGAAGACCATGGCGCTGATCGCCGAGGTGGGCTTCGCCCAGGCCTTCTCCTTCAAGTACAGCGCACGCCCCGGCACACCCGCCGCGGGCGAACCCGGCCAAGTGGCGGAAGCCGTCAAGGACGAGCGCCTGGCCGCGTTGCAGGCGCTGCTGCGCCGACAGCAGGACGCCTTCAATGCCGCCACGGTGGGCCGCACGGTCCCCGTGCTGTTCGAGAAGCGCGGGCGCCATCCGGGGCAGCTCGCGGGGCGCACGCCCTGGCTGCAGGCAATCCATGCGACGGCGCCCGACCGTCTGATCGGCAGGGAGATCGACGTCGTCGTCGATGGCGCGGGCGCGAACAGCCTGTCGGGCCGGGTGGCGGTCCTGCCGGACGGTGCGGAAGTGGCGGCGTGACGACGCTTCCGGTCCCGGACGAGACGCGCTCGGTCCACCTCGAGCTGCCCGAGAACGCCCTGCTGCCCGCGCTGTTCGGCGAGCATGACGGCAACCTGCGCCAGATCGAGGAAGCCTTCGGCGTCGCGGTGACGTCGCGCGGCAACCGCGTGGCGATCGTCGGTCCGCCGGCCGCCGCCGCCGCGGCGCGCGAGACGCTGGAAGCGCTCTACCGGCGCCTCGAGCGCGGCCTCGCCGTCGAGACGGGCGAGGTGGCGGCGGCGATCCGCGCCGCGTCGGCGGGCGGCGGCGAGATGCCGTCGCTGTGGACCGAGGAGCTGACGATCCGCACGCGCAAGCGGCCGATCACCCCGCGCTCGCCGACCCAGGCCGCCTATATCCGCGCATTGCGCCGCAACGCGCTGGTCTTCGGTCTGGGGCCGGCCGGCACCGGCAAGACCTATCTGGCGGTGGCATGTGCCGTCGACCGGCTGATCGCCGGCAAGGTCGACCGTATCATCCTGTCGCGGCCGGCGGTCGAGGCAGGCGAACGGCTGGGCTTTCTGCCGGGCGACCTGCGCGAGAAGGTCGATCCCTATCTCCGGCCGCTCTACGACGCGCTGCACGACATGCTGCCGGGCGACCAGATCGCCAAGCGCATGGCCTCGGGCGAGATCGAGGTGGCACCGCTCGCCTTCATGCGCGGCCGCACGCTGGCCGACGCCTTCGTGATCCTCGACGAGGCGCAGAACACGACCCCGATCCAGATGAAGATGTTCCTCACGCGCCTGGGCGAGAATGCGCAGATGGCGGTCACCGGCGACCTGTCGCAGGTCGACCTGCCGTCCGGCACCCGCTCTGGCCTCAGCGACGCCCTGGAGACGCTGGACGGCGTCGAGGGCATCGACGTCGTGCGCTTCGGCGCGGCCGATGTCGTCCGCCACCCGCTGGTGGCACGCATCGTGCGCGCCTACGACGCGCGGGAAGCGGCGAAGCGATGACCGTGCACATCGCGATCCGCATCGAGGAACGATCCTGGCGTGCCGCGGTGCCGGACGCCCGCGCGCTGGTGCGTCGCGCCGTGCGGGCCGCCTTGCGCGTCGCGCCGGCACGGCCGGCGGACGATACGGAGATGACGGTGCTGCTGGCCGACGACGCGCTCCTGCACCGCCTCAACCGCGACTTCCGGGGCAAGGACAAGCCGACCAACGTGCTCTCCTTCACCGCCGGCGAGCCGGGGCTGCTGGGCGACGTCGCGATCGCCTGGGAAACGACGGCGGCCGAGGCCGTGGCGGCGGGCAAACCGGTGGCCGATCACCTCGCCCACCTCGTCGTGCACGGCACCTTGCATCTGCTCGGATACGACCACGAGACGACGGAGGACGCGGCGACGATGGAGCCGCTGGAAGTGAAAGCGCTGGCGGGGCTCGCCATCGCCGATCCCTATCGGGACGCGGCGTGACCATGAACGACGGAGACAGTCGACCCGCCGCGCACGCCAACGGCACGCCGCGGCCGGGGCTGCGGCGCCTGCGCGACTGGTGGCGCCGCCGCCGCACCCGCGAGTTCGAGAACGATCTCGGCCCGTCGATCGCCGAGATGATCGAGGAGCGGGCGCACGAGACCACGCCGATCGACGGCCATGAACGGACGCTGATCGCCAACGTGCTGCGGCTGCGCGACGTCGCCGCCAGCGACGTCGCGGTGCCGCGCGCCGACATCGTCGCGGTCGAGGCCGCCACGCCGTTCGCGCAGCTCGTGCGTCACTTCGCCGAGGAGCAGCATTCCCGGCTGCCGGTCTATCGCGGCACGCTCGACGAGATCATCGGGATGGTCCACGTCAAGGACGTGCTGGGCTTCCTCGCCGCCGGCAAGGCGCCGCGCATCGAGAACTTCGTCCGGCGCATCCTCTTCGTCGCGCCGTCGACCCGGGCGATCGACCTGCTGCAGCAGATGCGCCTGTCGCGCATCCACATGGCCCTCGTCGTCGACGAGTTCGGCGGCATCGACGGCCTCGTCTCGATCGAGGACCTGGTCGAGGAGATCGTGGGCGAGATCGACGACGAGCACGACGTCGTGACGACCCCGCCCGAGATCGTCGAGCGCCCGGACGGCAGCTTCCTCGTCGACGGCCGCGCCGGCGTGGCCGAGGTCGAGGCGCGCACCGGCGCCCCGCTCGGCGCCGAGGCCGAGGAGGAGGACGTCGACACGATCGGCGGGCTGGTCGCCGCACTGGCCGGCCGCGTGCCGGCGCGCGGCGAGGTGATCGCGCACGAATCGGGGATCGAGTTCGAGATTCTCGATGCCGACATGCGCCGCGTCCGTCGCCTGCGCCTGCGCCGGCCGCCACCGCCGCCGCAGGCCTGACGACGGCCCCGGCGCTACTCCCGGGGCAGCCGAAGAGCCCCGGGACGACAGCCCAAGGACGCCCGCGATGCCCGTAGCGTACAACTCGTCCGTGGTCGGCCGCCTCGCGGCGTGGATGGCAGGGCTCGCGGGCTGGCGCCGCTGGGCCGTGGCCTTCCTGCTGGGTGCCGTGGGCGCCCTGGCGCTGCCGCCGATCTACGTGCTGCCCGCCCTGGTCGTCGCCTTTTCCGGGCTGCTGTGGCAGGTCGACGGCGCCCGGCGCCCGCGGGCGGCATTCTGGCTCGGCTGGTGGTTCGGCTTCGGCTGGTTCACCGCCAGCCTCTACTGGATCGCCGCCGCCCTGTTCGTCGATATCGCGCGGTTCTGGTGGTTGCTGCCCTTCACGGTGACCGGCCTGCCCGCCTTCCTGGCGGGTGCCACCGGGCTTGCGACGTGGATCGCCTGGGCGACCCGGTCGCGCGGGGCCGGGCGGGTACTGGCGCTGGCGGCCGCCTGGACGCTCGGCGAATGGATCCGGCAATGGGCCTTCACCGGATTCCCGTGGAACCTCGTGGGACAGGTCTGGGGCGTGGCCGACGCGTCCTTCCAGGGGGCGGCGCTGGTCGGCGTGCTCGGCCTCGGATTCCTCGCGGTCTTCGCCGCCGCGTCGCCGGCGACCCTGGCCGACGCCGCGACCGGCGCCCGCCGCGCGGCACCGGCCGTATCCGCGCTCGTCGCGGTCGCCGCATTCACGGCATGGGGTGCGGCCCGCCTCGCGGAGCCCGACCCGGGCGACCAGCCCGGCGTCCGCCTGCGCCTCGTCCAGGCCTCGATCCCACAGACGCTGAAATGGGACCCGCGCGCCCGCGACGCGATCTTCCGGCGCATGGTCGAGCTGTCGCGCGGCCCCGGGTTCGACCGCGTGACGCATGTGGTGTGGCCGGAAACGGCCGGCCCCTCCTTCCTCGACCGCGATCCGGAGCGCCTGGCGTTCCTCGCCACCGCCGCACCGCCGAACGGCCTCGTCATCACCGGCACCAACCGCACGACCAGGGAGCCGACCGACCCGCCGCAGATCTGGAACAGCCTGCAGGCGGTCGACGGCACCGGACGGATCCTCGAACACTACGACAAGGCCCATCTCGTGCCCTTCGGGGAATACCTGCCCTTGCGCGCGATCCTCGGCCGCATCGGCATGTCGAAGGTGACGGCCGGCAGCATCGACTTCTCCGCCGGCCCGGGCCCGCGCACGCTGTCGCTCCCCGGCCTGCCGCCGGTCGGCCCGGCGATCTGCTACGAGGTGCTGTTCCCGGGCGCGGTCGCCGATCCCGCGCGGCGGCCGGAATGGCTGCTCAACATCACCAACGACGGCTGGTACGGCCGCACCGCCGGTCCGCACCAGCACCTGGAGATCGCCCGGGCGCGCGCCGTCGAGGAGGGGCTGCCGCTCGTCCGCTCGGCCAACAACGGCATCTCCGCGGTGTTCGACGCCCTTGGCCGCGAGCGCGCCCGCCTGGGCCTCGACGAGGTCGGCGTGCTCGACGCCGCGCTGCCGCGGCCGGTCCCGCCACCGCCCTTCGCCCGCTTCGGGGACGTGCTGCCGGGTGCCATCGCGCTCGCCGCATGGCTCGCCGCCGTCCTCATGCGGCGTCGCGACTCCCCGTCCGGTGGTTGACGGCGCGGTTTCGTTGCTTAAATACGCACACCAGAAAGTTGTCTCACAGTACGGGTCCAACGAAACCATGACCGACACCCCCCGCCCGCCCCGCAAGGGAGCGGCACGCGCCAAGTCCGAAGCCCCCGATCCGATCGACGTTCATGTCGGGCAGCGCGTGCGCAAGCGCCGCGTGGAGCTGGGGATGAGCCAGGAGAAGCTCGGGCTGGCGCTGGGCCTGACCTTCCAGCAGGTCCAGAAGTACGAACGCGGCGCCAACCGCATCGGCGCCAGCCGTCTCTTCGACCTGTCGCGGGTGCTGGAGGTGCCGATCGCCTATTTCTTCGAGGACATGCCGGAGGCGGCGCTGGGGCCGACGTCGCGCGCGCGGCGCGGCCTTTCGGCCTCGACGGCGGCCGCCTACGAGCCCGATCCCATGGCCAAGCGCGAGACCACGGACCTCGTGCGAGCCTATTACCGCATTCCGGACAACGGCGTGCGCAAGCGTCTCTTCGAATTGACGAAGTCGCTGGCGATCGCCGACCAGATGCCGCAGATCTGACCGAAACCGCTTGACGCGCCGGGGCGCCGCCGGGCACGAAGACCCGCCCCTCAATCGAGACGAGGCGAACTCCCGTGCCCCGCGGTTCCTATCTGTTCACCAGCGAGTCGGTCGCCGAAGGCCATCCGGACAAGGTCTGCGACCGCATCTCCGACGCCATCGTCGATCTCTTCCTCGGGCACGACCCGCAGGCGCGGGTCGCGGTCGAGACGCTCGCCACGACCAACCACATCGTCCTCGCGGGCGAGGTTCGGGGCCCGGCCTCGATCACCCCGCAGATGCTGGAGACGGTGGCCCGCCACGCGGTCAAGGACATCGGCTACGAGCAGGACGGCTTCCACTGGCAGAAGGCCAAGGTGGACGTGCTGGTCCATGCGCAGTCGGCCGATATCGCCGTCGGCGTCGATGCCGCCGGCAACAAGGACGAGGGTGCCGGCGACCAGGGCATCATGTTCGGCTACGCCTGCCGCGAGACCGAGACCCTGATGCCGGCGCCGATCTTCTATGCGCACGCCATCCTGCGCTCGCTCGCCGAGGCGCGGCATTCCGGCGCCGCGCCGGGCCTCGGCCCCGACGCGAAGAGCCAGGTGACGCTGCTCTACGAGGACGGCAAGCCGGTGCGCGCCACCTCGGTCGTCGTCTCGACCCAGCACGGCGAGGACCTCGAGCAGGCGGAAGTGCGCGAGATCGTCCGCCCGCACGTGCTGAACGTCCTGCCCAAGGGCTGGATGTGCCCCGAGGACGAGTTCTACGTGAACCCGACCGGGCGCTTCGTCGTCGGCGGCCCCGACGGCGACTGCGGCCTGACGGGACGCAAGATCATCGTCGACACCTATGGCGGCGCCGCGCCGCATGGCGGCGGCGCCTTCTCGGGCAAGGACCCGACCAAGGTCGACCGCTCGGCCGCCTATGCCGCGCGCTACCTCGCGAAGAACGTGGTGGCTGCCGGTCTCGCCGACCGCTGCGCGATCCAGGTCTCCTACGCGATCGGCATCTCCAAGCCGCTCTCGGTCTACGTCGACACCTACGGCACCGGCGAGCGGTACGAGGAGAAGCTCGCCGCCGCCCTTCGGGAGATCATGGACCTGTCGCCGCGTGGCATCCGCGAGCGCCTCGGCCTCAACAAGCCGATCTACGCGCGCACCGCGGCCTACGGGCATTTCGGCCGTACCCCCGATCCCGACGGAGGCTTCTCATGGGAACGCCTGGACCTCGTCGATGCGATCCGCCAGGCGGTGAAGTGAGGCGTCGCCTCTCCGGCCTGGCGCTCTGCGCCCTCGTCCTGACCGGCGCGGCGCTGCCCGCCTGCACGCCGCGCTTCGACATGACCGGCGAGCAAGCGACCGGCGACCCGGTGGCCAACAAGCGCGTCGGGCAGGAGCGCAAGGAGTAGCTTCGGCGAGAGAGAGGCTGCGATGGCCCGCCTGCGCCGCAGGCTGATCAGCTTGGTCGCCGTCGCCGCGGCGGCAACGCTTGCCGCATGCGGCAAGCCGCTGCCCTCGGGCGACATGGCCGGGGAGAACGCGACCCAGCTCGACGCACCGACGAGCGCCGCGCGGCTGCGTACGCCCGGCTACGTCCCGGACAATGTCGGCGTGCCCGACCGCGGGACCGTCGCCGTGCGGTTCGCCGCGGTCGTCGGCGATGCGCCGTTCCGCTGCGGGGCCGCCTATGCCGGCATCGGCATCACCGCCTCGACCGTGATCCCGTCCGATTTCCGGCTCTACGTCTACGACGTGGCGCTGATCGACGACCGCGGCCGCGCGGTAGCGGTGACGCTGACCCAGGACGGGCGCTGGCAATACCGCAACGTGGCGCTGCTCGATTTCGAGGACGGCACCGGCCCGTGCGCCGGTGGCACGCACGAGACGCGCGAGGTCGTGACCGGCACGGTGCCGCCCGGGCGCTATCGTGGCCTCGTCTTCACCCTGGGCGTGCCGCCCGATCTCAATGTCGGCAGCCCCGGCCTGCCCTGGCCGCCGCTGGCGGACCCCGATCTCGCCTGGCCCCCGCCGGGCGGCTTCCGGTTCGTCAAGATCGACATGGCCACGTCGGGCCAGCCCATCGGGGTCGCCGTCCCCTACCTGGCGGCGCCATGGGTCGCGGGCGCCGCGGCCCGGCCGTACGGCTTCCCGGTGCATATCGGCGGCGCCGACTGCCCGACATCGGGACCGATCCCCGGCTGCGCCTTCGCCAACCGGGTGGCGATCACCTTTCCCGATTTCGATCCCGACCGCGACGTCGTCCTGGCCGACCTGCGCGGCCTGCTCGGCGGCAGCAACGTCGACTTCAACACGCCGGCGACTCCCGCCGGCTGCCAGTCGACCTGGGGCGATCCCGACTGTGCGCCGATCGTCGCCCGGATCGGCCTCTCCTACCCCGGAACCGTGCCGCCGCCGCAGACGTTCTTCCGGTCGGGCACGGCGCGCTGACCCGCGCCCGCCCTCGCCGACCCGTCGCGATCCCTCCACGCGCCGGGCGGCCGCGCCCCGGTTCCCAGCGAGCCGGGGCGCTCGGCCGTCAGTCCCAGGAATGGACGATGCGCAGGCCGGGAATCGCCCAGGCCGGGCTCCCCATGTCGCGCGCCATCATCGCCAGCCCCTCGGTCTCGATGTAGCCGCGATAGCTTTCCGTCGGGAAGACGAGGCCGGAACGGTGCAGATCGGCACGCACCAGAAGGGCGGTGCCGCCGACCGCATCGACGGGCACCGGCCCATCGCTGTCATCGTCCTCCAGGTAGCAGCGTCCCGCGCCGGGCGGCGGTTGCCACAGGCCGTCGCGCAGATAATCCGGATGCTCGGCCGGCCCGCGCGCGGCATCGAAGCGAAAGGTGTTGAGGTCGAACGGACGGCCGTCCGGCCGGACGCAGCGCGCGGCCACGAGGTTGCGCCCGGCGGCGAGCAGGCGGCGCAGCAGGTCCGGCGGGTAGTCGAGCAGATCGACATCCAGCCACAGCACCCAGGTCTCGTCGGCCAGCGATCGTCGGAGCAGTTCGTTGCGCGATCGGGCGAGCACGGCGCGCCTGCGCGCCTGGACGGCAGGCGTGGAGCGATGCCCTTCCAGCCGCAGCCCGTAGTCCTGGCGGTGGAGGACCACCCTGCGGTAGCGCGCAGCCAGCTCCGGCAGCCGCTTCTGCAGCGCGGCGTGGGTGCGGTCCGCGCTGTCGCTCTCCAGGAAGGCGAGCGAGAGCCGCGCCGGATCGTGGTCGAGGCGGCCCAGCAACGTGACGTAGCGCGGGAGATGCGCCGCCGCGTCCTTGACCGGGGTCGCGATCAACACGGTCGGATCCTCGCCGCTCACACCGGCCGGCACCGTCGATCGCG
>JBFWXJ010000215.1:0-10607 GCA_050187535.1 Alphaproteobacteria bacterium | reverse complement strand
GACCGCTCCGGAGCGGCTTTGAGATGGATCAAGAATGCCTCGCATCCGGGGGCGGCGTTGCACGCGGACGCCCGCGGGGCTAGAAGGACTCCGGCAGGATACGAGCCGGATGGCCGCAACCCTCGACATCGTCATCGTCAACTGGAATTCGGGCGGGCAGCTCCGGGCATGCCTGGAGTCGATCGCGCGCTCGGCACCGGACGGCTATCGGCTCGGGCGGGTGATCGTCGCGGACAACGGCTCGATCGACGGCTCCGCCGACCATCTGGACGATATCGCGCTGCCGCTGGCGGTGCTCAGGATCGGCGCCAACATCGGATTCGGCGCCGCCTGCAACCGTGCCTCGGCGATGGGCGAATCGGACTACCTGCTGCTGCTCAACCCGGACACGCGGCTGGAGTCGCAGACGCTGCCGCGGGCGGTCGGGCACCTCGTCGCCCATCCGGACATCGGCATCCTCGGCGTGCGGCTAGTCGACGAGCGCGGGCGGACGCATCGCAGCTGCGCGCGCTTCCCCCTGGTGCGCCACTTCTTCAGCAAGGTGCTGGGCCTCGACCGCATCGCACCCGCCCTCTTCCACGGGCACCTCATGCTCGAATGGGACCATCGCACCAGCCGCGAGGTCGACCAGGTGATGGGTGCCTTCTTCCTGATGCCGCGCCACCTGTTCGAGCAGCTCGACGGCTTCGACGAGCGGTTCTTCCTGTATTTCGAGGACGTCGACTTCGCCTGGCGGGCGCGCGAGCGCGGCCGGCCCTGCCATTTCCTGGCCGACGCGGCCGCCTACCACAAGGGCGGCGGGACGTCCGAGCAGGTCAAGCCCGAGCGCATCTTCTACTGCCTGCGCAGCCGCATCATCTACGCCCGCAAGCATTTCGGCTGGGGCCGTGCGGCAGCACTGACGGCGCTCACCATGCTGTTCGAGCCGCTGTCGCGCCTGGCGCTGGCGTTGGCGGCCGGCCGACCGTCGGTGGTGCTCGACACGCTGCGCGCCTACCGCCTGCTCGCGGCCGACCTGCCGCGGATCCTCAGCACCCCCGTACCCGGCCTCGGCGATGCGCGTGTTGCTTCTCAGCCGGTACGGCCGGCTGAGCGCCACTAGCCGGCAGCGCCATCTCCAGTTCCTGCCGGCGCTGAATGCGGCCGGCATCTCGGTCGAGGTCGACGCCCTGCTCGACGACGCCTATGTGCGCCGCATGCACGCCGGCGGGTCGCCGCGCAAAGGCCCGATCCTCGCCGCCTATGCCCGCCGGCTCGCCCGGTTGGGCGCCGCCCGGCGCTGGGACGCGCTCTGGGTCGAGAAGGAGATCTTCCCCTGGCTGCCGCCCTGGGCCGAGCGGGCGCTGGCGGCGGGCGGCACGCCGCTGGTCGTCGACTACGACGACGCCTGGTTCCACCGCTACGACAGCCACCCGCGGCCCGTGGTGCGACGCCTCCTCGGCGGCAAGATCGGTCGCGTGATGGCCTCGGCCCACACGGTCGTCGCCGGGAACGGCTACATCGCCGCCCATGCGAAGGCGGCAGGAGCCGCCCGCGTCGTCGAGGTGCCGACGGTGGTCGACACCGACGCCCTATCCCCCGCACCGCCCGGCGACCGGCCCTTCACCATCGGCTGGATCGGCACGCCCGCCAACGCCCGCTATCTCGACCCGGTGCGGCCGGCGCTGGCCCGCGTCTGCGCGCAGACGGGGGCGCGGCTGCTGCTGGTCGGTGCGGGCGCCGACGCGCTGGGCGGCCTGCCGGGTGCCGTGCGCCCCTGGGATGCGGGACGCGAAGCGGGCGACCTCGCCGACATGGACGCCGGCATCATGCCGCTGCCCGACACGCCGTTCGAGCGCGGCAAGTGCGGCTACAAGCTGATCCAGTACATGGCCGCCGGCCGCCCGGCGGTCGCCTCGCCCGTCGGCGTCAACGCCACGATCCTGGCCGACGGGGCCGGCCTGCTGGCGGCCGATGTGGACCAGTGGGCCGACGCCCTGATCGCGCTTGCCGGCGATCCCGCGCTGCGCCGGCGGATGGGCGAGACCGGCCGGGCCCGCGCCGTGGCCGCCTATTCGCTCGCGGCCTGGGCGCCGCGCGTCGTCGGGCTGCTGCGGGCGGCCGGCCGGACATGACCGCACCCACCCTCATCTACCTCGTGACAGAGGACTGGTTCTTCTGGTCGCACCGGCTGCCGATCGCGCGAGCCGCCCGCGACTCAGGGTTCCGCGTCGCCGTCGCCACCCGCGAGGACGCCCATGGCGCGCGCATCCGGGACGAGGGCTTCGCCCTGCTGCCGATCCGCATGCGGCGGAAGACCCGCTCGCCCTTCGCCGAGGCGGCGGCCGTGGCCGACCTGGTCGACCTCTACCGGCGCGAGCGGCCGGTCATCGTCCACCAGGTGGCGATCAAGCCCGTGGTCTACGGCACCTGGGCGGCGCGCCGGGCGGGCGTGCCGGCGATCATCGACGCGCTGGACGGCCTCGGCTTCGTCTACGGCTCGAGCCGGATGGCCGCCCGCCTGCTGCGGCCGCCCATCGGGCTGTTGCTGCGCTATGCGCTGAACCGACCCAACGTCCATGTCCATCTGCAGAACGACGACGACGTGGCGACGCTGCGTCGGGCCGGCGCGCTCCGGCACGACCGCGTCGCCGTGATCCGCGGGGCCGGCATCGACCTCGACCATTTCGCGCGGCTGCCGGAGCCGGACGGGCCGTTCACGGTCGCCATGGCCGCCCGGATGATCCACGAGAAGGGCATCGCCGACCTGGTCGAGGCGGCGCGGCGCGTGACCGCGTCCGGCACGCCGATCCGGGTGGTGCTGGCGGGCGCCCCCGACGTCGGCAATCCGACGGCGATCTCCGAGCGGCAGCTGCGCGACTGGGCGGCAGCCGGCCTGGCGGAGTGGTGGGGCCACCAGACGGACGTGCGGCGGGTCTGGGCAGCCGCCCATGTGTCAGCCCTGCCGTCATCGGGCGAGGGGTTGCCGAAGGCGCTGCTCGAGGCCGCTTCCTGCGGCCGGGCCCTGCTGGCGAGCGACGTCGCCGGCAACCGGGAGGTGGTGCTGCCCGACGAGACCGGGCTGCTGGTGCCCTACGCCGACGTCGAGGCGCTGGCCGCGGCCCTCGCCCGCCTCGCCCGTGACGCGGATCTGCGCCGCCGCCTCGGCGCCGGCGCGCGCCGCATGGTCGAGCGCGCCTTCAGCGAGGCCGTGGTGGTCGGCCAGACGCTTGCGCTCTACCGCTCGCTCGTCCCTTCGGCGCCGGGAGCCATCTTGTCGTAGTGGCCGCGATAGATCGCGGGCCGCGGCCGCGCGAGGCCGGGCGGCACGTCGATCGGCTTCTTCCACAGGACGACGACGTCCTGGTGATGGCCCCAGCCGCGCTCGTGATAGGCGAGCAGAGTCGCGTCGCGGCGGCTCTCGACGAGACGCACCACCCATGACGGCAGCGCGATCGAGATGCCGTATTCCCCCTGCCCCGGATAGTCGCGATACCCGAACCCGGCCTCGCGAACCTCGGCGGCGATCGCCTGGAAGCTCTCCTCGTCGATGTAGGGGTACGTGCGGTGGTAGTCGAGCGACCAGCGGCCATGATTGGTGAATACGAGCAGCCCCTCGGGCGCCAGCCGGTCGACGAACCAGTCGACGAAGGCGGCATAGCGCCGGGCGTCGAGGTGGGTGAGCAGCGAGCCGCACCAGATGAGGTCGAAGCCGCCCGCGAGCGGAATCGCCGCCGGATCGACGGCCGACACGACCGGCTCGGCCGCGAAGGTGCGGGCGCAGAACTCGACGCCGCCGCGGTCGAGGTCGCAGGCGGCGATGCGCGCCTGCGGGAACGCCGCGCGGAGCACACGGAGCACGCGGCCATGGCCGCAGGGCAGGTCGAGGATGGCCGAGAGATCGGTCTTCTCCGCCAGGATCATCGCCCGCACGATCGCGCGCAGCGCCGCCTCGCCGACGCGGAAGTACTGGTCCTGCCAGCTCCGCTCCCCGATGCGCGCCATGGTCTCGGCATCGAAGCGCAGCACCATCTGATCGTCGGGCGAAACGGTCTCGACGAGGCGCTTGCGGTACTCGCGCAGGAGATCGAGCGGCGTGCGGGCGCCGAATAGAGGCATGACGGCTCCGGGTCGGGGGCGCCGGACAGTAGCGGCCGCGGCGTCCGGCCGCTACGGGCGCGGCTGGCGCTGGCTTCGCGGCGAACGCTCGATCAGCTCGCGCCGGGCCTCGACCGGGAGGCGGGCCGCGGCATCGACGATGGCTTCCTGGGTGGTGACCGAGATCGCCTGGGTCGCCTCGCGCAGGCGGGCGAAGGCGCCGGCGGCGGCAGCCCGGTCGAAGGGCTCCGCGCCCAATGCGCGGGCGACGGCGAAACGCGCGTCGCGCAGTTCCTGGCGCTGGGCCCCGAGCATTGCGCGCCGGGCCCGCAGCGTCTCGCGCGTCGTCTCCCGCGCCGACGGCGGCAGGCGTTCTGCGAACTCGCGCAGCGAGGCCAGCATCCATGGCTCGCCACGCGCCCGGTCATGGGTATAGCGGCCGACGAGGGCGCTGCCGAGAAAGACGTTGAGGGCGAGCGAGGCGAGCAGCCCCGCCGGCAGCAGCCAGCGCCGCCAGCCGCGGCTCGCGGGCCGCATCGCCCCGGCCTCGACGCCCATGCTCACTGGTCGACCTCCACCTCCGGCCCGAACGCCGCGGCCGCGACGTCGAACGGCTGGGCGTCGGCGATCAGCAGCGGCTCGGACCAGCCGGCGAGGAAGCCGAAGACGGCTGCCGCCGCCAGGGTCGCCGCAGCGGCGCGCGGCCGCAGCGACCAGCTCCGGCCGGGACCCGCCACCCGCTGCTGCGGCAGGTGGCGGGCGGCCGAGAGGATGCGCGCGGCGAGATCGGCCGGCGGCACCGGCTCCGGTGCGGCCGCGAGCAGCCGGTCGAGCGCGCGGTCGCGCGCCGCCTCGCGGCGATCTGCTTGGGTCGTCATGCCCCCTCCTCCAGCGCGCCTTCGAGCACGCCGCCCAGGCGATCCTTCAGCGTCCGGCGCGCCCTGACCAGCAGCGATTCGACGGCGCCCACGGTCGTGCCGAGGATCGTGGCCGTCTCGGCATTGCCCAGTCCCTCGTAGTAGCTCAGCAGCACGGCCGCACGCTGATTCTCCGGAAGTGCCGCGATCGCGCCGGACAGTGCCGCCTGGACTTCCTCGCGATGGCGCAGGGCGAAGCCGTCGGGGCGCGCGTCCTCGGGCTCGCCCGCCGCCTCCAGCGGCAGCGGCGTCACCTTGCGGCGGCGGTCGATGCACAGGTTGACCGCGATCCGGTAGAGCCATGTCGTGAAGCGGGCGCCGTCGGGCCGCCAGCGCGGCGCCTGGATCCAGACCCGCAGGAACGCCTCCTGGGTCACGTCCTCGGCCTCCGCCGCATCGGCGAGGAAGCGGCGGGCGACCGCATGGACGCGGCCCAGGTGGCGGTCGACCAGCCGCGCATAGGCGAGGCGGTCGCCCCGCCCCGTGCGCGCCATGAGATCCTCGTCGCTCTCGGCCTGATCGGCCATCGGCCGAGCATAGACCGCCGTCGTCCGAGTCTCCCCCGCGACCGGAAGGGCGCCGGTCGGAAAGGAGCCGGCGACGGCGGTCATCGCTCGCGCCCGTCAGGCTGCGGTCAGCGGTGGCCGCGATGGCCGCGGCGGCCGAGTTCGTCGGCCGTGATGAAGCCGTCGCCGTTCCTGTCGAGCCGGACGAAGGCGGCTTCCCGCGAAGCGGTGCGCTCGGCCTGGTCGATCACGCCGTCGCCGTTCTTGTCGAGGCGCTGGAACGCAGCCGCGCGGCGCTGCTCGAAATGCGCCTTGCGCTCGGGCGAGCGCTCGGCCGAGACGGGCATGAACCGGCCGCGGAGCTGGTTGAACTCGTCGCGGCTGATGACGCCGTCGCCGTTGGTGTCGAGCTGCTTGAAAGCGGCGTCGCGCCGGGCGTCGAGGCGTGCCTTGCGGTCGGCCGGTGCGGCGCCGTGCGGCGCCATGAATTCGGACCGGGTGATGCGGCCGTCGCCGTCGGTGTCGAAGTTGGTGCGGCCCTTCGGCTGGAAGGCGAGGAACTCGGCCTTCGACACCTTGCCGTCGCCGTCGGTGTCCATGGCCTTGATCATGTCCATGCGGCCGTGGCCACGCGGGCCGGGCGTGCCGGCGGTCTGCGCCGCGGCGGCGCCGGCGGCGGCGAGCCCGAGAGCGAGTGCCGCGGCGGAAACGAGGAGCTTCATCGGAAGAGGTCCTTTCGGGGGGTGGGGCGACGGGCTTCCGCACCCGTCGCAAGGTTGAACGCGGGGCGCGGAAGAATCCTGCGGGAGCAATGCTTCCGAAGCCACGTCACCGGAAGTCCCGGCTCTCGACCGGGAACTCCCGGTGGTCGCGGCCGGGGCGGCGGACCTCGTCGGCACGGGCGAGCGGCGGGACGAGGCGGCGGTCCTCCTCGTCCGACAGGCGGTCGAGGCGCCGGCTCCAGTCGAGCAGGCTCTCGACGACGAGGTGGACGACGATGCCCTGGCGCTGGACGCGGCCGGCGGCGGCGATCAGCCGGCCGCCCAGCACGATCGGCCGCAGCCGCTCGAAGACGGGCGGCCAGACCACGAGATTGGCCACGCCCGTCTCGTCCTCCAGCGTCAGGAAGATCACGCCCTTGGCGCTGCCCGGCCGCTGGCGGATGAGGACGATGCCGGCGACCGCGGCCCGGGTGCGGTCCGGCAGATCGACCAGCCGGCGGGTCTCGACCAGCCGCTGCCACGGCCGCGGCCCGGCCGGCGGCAGCGTCGGGCGCAGCAGCTTCAGCGGATGCGACCTGAGGGAGAGCGAGAGGGCCGTGTAGTCCTCGACCACCTCGGCGCCGATCGGCATCTCCGGCAATGCCACCGCCGGCTCCGGCGCGTGCTCGGCCGCTGCCGCCTCCATCGCGGCGAAGAGCGGCAGGGCCGGCGCCTTCAGCCGCTTGACCGACCACAAGGCCGGGCGGCGGCCGAGACCCATCGAGCCGAAAGCGTCGGCGTCGGCCAGGCGCTCCAGCACGGCGGCCGACAGGCCGGTGCGCCGCCACAGCGCCTGCGGGTCGGGATAGCCCTGACCCCGCCGTCCCACGATCAGCTCCCCGTCCTTCTGCGCCAGCCCCTTCGTCAGGCGCAGGCCGAGGCGCAGCGCCGGCCCGTCCTCGCCCGGTTCCAGCGTGCAGTCCCAGTCGCTCCTGTTGACGTCGACCGGGCGGACCTCGACCCCGTGGTCACGGGCATCGCGGACGAGCTGCGCCGGGGCGTAGAACCCCATCGGCTGGCTGTTGATGAGGGCGGCTGCGAAGACGGCCGGATGGTAGCGCTTCACCCAGGCCGAGACGTAGACCAGGAGGGCGAAGCTGGCGGCATGGGACTCGGGGAAGCCGTAGTTCCCGAAGCCCTCGATCTGGCGATAGCAGCGTTCGGCGAAGTCGCGCGCGTAGCCGTTGGCGACCATGCCCTCGATCAGCTTCACCCTGAACTCGTGGATGCGGCCGGTGTGCTTGAAGGTCGCCATGGCGCGGCGCAGCCGGTCCGCCTCGTCCGGGGTGAAGCCGGCCGCCACGATGGCGATGCGCATCGCCTGCTCCTGGAAGAGCGGCACGCCGCAGGTCTTCTCCAGCACCCGGCGCAGCTCGGGCCTGGGATATTCGACCGGCTCCGTCCCGTCGCGGCGACGCAGATAGGGATGCACCATGTCGCCCTGGATCGGCCCCGGCCGGACGATCGCCACCTCGATGACGAGGTCGTAGAAGGTCCGCGGCCTGAGACGCGGCAGCATCGTCATCTGCGCCCGGCTCTCGACCTGGAAGACGCCGATCGAATCGGCCGCGCAGAGCATGTCGTAGACCGCCGGGTCGTCCTGCGGGACCGTGGCGAGGGCGTAGTCCGCGCCATGATGGAGACGGATCAACGCGAAGGCCCGGCGCATGCAGCTCAGCATCCCCAGCGCCAGCACGTCGACCTTGAGGAGGCCGAGCGCGTCGAGATCGTCCTTGTCCCATTCGACGACGGTGCGGTCCGCCATCGCCGCGTTCTCGATCGGTACGATCTCGTCGAGGCGGCCGCGGGTGATGACGAAGCCGCCGACATGCTGGGAGAGGTGGCGCGGGAACCCGACCAGCTCGTGCGCCAGGGCCAGCGTGCGGGCCAGCGTCGGATCGGCGGGATCGAGCCCGGCGCGGCGGACATGCGGGTCGGCGATGGCCTCCTGGCTCCACCCCCAGACGGTGGCGGCCAGCGCCTGGACGGTGTCGGCCGCGAGGCCCATCGCCTTGCCGACCTCGCGGATGGCGCCGCGCGCGCGGTAGCAGATATGGGTGGCGGCGAGGCCGGCCCGCTCGCGCCCGTACTTGCCGTAGATGTACTGGATCACCTCCTCGCGCCGCTCGTGCTCGAAGTCGACGTCGATGTCGGGCGGCTCGTTGCGCTCGGCGCTGATGAAGCGCTCGAACAGCAGGTCCATGTGGATGGGGTCGATCGAGGTGATGCCGAGGCAATAGCAGACGGCCGAGTTGGCGGCCGACCCGCGTCCCTGGCAGAGGATGTCCCGCGAGCGCGCGAAGCGGACGATGTCGTGGACGGTGAGGAAGTAGGGCGCGTAGCCGAGCCGGGCGATCAGCGCCAATTCGTGGGCGATCGTCGCGGCCGCCTTCTCCGGAACACCGTCGGGCCAGCGCCAGGCCATGCCCTCGCGGACCAGCTGCTCCAGCACGGCCTGCGGCTCGGGCCGCTCGTCCGGATACTCCCAGCGCAGCTCGTCGAGCGAGAAGCGGCAGCGGCCGGCGATGGCGACGGTGCGCGCGACCGCGTCCGGATGGCGGCGGAAGAGGCGCGCCATCTCGGCGGCGGGCTTCAGGTGGCGCTCGGCGTTGGCGTGCAGCCGCCACCCCGCCTCGGCGATCGTGCAGCCCTCGCGGATGCAGGTCAGCACGTCCTGCAGCGGCCGCCGGTCGGGATGGTGGTAGTGGACGTCGTTGGTGGCGACGAGCGGCGCCCCCGCCGCGTCGGCCGCCGCCGCCAGCCGGTCGAGGCGGGCCGCGTCGCCGCCGCGGTAGAGATGGGAGGCGGCGAGGAAGACGTCGCCCGGAAAGCGCCTCGCCGCCTCGCCCAGCGCCGCACGGAAATCGGCGGGCGGTGTCGGGTCCTCCGGCGCCACGGCCAGCAGGACCATGCCGGCCGCCGCTTCCAGCGCATCGCGCCAGCCGAGCCGGCATTCGCCCTTGGGTGCCCGCCGCTTGCCCAGGGTCAGCAGCCGGGCGAGCCGGCCGTAGGCGGCGCGGTCGGTCGGGAAGGCCAGCAGGCCCGGCCCGTCCTCGAGGTCGAGCCGGGCGCCGACCACCAGCGGGATGCCGCCCTCCTTCGCCGCGACATGGGCCCGCACCACGCCCGCCAGCGTGTTGCGGTCGGTCACCGCCGCCGCGCGATGGCCGAGTGCCGCCGCCTGCCCCGCCAGCTCGCCGGCATGGGAAGCGCCGCGCAGGAAGCTGTAGTTGCTCGTGACCTGCAGTTCGACGTAGCCCGGTCCTGCCCCCTCTCCGCCCCCTGGGGGCGGAGAGGGTCGGGGTGAGGTGGGGCTTCGGCTATCGGAGAAGCCCACCTCACCCTCCCCGCCGCTCGCGCGTCGGGTCCCCTCCCTCTCCCCCCGATGGGCGGAGAGGGCCGGGTGCGTTCGCTCGGCTCACGCGAAGAAGCCGTGCAGGAACCAGCGCGGCTCCCTCTCGTCGCCATGCAGGCCCGAGCGGAACAGCCAGAAGCGGCGGCCGGCCTCGTCCTCGACGCGGTAGTAGTCGCGCACCCCGCCTTCCTCGCGCCACCATTCCGCGGCGATGCGTTCGGGACCGTCGGCGCGGCGCACGCGGTGCAGTGCTGCGCGCCAGCGGAACTGCACCGGCGGGTCGTCCGGCACCGGCGCCGTCGCCTCGACCGGCTCCGGCCGGCGCAAGAGGCGCAGCGGCCTGGGCGCCCGGCCGGCCGGCCACGCCGCCGCGGCCGGCGGATCGGGGGCGAAGGGGGCGAGCGCCGCCACGGCGCGCTCCGGCACATGGCTCGCGCGCGGCGCCGGGCGGTGGATGGCGGAGAAGCCGAAGCGGTTCTGGATGCGGTCGACGAGCGGCGCCAGCTCCGCCGCCATCGCCAGCACCGCGCCCGTGCCCACATCGTCCTTCACAGCCCGTCGTCCGGACGCCGGTGCATCGGGTACGACGACATCGAGCCGCCCCGCCTGCTCCGCCGCCAGGGGCGCCGATTCGACCAGCGACAGCATCATCGTCTCGATGCCGAAGCCGGGCTCGACCCCCGGCAGGCGCTCGGCCAGGAGGCGGAAGAGATGATCAGGGCTGCGGCTCGGACGCGCCGTGCCGACGGCGATGCGCTGCACGTCGGCATCGACCCGGAAGAGCTCGAGGACGAGGCGGACCGCCCCCGTCCCGTCGAGGGCGAGCCGGGCGCAGAGGTCGTCGAGCAGCCGGCGCGCGGCCGCCGCGATCGGCTCGGCGGTCAGGATCGGCTCGGCGAAGGCGAGGCGCACCCGGCGCTCGGGTGCCGGGGCCTGCGGCATCACCGGCTCGGCGAGCGTGCCCAGCGCCTGATCGAGGCGGGTGGCGACG
>JBFWXJ010000214.1:0-10621 GCA_050187535.1 Alphaproteobacteria bacterium | reverse complement strand
TTGGCCGCCGAGATCGGCCTGGCGCGCGCGGCCGCGTCCTCGGCGTCCGCGTGGACCGCCGCCACGATCGCCATGGAGCGCGCCTGCTCCAGCTCGATGAACATGTCGACCAGCGCATGCTGGAGGGCCTGGAAATTGCCGATCCTGGTGCCGAACTGCTCGCGCGTGTTGAGGTAGTCGCGCGTCGCCTCCAGCAGTGCCTGCATGCAGCCGACGGCCTCCGCGCACACCGCGGCCGTCGCCACGTCGACCGCATGCTCGATCGCCGGCAGGGCGCGGCCGTCGGGACCCAGCATGGCATCGCGGCCGACGGCCACGCCTGACAGCGTCACCTCGGCCGCGCGCTGGCCGTCGATCGTGGCGTAGGGCCGCAGGTTGACGCCGGGCGCCGCCCGATCGACGAGGACGAGCGAGATGCCGGCCGCCGTGCGGGCGGACACGATGAGCGCGTCGGCCGCCGCCGCCCCGAGGACCACGCTCTTGACGCCGTCCAGC
The DNA here is from genome assembly GCA_050187535.1 of Alphaproteobacteria bacterium. Classification (GTDB taxonomy): domain Bacteria; phylum Pseudomonadota; class Alphaproteobacteria; order ATCC43930; family Allostellaceae; genus Allostella. The sequence goes on along the minus strand of JBFWXJ010000214.1, from coordinate 10,126 downwards.
ACGAAGCCGTCCCCCGATGGGGCCGCCCGCGTCTCGACATGGCCCAGGTCGTAGCGGGCGCGGCGCTCGCCATGGGCGAAGGCCAGCAGCCGCTCGCCGGCGATGATGCCGGGCAGGAGTGCGGTGCGCTGCTCGGTATTGGCGGCCCGCTTCAGCAAGGTGCCGCAGAGCAGCACCGTCGGCAGGAAGGGCTCGACAACGAGGCCGCGGCCGAACGCCTCCATCACCACCATCGTGTCGACACCGTCGCCGCCGATACCGCCCTCGTCCTCGGCGAAGGGCAGGCCCAGCAGGCCGAGCTGGGCGAACGTGCGCCAGTGGTCGCGGCTGAAGCCGTCGTCGCCGGCGACGATCTTGCGGCGCGCGTCGATCTCGTACTCGTCCCGGACGAAGCGGGCGAGCGAATCCGCGAGAAGCTGCTGCTGCTCGCTCAGACCGAAATCCATATGTCAGGCCCTGAGCAGGATCTTGGAGACGATGTTCTTCTGGATCTCGTTCGAGCCGCCGTAGATCGAGGTCTTGCGCCAGTTGAGGTAGTGTGGCGCGAAGGCGGCGGCTCCCTCGGGGCCGACGGACTCGACGTTGGAGCCACCCTCCAGCGCCTCGGGCAGGAAGGGCAGCGCGTAGGGGCCGGCCGCCTCGACGAACAGCTCGGTGATCGCCTGCTGGATCTCGGTGCCGCGCACCTTGAGGATCGACGGCTCGGGGCCCGGCACCACGCCCTTAGTCTCGTTCGCGAGCGCCCGCAGGTTGGTGTATTCGAGCGCTATCAGCTCGATCTCGAGGCGCGCGACCTTGTCACGGAAGGGCGGGTGCTCGATCAGCGGCCGGCCGCCGATGGTCTCCTCGGCCGCGACCCGGCGCAGCTTCTCCAGCATCTTCTTGGAGTAGGCGATGCCGGCGATGCCCGACCGCTCGTAGCCGAGCAGGTACTTGGCGCAGGTCCAGCCCTTGTTCTCCTCGCCGACGAGGTTCTCGACCGGCACCTCGACGCCGTCGAGGAACACGTCGTTGATCTCCTGCGAGCCGTCGATGGTGCGGATCGGCCGGACCGTCACGCCCGGGCTGCGCATATCCATGAGGATGAAGGAGATGCCTTCCTGCTTCTTCGCCTTGGGGTCGGTGCGGACCAGGACGAACATCCAGTCGGCGTACTGCGCCAGCGTCGTCCAGGTCTTCTGGCCGGTGACCACGTAGCGGTCGCCCTTGCGCTCGGCGCGCGTCTTGAGGCCGGCCAGGTCCGAGCCGGCGCCGGGCTCCGAATAGCCCTGGCACCACCACTCCTCGCTCGACAGGATCTTCGGCAGGTATCGGCGCTTCTGCGCCTCGGTGCCGAAATGCAGCAGGACCGGCGCCAGCATCTTGGTCCCGAAGGGCATGATGCGGGGCGTGTTCCCGAAGTTCAGCTCCTCGTCGAAGATGTGGCGCTGCACCGGGGTCCAGTCGCAGCCGCCCCATTCGACGGGCCAGTGCGGCGCCATCCAGCCGCGCCCGTGCAGGAGCTTCTGCCAGGTGACGTAATCGTCCTTGGACAGATGCTGCTGGCCGGCGACCTTGTCGCGAATGTGCGAGGGCAGGTTCTCGCGGATGAAGGCCCGCACCTCCTCGCGGAATGCTAGGTCCTCGGCGCTGTGGCTGAGATCCATGGACGCCCTCCCGGCCTTCGTTGTCGGCGGGAAGCTAGAGGCGGCCCAGGGGATTGGCAAGCCGGGGTCAGGCGGGCGGCGATGTCCGCTGGGCGGCACCCAACGCGATCACGTCCGCGGCCCGCTTGGCGACCGCCTCGTCGATGAAGGTACCGTCCGCCAGCGTCAGCGATCCGCGCCCTTCGCGAACGGCGGCGTCATAGGCCGCGACGACGGCGCGGGCATGCGCAATCTCGGCCTCGGTGCGGTCGAAGGCGGCATTGATGACCGCGACCTGGGTCGGATGGATGCAGGACCGGCCGTAGAACCCGAGCGCGCGGTCCGCCGCCGACGCCCGTCGCAGGCCGTCGAGATCGCGGATCGGGGTGTAGACATGGGCGATCGGCGCTTCCAGGCCGAGGGCGCGCGAGCGCAGCACGACCATCGAGCGCGCGAGGAAGGTCTCGCTGCGCTCCGAGGTCGCCTCGCCGCGGATGTCGCGGACGAAGTCGCCGGCGCCGAAGGCGAACCGCCGGATGCGCGCCGAGGCGGCCGCGAGCGCCTCCATGGCGAAGAGGCCGGCGACGCTCTCGACGATCGGCTGGATGCCGACGACACCCGCCGGCAGCCCCGCATCGGCCTCCATCGCGGCGAGCGCGCCATCCACCGCGGCGATGAAGGCCGGGTCCTCGGCCTTGGCGATCCGGATGCCGTCGAGGCCGCGGGCGGGCAGGGCCGCGAGATCGGCCAGCCCCTCGGCCCCGGGATTGATGCGGACGAAGACCGGCCGGGCGGGGCCGCCGGCGATGAAGCCGGCGGTCGCCCGGCGGGCGGCCGGGCGCTCCGCCGCCGGCACGGCGTCCTCGAGGTCGACGATGACGGCATCGGCGGCGCCGGCCGCGGCCTTGGCGCAGAGGTCCGGCCGGTTGCCCGGCGCATAGAGATAGGAGCGCAGGAGCATCTCAGACGACGCCCTTGTCGCGCAGCGAGCTGATCTCCGCCTGGCTGAGGCCGAGCTCGCGCCCGAACACCTGCTCGTTGTCGGCGCCGAGCGGGCGGCCCGTCGATCGGATCGACCCCGGGTCACGCGAGAGCCGGAAGAGGACGTTCTGCATGCGCAGCAGGCCAAGCTCGTCGTCCTCGACCTCGGTGATCGTGTCGAGAGCCTCGTATTGCGGGTCGGCGAAGATGTCGGCGATGTCGTAGATCGGCGCGGCCGCCGCCTGCGCCGCCTCGAACGCGGCCACGACTTCGTCCTTGGTGCGCTGGCCGATCCATTCCGCCACCTTGGCGTCGAGCTCCTCGACGTGCTGCACGCGGCCCGCGCCGCTGGCGAACCACGGCTCCTTCGTCACCTCGGGCCATCCGACGAGGTGCATGACCCGCTCGGCGATCGACTGCGAGGAGGTCGAGATGGCGATCCACTTGCCGTCCGACGTGCGATAGGTGTTGCGCGGCGCGTTCTTCACCGAACGGTTGCCCGAGCGCGTCTGCACCTTGCCGAGCTGGTCGTAGATGATCGCCTGGGCGCCCAGCACCGTCAGGATCGGCTCGATGAGCGCCACGTCGACGACCTGCCCGACGCCGGTCCGGTGGCGGGCGTTCACCGCCATCATCGCGGCGAGCGCCGCCGAGATGCCGGCGATGCCGTCGGCCAGGCCGAAGGGCGGCAGCGTCGGCGGGCCGTCCGGCTGCCCGGTGATCGCCGCGAAGCCGCTCATCGCCTCGGCGATCGTCCCGAAGCCCGGGCGGCCCGAATAGGGGCCGTGCTGCCCGAACGCGGTGACGCGCACCATGATCAGGCCGGGGTTGTCCGCGGCCAGCGTCTCGTAGCCGAGGCCCCAGCGCTCCAGCGTGCCGGGGCGGAAGTTCTCGATGTAGATATCGGCATCCTTGACCAGCCGGCGGAAGAGGGCCTGGCCCTCCTGGCTGCCGAGATAGAGGGTGATCGCGCGCTTGTTGCGCCCGATCACCTTCCACCACAGCGGCACGCCGTCCTTCGAGGGGCCGTGGCGCCGGGCGCCGTCGCCCGTGGGGTGCTCGATCTTCAGCACATCCGCGCCGAAGTCGCCGAGGAGCATCGCCGCGATCGGCCCCGCGAAGAGCGTCGCGGTGTCGATGACCTTCAATCCGTCGAGCGGGCCCTTGCCCATGTCCGCCTCCTGCGCCGTGGCGGCGGATCATCGGGCGCGTCGGCGGCGCGCGGTACCTGAATGTGTCGCAGTCTCGGTCCGTGGAACGCCGATCAAACCGTCGCGACCGGCGTGGCCGGGGAGCCCACGGCGCCCGGCAGGCGCAAGGGCGGGGCGGTGAGCAGGAAGCGGTTGCGGCCGTTCGCACGCAGCCAGCGGGCGAGGTCGCCCAGCAGGAACATCTCGCCCAGATGGACGCCGAGCTTGAAGAGGCAATGCTCGTGCAGCGGCGAGCGCGAGTAGCGTCCCTCGCCGGGCAGCGCCGGGATGATCTCGACCGCACGGTTGTCCGAGATGAGGGCGACCAGGTTGCTGTCGGTGATCCACTGGAGGAGCCGCTTGTCGCGGCCGTTGAGGCCGCAGCAGGTCAGGTGCATGCGCTTGTGGTCGGGGTGCTTGTCCATCTCGAAGATGACGGCGTCGAACCCGGTATGCAGGCAGACGAGGTCGCCCGCCTCGACCTCGACCTTGTCGACCTCCATCACGCGCATGAGGTCGTCGTAGCTGACGAACCGGTGCTCGCGTCCGAAATGGGCGTGAAGGTCGATCATCACGCCGCGCCCTTGCACGCAGGTCTCGGCCATGCGCTCGATGCCGAGGGCCTTCGCCTGGACACCCTCGTAGCGCATCAGCGGGTCGTCGGTGTCCCGCGGCTCGGGCAGCACGACATGCTCCTGCGCCCGCCAGCCGTTGTAGTAGACGATCTCCGGGATGCCGTCCCCGTCGGCGTCGAACTCGCCGCCGGCATGGGCGAAGCTGTCCCACTGCGTCGAGTACTGCGTATGCAGCAGCACGGCGTCGTCGCTGGTGACGCTGGTCAGCGCCGGATCGTCGAGGCTTCCCGCGCGATTGTAGAAATACTTGCCGCCCGCCGTCGCGGCGAACAGGCGCGGCGGATGCCGCCGCGGATTGCCGACGTTGCCGCCGGGATAGTCGAGCGGCAGGCTGAGGCAGAAGGTCCGGCCGAGCTTCACCTCGGCGATGCCGCGCAGCACCATCTCCGGGGTGAGCAGGTTGAGCCGGCCGAGCTGGTCGTCCGCGCCGAAATCACCCCAGTTGGACCCCTCGGGTCGTCTCTTCCAGCGCGGCGTCATCGGTTGCTTCCTTCCTGGTTCCGTGCCGGCGCCCGTTCGGTGGCGCCGGGGTCGTATCGCCTGGGATGGACCAGCAGGCCGTCGTGGCGCAGTTGCGCCGCGATCTCGCCAGCCGCCGCCCGCAGAGGGGCCAGGAACCGGCCGGGCACCTCCGCGGGCGGGATGAGGCGGACCCTGCAGATGACGTTGATGGCCGCGACGGCCTGGCCGTCGACGACCACGGCGACGGCGATCGTCGACGCACGTGCGAACTCGTAGGGGCGTCCGCGGGTCGCGTAGCCGCGCCGCCGCACTTCCTCCAGCATCCGTTCGACGGCGAGACAGTCCTGCGCGGCCGCGTCGTTCGGGCGCTCGGAGCGCACGAGGGCCGTCAGGATCCGTTCGCGCTGCTCGTCGGAGGCGAAGGCAAGGAAGGCGCGGCCGAAATCGCTCTGCAGCATCGAAAGGCCCGAGACGTTGATCGCCTCGCTGATGGGCAGCGGCGCCGTCGTGCGGGTCGTGTAGCGGATGGTCATGCCGCGTCCCTCGAGCGTGGCGAGGTCCGAGGGCCATTGGATCGACCGGGACAGCCGGTCGATCACCGGTGCCGCGACATCCTGTATCCACTCGTCCAGCGCCACGCCGGCGCTGAGAAGGCGGAGCTTCCCGGCGGGGCTGAAGGTGCGGTCGTGCGGGTGCTGCACGAGGTATCCCGCATCGCACAGGGTGTGCAGCAGCCGGGAGACCGTCGCCTTCGGAAGGCCGGTCAGCTCGGTCAGCTCGGCGACATGGGCGGGGTACATCTGGTTGACGAAGCGCAGCAGTTCCAGCCCGCGCGACAGGGTTCCCGCCGCCGCCTGGAAGGCGCCTCCCGGCATGGTCTCCGCCCGGCCGGCCCGGCGCGAACGCTCGGATTGCTGAAGAAGCATGCGTTTTTCCCTGGCGGCGATGATCGGCGCCATCCGTCACGGTGACACGGGGAAACTGGTAGTGTCTCAATAATCGAGACGATCGGGATTTCCGATTCCATCGGTGGCGCCCGGCACCCGATCATTCCCGCCAGGGCGCCGGGGCTGACCCGAGGCGCCATTTGGGAGGATGGGCGATGAAGGCGATGCTGGTGGCCATGGTCGCGGCCGTGGCGATGCTCGCGAATCCGCTCGCGGCCGAGCCGCGGCAGGTCCGGATCGCATACATCACGTCGGAGCTGTCGCCGGGACATGTGAATGCGCGTCTCTTCTCCGAGGCGATGGAAAAGCGCATGCCCGGCGTCTTCGCGTTCAAGCTGTACCCCAACGGGCAGCTGGGCGGCGAGGAAGCCCTGATCGACAGCCTGCAGGCGGGCTCTCTTGAGATGGGCATTCTCGCGTCGGGGATGACCAAGGTCGTGCGGAAGGTCGGGGTCTTCGATCTCCCCTGGCTGTTCGACGACCGGGCCCATGTCCGGCGGGCGCTGGCGGGGCCACTGGGCGAGCAGGTGTTCAAGGAGGTCGAGAAGCGGTCCGGGATGACGCCTCTCGGCATCTACGAGAACGGCTTCCGCCACGTCATCAACTCCAAGCGCGCGATCGTCACGCCGGCCGACATGAAGGGCCTGAAGATCCGCGTCGCCGGCGGCAAGGTGCGCCGGGCGCTGTTCGCGGCGATGGGCGCCAATCCCGCGCCGGTCGACTGGACCGAGACGTTCACGGCCATGCAGACCGGTGTCGTCGACGGCGCGGAGGCCGGAATCTACGGCTTCTACGAGGCCAAGCTGGGCGAGGTCGGCAAGTATCTCAGCCTCACGAAGCACATCTATTCGCCGAGCTTCATGATGGCGTCGAATGCCTTCGTCGCCAGTCTGACGCCCGATCAGCGCAAGGCGATGCGTGAAGTCTCCGTGGCGATCACCGACGCGGTATTCAACGAGTCGGAGAGCAACGAGAACAAGTTCATGGAGGAGATGCGCAAGATGGTCCAGATCAACGAGGTCGATCTGGCGTCCTTCCGCACGCAGACGGACAAGGTCTACAAGGACTTCATCGCCGACCAGGGTGACGACTGGATCAAGCTCATCCGCGCCGCGCGCTGAGCCGGGCGGCGGGGCGATGCTGGTCCGCGTGCTCGACGCCATGGTCGCGACCATCGCGGCCGTGGCGGTCGCCGCCACCGTGGTCATCACGTGCCTGGCGGTCTTCTTCCGCTACGTGCTCGACGACGCCCTGCCGTGGCCGGAGGAGATCGACGGGTACCTGCTGATCTGGATCAGCTTCCTCGGCGCCTACCTGGCGGCGCGCAGCGGCCAGCACCTGGGCGTGGACCTTGTGGTCGACATGCTGCCGCGGGCGGGCCAGCGCGTGCTCCGCAGCCTGATCGATCTCTGCCTCGTCGCGCTCTTCGGGCTGATCCTCTTCTATTCGCTGCGCTGGATCAGCTTCTCCGGCGGGCGCGAGATCATGACGGCGGAGATACCCAAGGGCATCTTCATGGCGGCGATACCCCTCTCGATGGGGCTCCTGATCTTCGCGACTCTCGTCACGCTCGTGCAGCGGTGGACCCGGCGATGAGCCTTCTGATCGTAGTGCTGCTGCTCGCGCTCATCTTCATCGGCCTGCCCATCGGCTTCGCGCTGATGGCGACGGCGACGATCTCGATGATCGTGTCGGGCGTCGACCTGATCACCCTGCCGATCGCGCTGTTCAACGGGACCAACAGCTTCGTCGTGCTGGCGGTGCCGCTGTTCATCCTGATGGGCGAGCTGATGAGCGCGACCACGATCGCGCAGCGGCTGATCGAGCTGTCGACGGCGCTCGTCGGCTGGATGCGCGGCGGCCTCGCGCATGTCAACGTCGTGACCAACATGTTCATGGCGGAGATGAGCGGATCGGCGACCGCGGACGCGGCCGTGCTGAGCAAGCTCTTCGTTCCCGGCATGGAGCGGGCGGGCTATCCGCGAACCTATGCGGCGGCACTGACATCGGCGGCGGCGACGCTCGGGATCATCATCCCGCCGTCGCTCGCCATGGTGCTCTACGGCGTCACGACGAACACCTCGATCCGCGACCTGTTCATCGCCGGCGTCGTTCCGGGCCTCCTCCTCGGCGGCGCCTTCATGGTCACCTGCTACATCTTCGCGCTGCGCGAGGGCCATCCGGTCGAGGAGCGGTTCGAGCTGCCGCGCCTCGGCCGGGCCGCGGTGTCGGCCATCGTGCCGCTGCTGGTGCCGGTCCTCGTCGTCGGCGGCATGATCGGCGGCATCTTCACGGCGACCGAGGCGGCCGCGATCGGCGTCGCGCTGGCGCTTTTCGTCGGCATCTTCCTCTCCCCCAACTTCACCTGGCACACCCTTGTCGAGACCCTGGTGACGACCGCGCGGCAGACCGCGGTCGTCATGATGCTGGTGGCGGGTTCCGCCGTGCTCGGCATCTACCTGGCCAACCAGCAGATGCCGCAGAAGATCGCCGAGGTGCTGGGCGTGTTCGCGCAGGACCGCATCCTGGCGCTGCTGTTCATCAACGTGTTCCTGCTGATCCTCGGCATGTTCCTGCAGGCCGCCGCCGCCATCCTGCTGGTCATCCCGATCCTCATGCCCATGGTGACGAAGCTCGGTATCGACCCGGTGCATTTCGGGATCATCGTGACGCTGAACCTCGGCATCGGCCAGCAGACGCCGCCGGTCGCCACGGTGCTGCTCACCGTCTGCAGCATCACCGGGCTCGGGATCGGCCAGGTGATGCGCTACATGAAGTGGTTCATCGTGACCATGATCGTCGTGCTGGCGCTGGTGACCTACGTTCCCGAACTGACCCTCTGGTTCCGATAGAAGTCGCCTGCCCCTATAGTCCGCCCGAACAGGGGAGGGCGGATGTTCGATCTCACGGGCAAGGTTGCGATCGTCACGGGATCGAGCCGCGGCATCGGCAGGTCCGCCGTCGAGGCGCTGGCGCGCTCAGGCGCATCGGTCGTCGTGTCGAGCCGCAAGGCGGACGCGGTCGACGTGGTGGTGAAGGGGATCGTCGCGGGCGGCGGCAAGGCTGTCGGCATCCCCTGCAACGTCGGCCGCGAGGACGAGCTGAAGCACCTTGTCGACGAGACGCGCCGCGTCTTCGGCCGCATCGACGTCCTCGTCGGCAATGCCGCGGTGAACCCGTATTTCGGGCCGATGGGCGAGATGCCGCGCGAGCCCTTCGACAAGATCATGAGCACCAACGTGTGGTGCAACTTGGCGCTCGCCCGCCTCGTCATGCCCGAGATGGCCAAGCGACGCGACGGCTCGATCATCATCGTCTCCAGCATCGGCGGCCTGAAGGGCAGCGCCACGCTCGGCGCCTACTGCATCTCCAAGGCGGCCGACTTCCAGCTCGCGCGCAACCTCGCGGTCGAGTGGGGCCGGCACAACATCCGCGTCAACTGCATCGCCCCCGGCCTCGTGCGCACGGACTTCGCCCGCGCGCTCTGGGAGGACGAGGCGCTGCTGTCCGCCAACCTGCGGCAATGCCCGCTGGGGCGCATCGGCGAGCCGGAGGACATCGCGGGCGCGGTCGTCTTCCTCGCCTCGGACCGCGCCCGCTTCATGACGGGGCAGGTGATGGTGATTGACGGCGGCGTCACCATCGGCGCCACGAACTGAGCGCGCCCGGCCCTTGGACCTCGCATCGCCGGCGGCGGAGCGCCTTCTCGACCTAGCGGTCGCCTTCGGCATCGGCCTCCTGATCGGGCTGGAGCGCGGCTGGTCGTCGCGCGACGACCAGGAGGGCGGGCGCGTCGCCGGGTGGCGCACCTTCGGCATCGTCGGGCTGATGGGCGGGGTGTTCGGCTTCGCCGCGGAGGCCCATGGCGGCATCGTGGCGGCGGTCGCTCTCGCCGGCGTCGCCCTCTTCTTCGCGCTCGGCTACCAGCGCCACGCCGGCACCGGCGAGGGCCTCGGCATCACCACCGAGATCGCGGCACTGGCGACCTTCGGCCTCGGCCTGCTGGCCGGGAGGGGCGACCTCGCGGTCGCGGCCTCCGCCGCCATCGTCATGGCCGTAGTCCTGGGGATCAAGCCGGAGATGCACGGGCTGTTGCACCGGCTCGAGCGACGCGAGCTGCAGGCCACGCTCCGCCTGCTCCTCATTTCGGTGGTCGCACTGACGCTGCTGCCCGACCGTGGCTTTGGGCCGTGGGAGGCGATCAACCCCTGGCGCATCTGGCGCATGGTCGTGCTGATCGCCGCCATCGGCTATGTCGGCTACTTCGCCATGCGCATCGTCGGCCC
>JBFWXJ010000213.1:0-10658 GCA_050187535.1 Alphaproteobacteria bacterium | reverse complement strand
GATCGGCGTGAAGATGCCGGACAAGTTCCCCTTCTTCTTCCGCATCTCCGCCGGCTTCCTGACCCAGGCCGACCACGTGCAGGTGCTGGGCACCGACAGCTCGGGCGAGGTCGAGGCGGTCGTCGTGTCGCTCGACGACGGCCTGTGGCTGACGGTCGGCTCCGACCACACCGACCGCAAGGTCGAGGCCTACTCGATCAACGTGTCGAAGCAGATGTGCCCGAAGGTCGTGGGTCGCCATGCCTGGCGCTTCTCGGAGGTGGCCGGACACTGGGACAAGCTCGTCATCCGCTCCTGGACGACGACGGCGGGCAGGCGCGACCTCTACCAGGAAGGCACGCTCGGCTCGATGCGCCACCCCGACGACCTGATGCCGCGCTTCACGGGGCCGGGCAAGCCGTGGCCGAAGCAGAGCGTGCTCTTCTGCGGCACCATCGGCGCCATGGGGCCGCTCGCCCATTCCGACCGCTTCGACATGGAGATCGAGGACCCGGTCCTCGGCCGCAGCATCCGGCACGGCTACGCCGTCGAAGCGCTGCCGCGGCTCGACTGAGGGGAATCGCCATGCGTCCGATCGCCGACATCGCACACGACCTCGAGGCCGGCCGCACCACGGCCGCAGCGCTGGCCGAGGAGGCGCTGGCCCGCATCGCCGACAAGGGCGGCGAGGGGGCCGCTACCTTCATGGCCGTGCACGCCGATGCGGCGCGCGCATCGGCCGCGGCGTCCGACCGGCTGCGCGCAGTCGGCGTCGTGCCGTCGCCGCTGGCCGGCATCCCGATCTCGGTCAAGGACCTGTTCGACTTGCGCGGGGAGGTGACGCGTGCCGGATCGACCGCCCGCAGCGACGCGCGGGCGGCGACGGCGGACGCACCCATCGTGGCCCGCCTGCGTGCGGCCGGCGCGGTGATCGTCGGCCGCACCAACATGACCGAGTTCGCCTTCTCCGGCGTCGGCATCAACCCGCATTACGGCACGCCGGCCTCCCCCTACGAGCGGGCCACGCGGCGGCGGATTCCCGGCGGCTCGTCCTCGGGTGCCGCGGTCTCCGTGACCGACGGCATGGCGGCGGCCGCCATCGGCTCGGACACCGGCGGATCGGTGCGCATCCCCTCGGCCTTCTGCGGGCTCGCCGGCTTCAAGCCGACGGCGCGGCGGGTGCCGACCGCGGGTGCCTTCCCGCTCTCGACCACGCTCGATTCGATCGGGCCCTTGGCCCCGACCGTCGCCTGCTGCGCGTTGGTCGATGCGATCATGGCGGGCGAGGCGCCTCTGGTGCCGGCGGCTGCGCCCGTCGCCGGGCTGCGGATCGGCGTGCCGCGCAACATCGTGCGCGAGGGGATCGAGGCGGTCGTCGCGGATGCCTTCGATGCGGCGCTGTCCCGTCTCTCCAGGGCAGGGGCACGGGTCGAGGAGTTCGACTTCCCGGAGCTCGACGAGATCCCGCGCGTCAACGCCAAGGGCGGCTTCGCGGTCGCCGAGGCCTGGGCGCTGCACCGCGCGCTGATGGCCGAGAAAGGCGACATGTACGACCCGCGGGTGCGCGCCCGCATCGCCCGCGGCGATGCGATCTCGGCCGCCGACTACATCGACCTCCTGGTCGCCCGGCCCGACATCTGCCGGCGGGCCGAGGCGCGGACGTCGGTCTTCGACGCCGTCGCCATGCCGACCTGCGTGCTGCTGCCGCCGCCGATCGCGGACTTCGCCGACGACGCCTTCTTCAACCGCACCAACCTCCTGATCCTGCGCAACACCGCGCTCGGCAACTTCCTCGACCGCTGCGCGCTCTCGATCCCCTGCACGCCGGCCGGCGGGCCGCCGGTCGGCTTCGGCCTCGTCGGACCGAACGGTGGCGATGCCCGGCTGCTGGCGATCGGCCAGGGCGTCGAGGCGGCGCTGGCGGCGTGACCCCCGGCGCATGACCGGGGGCGCGTTGCGCCTCTTCGGCCGGGCCCGCAACTCGGCCGGATGGCGGGTGCGCATCGCGCTGCATCTGAAGGGGGTGCCGTTCGAATACGTGCCGATCGGCGGCTTGCCGCGGGGCGAGTACGGGCGTCTCAACCCGCAGGGGCTGATGCCGGCGCTGGAGATCGGCGGGCGCGTCGTCGCGCAGTCCGGCGCCATCCTGGAGCTGCTGGAGGAACTGCATCCGGCGACGCCGCTGCTGCCTTCGGATGCGGTGACGCGGGCGGAGGTGCGGGCGTTCGCCGGCCTCATCGCGGCCGACCTGCATCCCCTCAACAACAACCGCGTGCGCAAGTACCTGGCCGCCCCGCTGGGCCGCTCGCCCGAGGAGGTACAGGGCTGGTACGTTCACTGGGCGGCGACCGCGCTCGCCGCTCTCGAGGAAACCTTGCGCCGGCGGAACAGTGACGGTCCGTTCTGCTTCGGCGCTCGGCCGACCTTCGCCGACCTCCATCTCGTGCCGCAGCTCTACAACTGCCGCCGCTTCGCCTGCGATCTCTCCGCGTATCCGCGCCTCGTCGCGGCGGATGCCCACTGCCGCACCGTCGAGGCGTTCCAGGCGGCCGCCCCCGAACGGCTTCCTGACTTTTCGGGCGAGGACCCGCCTTGGCTGGAGCTTTGACAACCTCCCGCAGGGTGCCCAATTTGGCGGTGAAGGAGTCCAGGCATGGATGTGACGTTGCCATCGAGGCTTGAAAGCTTCGTCGAAGAGCGGGTGCGCTCGGGCGACTTCGAGAGCCCGGATGCGGTCGTCGCTGCAGGGCTCCGCCTGCTACAGCGGCAGGAGGAGATCTATCAGGTCAAGCTGGAGCGCTTGCGCGCGGCGATCGCGGCGGGGAGGGAAAGCGGCGTCGTCGAGGACTTCTCGATGGAAACATTGATCGCCGAGTTGGATGCCGAAGAGGTGCCAGCTTAGCGCATGACGGCGGTCCGCTATCGGCTCTCGGCCCTCGCCCGCGCCGATCTGACGGCCATCGGCCGCCACACGGCGCAGCGGTGGGGTCTGAGGCAGCGAGGGATTTACCTCGCCCGGCTCGACAGGCGAATGGACCGTCTGGTGGACCATCCCAATCTGGGTGTTCCGCGAGAGGCGGTGGGTTCGGGAGTGAGAGTCCTCTGCGAAGGACGCCACGCGATCTACTACGCGCCTTTTGGAGGGACCGTGCTCGTGATGCGCATTCTCCATGTGAGCATGGACGCGGATCGCGGGCTCTTCTCATGGCCGGAGCCCGAGGAATGATCGCCAGGACGATCGCCACCGTCGGTGGACGCCCCCGCGCCCGCGACCTGGGCCTGCCGTTCTCCGGCCCGACCGGGGCCGCGAATGCCATCACCGATGTGCCGGGGGTGCTGGTCGGGCACACGACGCTGGTCGCGGGGGAGGGGCCGCTCGTCGTCGGGCAGGGGCCGGTGCGCACCGGCGTCACCGCGATCGTGCCGCGGCTGGAGACGGGCGTGCCGGCACCGGTCTGGGCGGGGATGCATTCATTCAACGGCGCCGGCGAGCTGACCGGCGCGCATTTCGTCGCCGAGTACGGCTGGTTCCTGGGGCCGATCTGCCTGACCGGCACGCATTCGGTCGGGGCGGTCCACGAGGCGTCGCTGCGCTGGTTCCTCGATCGGCACGGTGCGGCCATGGGCCCCGGCTTCTGGCACCTGCCGATCGTGGGGGAGACCTGGGACGGCTTCCTCAACGATTCCCACGGCCATCATGTAAAGGAGGCGCATGTCCGGGCCGCCCTCGACGCGGCGGCGTGCGGCGCCGTCGCAGAAGGCGCGGTCGGCAGCGGCACGGGCATGAGCTGCTACGGCTTCAAGGCCGGCATCGGCACCGCCTCGCGCGTGGTCGACGCGGCCGGCCGCTGGACGGTGGGCGCGCTCGTCCAGGCGAATTTCGGCCGCCGGGGCGAGCTGCGCGTGCTCGGCCGCGGCTACCCGGACCCAGCCCTGTCGCCGCCGACGGGCGAGGGGTCGATCATCGGCATCGTGGCGACGGACGCGCCGCTGCTGCCGCACCAGCTCCAGCGGCTCGCCCGGCGCGCGGTCCTCGGCATGGCGCGCACCGGCAGCGCCGGCCACAACGGCTCCGGCGACATCTTCCTCGCCTTCACGACCGCCAATGCCCTGCCGCTCGACGCGGCCCGCGGCGTGACCGCGATCGACCACCTGCCGAACGAGCAGCTCAACCCGGTCTTCGGCGGGGCGGCCGATGCGGTGGAGGAAGCGATCCTCAATGCGCTCGTCGCGGCCGACACGATGGTAGGCCGCGACGGCAATCGCCTGGAAGGGATCGACCTGGCGGCGTTGGCGTCGCTCGCCCGGTAGCGGGTCAGCGGCCGGCCGCGTAGCCTTGCATGAAGCGCGGGTTGGCGGCGGCCTTCAGGTACTCGCCGTCGCGGGCGGCGGCCGACAGCCGGCTGATCGACCAGTCGCCGGTCGTCTCGACGAGATGGCCGCGGCGCTTCAGCTCGTCCACCGTCTTCTCCGGGAAGCGACCCTCCATCGGCAGGCCGCCCGGCTTCATGCCGCGCGGGAAGAAGCTCGACGGGAAGCTCTCGGAATGGAACATCGGCGCGTCGATCGCCTCCTGCAGGTTGAGGCCGTGATGGACGTGCCGCAGGAAGAATACGAGCGACCACTGGTCCTGCTGGTCGCCGCCGGGCGTGCCGAACGCCATGTAGGGCTCGCCGTCGCGGAGCGCGAAGGAGGGCGACAGCGTCGTGCGCGGCCGGCGGCCGGGTGCCAGCGCGGCCGGGTGCTCGGCATCGAGCCAGAACATCTGGCCGCGGGTCGAGACCGAGAAGCCCAGCTCCGGCACCGCGGGCGAGCTCTGCAGCCAGCCGCCCGACGGCGTGGCCGAGACCATGTTGCCCCACTTGTCGATGACGTCGATGTGGCAGGTGTCGCCGGCCATGCGGCCGTCATTGCCGATCACCGGCTCGCCGGCGGGCGCACGGGCGGGAGAACGCTGCGAGGTCGGCTCGCCCACGCCCTGGCGGATCGTGTCGAAGCCCATGCGGCCGCGCTTGGCCGCGTCATGGTCGACCTTGCCGCCGTAGCCCGGGATGGTGCCGGGGCGCAGGTCGAGCGAGGCGGTGTCGCCGATCAGCTTGCGGCGGGCGGCGTTGTAGGTCTCCGACAGCAGGTGGTCCATCGGCACGCGGACATGGTCCGGGTCGCCGTAGAAGGATTCGCGGTCGGCGAAGGCGAGCTTGGCGGCCTCCACCACCCAGTGGACGAAGTCCGGCCCGTCGAGCGGCATCCCCGCGAGATCGACCCCCTTCAGCAATGCCAGCTGCTGCAGGAAGACCGGGCCCTGGCCCCACGGGCCGGTCTTGCAGACGGTGTACCCGTGATAGTCGAAGGTCGCGGGCGTCTCGTAGGTCGCCTCCCAGCGCGCCATGTCGTCGCCGGTCAGCAGGCCGGCGTGGCGGCGGCCGGAGGTGTCCTTGACGGGCGTGCGGAAGGCGCGGTCGATCGCCTCGGCGACGAAGCCCTTGTACCAGGCGCGCCGCGCCGCCTCGATCTGTGCCACCCGGTCGCCGCCGGCGGCGGCGGCCTCGCGCAGGATGCGCCGGTAGGTCTCGGCCAGCACGGGATTGCGGAAACGCGTGAAATGGGCGGGCGGCTGCCCGTTCTTCAGGTAGATCGCGGCCGAGGTCGGCCACTCCTGGCGAAAGAGCTCGGCCACGTTCGCGATGGCGTCGGCGACGCGCGGCACCATGGCGTAGCCGTCGGCCGCGTAGCCGATCGCGTATTCCAGCACGTCCGCCAGCTTCAGCGAGCCGTGGTCGCGCAGCATGAGCATCCAGGCGTCGAAGGCGCCGGGGACGACGGCCGGCAGGTGACCGGTGCCGGGCACCATGTCGAGCCCCAGACTGCGGAAATGGGCGATGTTGGCGGCGGCCGGCGCGGTGCCCTGGCCGCATACCACCTTGACGCCACCCTCGCGCGCGGAGTGGAAGAGGATGGGCACGTCGCCGGCCGGGCCGTTCAGGTGCGGCTCGACGACCTGCAACGCGAATGCCGTGGCCACGGCCGCGTCGAAGGCGTTCCCGCCCTTTTCCAGGGTCGCCATGCCGGCGGCGGTCGCCAGCCAATGGGTGGAGGCGACGACGCCGAAGGTGCCGAGAATCTCGGGGCGGGTCGTGAAGTCGGCGCGAACGCTCGGCATGGGCGGCTCCTCGGAAGTCCGCCTCGTGACGGGCGGCGAACAGGCATGAATCTAGCGTCGGGCGCGAATTTGGCCAAGGACCGCCCGCGAAGGAGACGAAGCATGGGCAGTCGGGGGATCGGGCGTCGGGCCGTGATCGGCCTGGCGGCGGGCGCAGCGGCCCTGTGGGCTGCCGCTGCCGGCGCACAGGAGCGGCCGTTGCTGCTGACGCTGGGCACGGCGACCGAAGGGGGTGGGTTCGCGGTGTTCGGTGCGGCCCTGGCCGCCGCCGTGACAGCGGCGGATCCGGCGCTGACCCTGGAGCTCCGCCCGACCGAGGGCAGCGCCGCCAACATCCCGCTGCTGGAGGAGGAGCGCATCGACCTCGGCCTCATCCAGGGGACCAGCGCCTACGAGGCGCTGGCCGGGATCGGCCGCGAGGCGGCCGACCTGTGGATCGTGGCCGCCATGTACTCCAGCCCCGGCATGTTCGTCGTCCGGGCGGATTCCCGCTACCGCTCGATCGCCGACCTCGCGGGCGAGCGGATCGTGCTGGGGGCGAGCGGCTCCGGCCTCGTGGTGCTCGCCCGATATGTATTGACGGGGCTCGGCTACGATCCGGACCGGGATTTCCAGCCGGTGCTGCTGGAGCGCGCGGGCGACGGGCCGCCCATGGTGCTGGACGGCTGGGCGGCTGCCCTCTGGGGCGGCGGGGTCGGCTGGCCCGGCTTCGGCCGGGTCGCCGCCGGCCCGTACGGCGGCCGCTTCATCGGGTTGACGGAAGACGAGCGGGCGCGCGTCCAGGCGAAATATCCGTTCCTGAAGCCGATGACGGTCCCGGCCGGCAGCTATCCCGCCATCACGGCACCGCTCGCGACCGTGGGCTCGTGGAACCTCGTGCTTTCCCGCGAGAAGCTTCCGGACGATGCGGCATATCGGCTCGCCCGCGCCATGCACCGGGCCGAGGCGGACCTCGCCCGGCGCCTGCCGCAGGCCTCCGAGACGACGGCCGCGAACACCGTCGCCGCGGCGCCGCGGCTGGAGCTGCTGCATCCGGGCACGGCGCGCTATCTGCGCGAGGCGGGCCTGCTGCGCGACTGATCGCCGGCCGCTGGCGCCGGCCGGCCATGCTTGACAAGCGCCGCCGGCCCATGCGCTTTTCGCCCGCCCGAATCCAGCCATTTCCGGACCGATGATGCACGCCTATCGCACGCATACCTGTGGCCAGCTCCGCGCCTCCGACGTGGGGTCGCCGGCGCGCCTCTCCGGCTGGGTGCATCGCAAGCGCGATCACGGGCAGCTCGTGTTCATCGACCTGCGCGACCATTACGGCATCACGCAATGCGTCATCGACATTTCGAGCGGCCTGTTCGCCGCTGTCGACGCGCTGCGCCTGGAGAGCGTGATCACGGTGACCGGCAAGGTCGTCGCGCGCTCGCCCGAGACGGTGAACGCCAAGCTCGGCACCGGCGAGATCGAGGTGCAGATCGCCGAGCTGGCGGTGCAGTCGACCGCCGACACGCTGCCGCTGCCGGTCAACGCGGATGCGGACTATCCCGAGGACATCCGGCTGCGCTACCGCTTCCTCGATCTCCGGCGCGAGGCCTTGCACCGCAACGTCATCCTGCGCTCGCGCGTCATCGCCAGCATCCGCCGGCGCATGATCGAATCAGGCTTCAACGAGTTCCAGACGCCGATCCTGACCTCGAGCTCGCCCGAGGGTGCCCGCGACTTCCTGGTGCCGAGCCGGCTGCATCCGGGCGAGTTCTACGCGCTGCCGCAGGCGCCCCAGCAGTTCAAGCAGCTCCTGATGGTGGCGGGCTTCGACCGCTACTTCCAGATCGCGCCCTGCTTCCGCGACGAGGACAGCCGCGCCGACCGCTCGCCGGGCGAGTTCTACCAGCTCGATTTCGAGATGTCGTTCGTGACGCAGGAGGACGTGTTCCGCACCATCGAGCCGGTGCTGGCCGGCGTCTTCGAGGAGTTCGCGGACGGCCGCCAGGTGACCAAGCCGCCGTTCCCGCGCATCCCCTTCGACGAGGCGATGCTGAAATACGGCTCGGACAAGCCCGACCTGCGCAATCCGCTCGTCATCTGCGACGTGACGCCGATCTTCGCCGCGTCCGACTTCCAGGTGTTCGTGAAGATCGCGGCTGCCGGCGGCGTCGTGCGCGCGATCCGCGCGCCGGGTGCCGCGGCACGGCCGCGCAGCTTCTTCGACAAGCTCAACGACTGGGCGCGCGGCGAAGGTGCGCCCGGCCTCGGCTATGTCGTGCTGGCCGATGGTGAGGCGAAGGGCCCGATCGCCAAGTTCCTGTCGGCCGAGCGCATCGCCGAGCTGCGGGCGGCGACGGGTGCCGTCGACGGCGACGCGGTCTTCTTCGTCGGTGACAAGAAGGCGGCGGCCGAGAAGCTGGCGGGTGCCGCGCGCAACCGCATCGGCCAGGAGATGGGCCTCTACGCCGAGGGCGAGTTCCGCTTCTGCTGGATCACCGACTTCCCGATGTACGAGCTGGACGAGAAGACCGGGCAGATCGTCTTCTCGCACAACCCCTTCTCCATGCCGCAGGGCGAACTGGAGGCGCTGGAGACCAGGGACCCGCTGGAGATCAAGGCGTTCCAGTACGACATCGTGTGCAACGGGGTCGAGCTGTCGAGCGGCGCCATCCGCAACCACAAGCCCGACATCATGTACAAGGCGTTCGAGATCGCCGGATACTCGCGCGAGCAGGTGGAGCAGCGGTTCGGCGGCATGCTGAACGCCTTCAAGTTCGGCGCCCCGCCGCATGGCGGATCGGCCCCCGGCATCGACCGTATCGTCATGCTGCTGGCCGACGAGCCGAACATCCGCGAGGTCATCGCCTTCCCGCTCAACCAGCAGGCCCAGGACCTGCTGATGCAGGCGCCCTCGCCGGTGCCGCCCGAGCGCCTGAAGGAGCTGCATATCCGGCTCGACCTGCCGCCGGCGAAGAAGGGCTGATGCCAGGCGCGCCCGTGACCTTCGGGGAACATCCGGAGGTGCGGGCTGCTTTCGACCTGGCGCGGGCGTGGATCGAGGCGCGCCTCGCCCATCTCGACATTCCGGCGGTCGCGGTCGCCGTCGTGCGCGACCAGGAAATCTTGTGGGCCGAGGGGTTCGGCGCCGCCGACCGCGAGCGCGGTATCCGGGCGGGGCCGCAGACGCTCTTCCCCATCGCATCGGTCACCAAGCTTTTCACCGCGACCGCGATCATGCAGCTCCGCGACGCGGGCGCGCTCGGTCTCGACGATCCGCTGGCGCGGCACCTCCCGTGGCTGCGGCTGGGCGGCGGCGAGGCGGCGATTACCGTTCGCCACCTGTTGACCCATACCTCCGGCCTCGCGCGCGAGGCGCCGTTCCCCTACTGGTCGGACTTCGCCTTTCCCGGCACCGGCGCGCTGCGCGCCGCGCTGTCCGATCGCCAGTGCGTGCTGCCGCCCGCGACGCGGTGGAAATACTCCAATCTCGGCATGACGCTGGCGGGCGAGGTGGTCGCCGCGGCGTCCGGCGTCGGCTGGGCGGACCACGTGCGCGGGCGCGTTCTCGAACCGCTGGGCATGGCATCCACCCGCACCGAGCCCAATCCCGAGGACCGGTCGGCCTCGCGTGGCTACGGTCGCAAGCTGCCGCGGTCGGAGCGGGCGATGCGGCCCCACTCCGACCTGGCCGGGCTGGCGGCGGCCGGCGGCATCGCCAGCAGCGTCGCGGACCTGGCGAAATTCATGATGCTGCAGTTCCGCGACGGCCCGGCAGGGGGCTCCCAGGTCCTGGCGGGCGCGACGCTGGCCGAGATGCGGCGGGTCCATTGGCTCGATCCGGACTGGCGGGGCGGCTGGGGCCTCGGCTTCCGTGTCTGGCCGGAGGATGGGCGGACGGTCGCCGGCCATTTCGGGCTGATGGCGGGATTCGCCAGCGACCTGCGCCTGTTGCCCGAGATGAAGCTCGGCGTCGTCGTGCTGACCAACGCGGAAGACGGGCAGCCCGGCATCTTCGCCCAGCGTATCCTGCAGTGGACGGCGGCCGCCGTGACCCGGGCCACGCCGACGACCGTGGCGGCGGTCGTCGATCCCGGCTGGTCGCGCTATGTCGGCCGCTACCGGGATTCGTGGACGGATCTGGAGGTGCTGGTCGACGCCGCCGGCCTATGCATCGTGCCGCCGCACTGGATCGATCCGGCGGCCGGCATGGTGCGCCTCGTGCCCGTCGGCCCGCACGCCTTCCGCATGTCGGCTGGCGGCTTCGACTACACCGACGAGGTGCTGACCTTCGAATTGAGCGAAGATGGTCGGGCGTCGGCGGTGCGCATCGGCCTCAATCCGCTGCATCGGGTCGAATCCTGGTAGCTCACAGGCTGTCCGGGTCGACCGTGCTCGATATGGGGTCCAGCGACTCCACGAGGTCGGCCCAATGGGCGGTCTTCGGCAGCTCCCAGCGGAAGAACCAGGCGCAGGCGGCGAGCTTCCCCGCATAGAACCGGCGGTCGTCGCCCGCGGCGCCGGGCAGCGCCCGCGTGGCCGCCAG
>JBFWXJ010000212.1:0-10717 GCA_050187535.1 Alphaproteobacteria bacterium | reverse complement strand
GAGGTGTTCTTCACCACCTGGACCATGAACCCGACGGTCGGGGGGATGGCGATGCGCGCCGCCTGCGGCAGGATCACCCAGATGTATTGCTGGATGCGGACCAGGCCGAGGCAGTCCGACGCCTCCCACTGGGTGCGCGGCACGGACTGGATGCAGCCGCGCCAGATCTCGCCGAGGAAGGCGCCGGTGTAGAGGGTGAGCGCCAGACCCGCGGCCACCACGGGCTCCAGCCGCGCGCCGAGGATGCCGAGGCCGAAATATGCCAGGAACAGCAGGATCAGCAGGGGCGTGCCCTGGACAACCTGGATGTAGGCGGTCGCGAGCCAGCGGGCGATCGCCCATTGCGAGACGCGGCCCAGCGCCAGGGCCATCCCCAGCACCGCGCCGCCGGCGAAGGCGATGAGCGAGAGCAGGATCGTCCACTTCGCCGCCTGGACGAGGTAGAGGACGTGGACGGAGCCGAACTGCGTCATTGCTGGAGCGCTGTGCCGAGGCGGCGCCGGCGCACGAAGAGCGCCATGCCGATCGCCCAGAAGCCGAGGCGGTAGATGAGCGACAGCACGAGGTAGACGACCGCCACGACGATGTAGACCTCGAAGCTGCGGTAGGTGTCGGACTGGACGACGTTGGCGATCGCCGTCAGCTCCTCGGCCGAAATCTGCGAGGCAATGCTCGACGCCAGCATCAGCAGCACGAACTGGCTGGACAGTGCGGGATAGACACGCTCCATCGCCGGCAGCAGCACGATGTGGGCGATCACCTGCATGCGGCGCAGGCCGAGGCAGTCGCCGGCCTCGATCTGGGTGCGGGGGATGGATTCGATGCCGGCCCGCATGATCTCCGTCGTGTAGGCGCCGACATTGATGACGAGCGCGATGATCGCCGAGGTCTCGGCCGTGAGCTTCACGCCCATGCTGGCGATGCCGAAGTAGACGATGAATATCTGCACCAGCAGCGGGGTGTTGCGGATGATCTCGACATAGGCGCCGACCAGCCGTCGCAGGATGGCGGGCCCGTAGACGCGCGCCACGGCGCAGGCCGTGCCGAGCGCGAAACCCAGCACGATCGAGATCACCGTCAGGCGGATCGTCAGCAGCGCCCCTTCGAGGAAGGCCGGCCACTTGTCCGCCAGGAAGGAAAAGTCGAACTGGTAGCTCATGGCGCGCGGCGCACCCGGAGCTCGGATGGCGGGATGTCGTAGATCGCGACCGCGTTGCTGCCGAACAGCCGGTCGCGCTCGGCCGGCGAGAAGTCGGCCGTGATCGCATCGAAGCCGCCCAGGATCGCGTCCCAGGAGGCGCAGAGGCCGTCGACCGGGTAGTTGCTGGCGAACATGCAGCGGTCGGTGCCGAAGAGGTCGATCGTCGTCAGCACGATCCCGCGGTTGGCGGCGACGGTCCATGCCTCCCCGCGCACGCCGATGCCGGAGATCTTGACCGCGACGTTCGGGCAAAGGGCGAGATCGGCCATCGCCCGCTTCCAACCGCTGATCCCCGCGGGGCTGCGATCGGCCGGCAGCCCGGTGTGGTTGAGGATGATGCGGGTATCGGGAAAGGCGTGGGCCAGGTCGACCGCCTCGCCCAGATGCCACCAGGGCGTCTGGAGATCGAAGCGCAGGCCGCGGCGGGCGAGCTCCGCGAAGCCGGCACGCCAGCGCGGATCGGCCATGCCGCCCGGCCGCCCGTCGCTGGGCGAGGCATTCGCGCGCGGCTTGTGGCGGACGCTGCGCACGAAATCGATCGCCGCCAGCCGCTCCAGCAGCGAGGCGGCGTCATCGCGGTCGAGCCAGGCCTGGGCGACCGCGACTGAAGGCAGGCCGCCGCCGCGGCGCAGCTCGGCCACATAGGCCATCTCGCCCAAGGCGTCGCCCGGGTCCCACTCGGTCTCGACATAGACCGAACCCGCGATCCGCCAGTTGCGCGCGTCCGCGAGGTAGTCGGGCTCGAGGTAGCGCCGGCGGATGGTGCTGTAGTCGCCGTAGCGGAACGGGATCGGCGGCTGGTCACGCAGCCAGGGATGGTAGTTGCGCTCCGCATCCCAGAAGTGATGGTGCGCGTCGACGATGGTGAGGTCGCTCATGCAGCCCGCCTGCGACGTGGGATCGGGCGCCCCGGGCGTCGGGCGTCGGACGCCCGGGGCGGCTCGCGGATGCGGGTGCCGTCAGCTGCCGGCCGCGATGATCTCCTGCGGCAGGTCGTTGCCGTGGTGCTTCTTGTAGATCGCGTTGAGGGTGCCGTTCTTGAGGTTGGCACGGACCCAGGCGTTCACTTCCGCCAGCAGCTTCGCCTCGCCCTTCTTCACGCCGACCGCCAGCGTGAAGATCTCGAGCGGGAACTTGAGCTCGAGCTGGCGGCCGGGGTTCTTGGCGGCGATCGGCGCCAGCAGCAGCTCGGCGGTGGTGAAGAGGTCGACCTGACCGCTGACGAACGCCTGCGCCGTCGTGGCGTCGTCCTCGTAGCGGATGATCTTGGATTCCTTGGCGTTGTTGGCGAGCCAGGTGTCGTGCGTCGTGCCCCGCGTGGTGCCGATCGTCTTGCCCTTGAGGTCAGCCACGCTCTTGGCCGCGACGCCCTTGGTGCCGGCCAGCACGGTGCGCAGCGAGGCGTAGCCGACCGAGAAGTCGATGACCTTCGCGCGCTCGGCGGTGATCGAGAGCGTCGAGATCACGAGGTCGGCCTTGCCGGTCTGCAGCGACGGGATGCGCGAGGCGCCCGTCGTCGGCACGATCTCCAGCGCCACCCCCCAGTCCTTGGCGAGCGCCCTGGCGGTGTCCACGTCGGACCCGGCCGGCTGCATCTTGTCGTCGGTCATGCCGTAGGGCGGCACGCCGAAATCGATGGCGATGCGCACCTTCTTGGCGGCTCGGATGTCGTCGAGGACATCGGCCTGCACGGCGGGCACGGCCGCCATCAGGGCCACCGCCGCGACGGCGGCAGAGCGAAGCACGTTCGACAGTCTCATGGTTCCCTCCCGAGGAATCGGCTTGTTTCGCGGCTCAGTCTCGTCCGTACAGCCCGACGATCGACGCCGGGTCGGCCATCTCCCTTTCCTTCGTCACAAAGGCGACGTGACGCGCGACCATCGCCCGGACCAGGGGCAGGTCGAGGCCGAGGCCATCCACGAAATCGTCGACCGCGTGCATGTCCTTCAGCAGCTGGCGCGCATAGGCGCGCGGCGGCTCGAAGTCGCGCGCCTGCATGCGCGGGAAGAGCTGCTGGAGGAGGACGCTGTCGGCATGGCCGCCGGCGAGGCACTGCGGCAGCCGCGCTGCATCGATCCCCGCCGTCTCCGCCAAGGCCAGGGCCTCGGCCAGCATCACGTAGGTCGTGCCGACGATCGTCTGGTTGACGAGCTTCGTCGTCTGTCCGGCGCCGACCGGTCCCATATGGGTGACGTTGCGTGCGAGGTCCGCCAGCACCGGGCCGATCGCCGCGAGATGCATGGCGTCGCCGCCGGCCATCACGGTCATCGCGCCTTCGCGCGCGGCGACCGGGCCGCCCGAGACCGGCGCATCGACCCAGGCCATCCCCGTCTCCGCCGCCAGCCGCGCGGCGAACGCGCGCGTGCGCGCGGGATCGGCGGTGGAGTGGTCGACGAGGATCTTGCCTTCCGTCGCCCGCTCGGCGATGCCGCCCGGGCCGAAGACGCAAGCCTCCACCGCCTGGGTGTGCAGCACGCACATGAGCAAGACGTCCGAGGCCGCGCAGACTTCGGCCGGGGACCGGGCGGCGACCGCCCCGGCATCGGCGACCGGCGGCACCCGTTCCGGCTCCAGGTTCCAGACCGTGACGGGCCAGCCCCTTTCCAGCAGGCGCAGCGTCATGCCCGTGCCCATCAGGCCGAGGCCGACGAAGCCGAGGCGCGGCCGGCTCACGGCTGGCCCTGATCGCTCATCCGGTCGTAGACGCGGAACAATGCCTGGTTGCCGTTGCCGCCCTCGCCATGGGCGCGCGCGTCGAGATACTGGCTGGTGACGAGCGCCGTGCCCGGCAACGGCACGCCCAGCGAGAAGGCGAGCTCGCCGACGAGGCGCAGGTCCTTCAGCATCAGGTCGATGCGGAAGCCCGCCTTGTCGTCCTTGGCGATCATCGCCGGACCGAGGTTGTCGAGCATCCACGATGCGGCCGAGCCGCCCAGCATCACCTTGCGCAGCACGTCCAGGTCGACGCCGGCGGCCCGGCCCAGCGCCAGCGCCTCGCAGACGGCCTGGAGGTTGAGGCCGACCATCACCTGGTTGCACAGCTTGGCCGTCTGCCCCGCCCCCGACGGGCCGACATGGACGATGGTGCGGCCCATCGCCTCCAGCACCGGCCGCACAGCGGCGAAGGCCGCGGCCTCGCCGCCGATCATGACCGACAGCGTCGCGTTCTTCGCACCGATCGGCCCGCCCGAGACGGGGCCGTCCAGCAGCGCCACGCCGACCTCGGCCAGTGCCGCGCTCATGCGCCTGGTCGCTTCGGGCGAGATCGTGCTCATGTCGACGACGATGCGGCCGGGCGGCGGGTTGTCGCGCAGGCCGCCGGGACCGAGGACGACGGCCTCCACCTGCGGCGTGTCGGGCAGCATCGTCACGACGACGTCGGCCGCAGCCGCCGCGTCGGCGACATCCTTCGCCACGTCGGCGCCCGCCTCGCGCAACGCCGCCACTGCCGCCGGCACGACATCATGGACGCGGACGCGGTGACCGGCCTTCAGCAGGTTGAGGGCCATGTCACGACCCATCGTGCCGACGCCGACGAAGCCGACCGAAGCCACGCAGCCTTCCTCCCGAGCTCTTATTGCCCCCACTTAACCACTGCCGCGGTCGATCATCAAGAATGCTGTATGCAGTGTGCAGGATTGCCAGCAGCCGCCCGATCGTTAGTATCGCGAGGGAACGGGGCGTCCGGCGCCCCGACACAGAACCGGCCAGGGATGGAAGACGCCGAGACGGTCGAGCCCGGACCGATCATTCGCCGCACCCTGCACGATGCGGTGGTCAGCCGCGTGCGCGACATGATCATCGAGGGCGAGCTCGGGCCCGGGACGCGCATCCACGAGGGCAATCTCGGCAAGGCGCTCGGCGTGTCGCGGACGCCGCTGCGCGAGGCGCTGAAGTTCCTGGCGAGCGAGGGGCTGATCGAACTGGTGCCGAGCCGCGGCGCCGTGGTCCGCCGCTTTTCGCCCGAGGACGTGCGCGACAGCCTGGCCGTGATCGGCTGCCTGGAAGCGCTGGCCGGCCGGCTCGCCTGCGCCAACGCCGGCGACGACGAGATCGCCCACATCCGTGCACTGCACGAGGACATGATGCGCCTCTACGGGGCACGCGACCGCCTGCCCTACTTCAAGCGCAACCAGGAGATCCACGCGGCGATCCTGGCCGCCGCGCGCAACGAGCCGCTGGCCTATGTGCACGGAATGCTGCAGGCACGTCTCAAGCGCATCCGCTATGTCGGCAACCACAGCGCGGAGAAGTGGTCGGGCGCGGTCGCGGACCACGAGGCGATCATCACCGCGCTGGAGGCCCGCGACGGCGAGCGTCTGGCCCGCGCGCTCGAGGCGCACATGGTGGCGACCTGGGAACGCGTACGCGACGCGCTGTGACCCGGGGTCAATCCCCCGCGAAGGTCACGCCGGCGGGGTCGAGGGCGGCGGCGCGCGGCATGGGCCGGCCCAGCAGCATTCCCTGGACGTAGTCGCAGCCGAGATCGGCCAGCGCACGACAGCAGTCCTCGGTCTCTACCCCCTCGGCGACGACGGAGAGATCGAGGCCGTGGGCGAGATCGATGAGGCTGCCGACGATGACGGTCGCGCGCTGGGAATCCGGAACGCGGCGCACGAAGGAGCGGCCGAGCTTGATGCCGTCGATCGGCAGCTCGTGAAGGTAGCCGAAGCTCGAATACCCCGTGCCGAAGTCATCGAGAATGATCGCGACGCCGAGCGCGCGCAGCCGCTCGAGCACGGCGATCGCCGCGTCGATGTTGGGCAGCAGCACGCTCTCGGTCAGCTCCAGCCGTATCGTGGCCGGGTCGCCGCCGATGTCGCGCAGCATGCGCCCGACCATGTCGACCAGGAGCGGGTCGCCGAACTGCATCGCGGACACGTTGACCGACATGGTGAGCGGCGCCATGCCGGCGGCGCGGCGCAGCGCATTGATGTCGGTGGCGGTCGCCACCGCCAGCTCGTAGACATGCGCGCCGAAGGGCCTTGCCAGGCCGGTGCTCTCCGCGATCGGCACGAACACCGAGGGCGATATCTCGCCATGGGTCGCGTTGGTCCAGCGAGCGAGCGCCTCGAAGCCGACGAGCCGGCGGGCGGGGAGCGCGAAGATCGGTTGGTAGGCGACCTGGATGTCACGCGAGCGCGAGGCCACGGCATCGTGCAGCGCCATGGCGACGCCGAGCTGCCGTTCGGCTTCCGCACGCAGCCTCGGCTCATAGGCGGCCACCGCGGCGACGCGTTGCAGGCGGCACGCGAGCTGGGCATCGGCAATGACGCCGGGCGTCCCCTCCGCGCCCTCGGCGAAGCCGATGGCCGCGCGCAGGTAGCGGTCGGTGCCGCCCAGCGAGAAGGGCTCGGCGAAGGCCGCGGCAAGGCGGCCGGCCAGCGACTCCGCATGGCCGGGCGGAAGCTCGGACACTGCATATTCCGATTCACCGGCGAGGCTGACAGCCCCATGACCGCTGGCGACCGCGGCGATGCGCACCATCGCATCGTGGCCCAGGCGCCGCGCCGTCTCGGCGCCGATCCCGGCCGCCATGAGCTCGAAATCGATCAACCGCAGGACGACCGCCCCCGCGACCGGCCCCTTGCCGACGTCCCGCGGGGCTCCTTCCGCCGCCGCTCCCACCATGGTGCCCTGGTCACGCAATCGGCGCTCCTCGGACCGTCTCAGTCGCGCTCCGCCCTACGCGCGCCTCGGTGTCTGCGCTAGTCGTGCAGCAGCAGGCCACCGTCCCGCAAGGCCTTGTGCACATTCGTCCGTGCTACGAACAAGAAATTGGAGATGTAGGTACAATTTTCGCGCCGTCCGGTCCCCTCGGCGTTCAGGGCGGCGACATTCTGCAACCGCGCATGATCGAACTCCGCGATCGGGCGTAGCCGCCCGTCCATCAGGAACCAGCCGCGATAGCCGAGGGGCTCGAGCAGATCCCTCGCCTCCGCGAAGCCGCCGGGATGGTGGCGCTCCTCGATCTCGATCAGCAGGGTCGGCCGATCCCGCGCGACCGTTCCCATGCCACCGCGAAGCACCGCGCCTTCGTGCCCTTCGACATCGATCTTGATGAACCCGACCGGTGCGAGCCCGAGGCTGTCGAGTGTGCGGGTGGAGACGCGGATGGCGCTTCCGTGATGGCGTGAGGCCACGGCCGCCTCGACGCTGGCGAGCGCCGCCGAGTTGGACGGTATCATCAACGTCACCTCGCGCGACGCGTCGGAGAGCGCGGCTTCGACGACCTCGACGCGGCCGGCGGCAACGGCGCCGGCGAAGCGCAGGCGCAGGATCCGAACCTCGAAGGGGATCGGCTCGACGGCGACCACGCGGTCGACGAGACGCGCGAGTACGACCGTATACGAACCGTGATTGGCGCCGACGTCGACGGCGATCTCGCCGCGTGGACAGACGTACGGCAGCAGTGCCTGCTCCGGCTCCCCGGCGCGATGCAGGAAGCGGTCATAGAGCCGCGCGAGCATCGCAGTCATTGCGGGGGACCAGCGCTCCAGGATTGCTACTACCCGGCGGAGCATTCCGACCTCTCAGAACGCGAAGGGCATCGTCCGTCGTACCGCCAGGGTCGTGCCGACCGCACCTTGCGCGATGCAGACAGCGGTCAGGACCGCCGCGCCGATCATGCCGAACGGTGGAACGAGCAGCGCTGAGAGCACGACGCAGGTGAGAAGCTGCAGCAGGTTGAGCCGGCGGAGCAGCGCGCCGTGGCCGGTCATCGCCAGCACGACGTCCTGCGAGGGCAGCAGGCAGTTCACCAGCTGCCCCACGGCCAGGATGATCAACGCCGGCGCAGCGGCCTCGAAGCCGGCACCGATCAGCCGCAGCAAGGTCTCGGGAAGGATCAGCATCGCGGCGATCACCGGCAGGCTTGCCGCGATGGTGACGTAGCGGACCTTGCGGTTGGCGGCACGCAGCGCGGCAAACTGCTGGCGCCGGTGCAACTCGGCGAAGGTCGGGGCCGCCACCGTGCCGATCGAGATGATGACGACCCAGATCAGCAGCGAGATTCGGTTGGCCACGCTGAATGCCCCGACGTCGGCGGCATCCGCGAAAACTCCCAGAACCAGGACCGGGATCGATCCGAGGGATACCTGCACCATCTCGACGACGCCGAGCGGCAGTGCGGTGCGCCAGATGCCGGGGAGCCGTTCGGCGGGGTCGGCTGCGATCGCGCGATCGACGAAGACGTCGCGGCGCCGATGGATCAGCGCGAGCCCGATCAGCGCGCAGACGAGATTGGCGCCGCCCAGCGCCAGCAGCAGGCTCTCCACCGTATCGGCGCCGGCGGCGAGTGCGGCCAACGTCAGCACCGGCCACAGCGAGCTCTGCACGAAAAGCGATGCGACTCCCTGCTTGAGGCCGGCCAGCGCCTGCGCGACCACCACCATCAGGGTCTGGGGCACCAGCACCAGGGCGGCCGTCGCAAGGGGGCCGGCGAAATCGGGCTCGCGGAACACCAGACGCGAGGCCGGCTCGGCCGCCGCCCAGGTCAGGAGTGCCGCGACCATGGCGCCGAGCGTCGTCCAGCCCAGCGCCGAGGCGAGCGCATGGCGTGCCGCACGACCGTCGCCCACGGCCAGCTCGGCGGCGATGTGGCGCGTCACCGCCCGCTCCAGCCCCATGCGGGCGATCGTCGATGCCAGGCCGACCCAGGTGATCGCGAGGAAGAACAGGCCCGACCGATGGGCGCCGAGCACGGCCGCGGCCAGCACGTACAGCCCGAGCTTGCCGACGACCTCGATGCCGCGCACCGCGAGCCCGGCCACGTAATGGCCGAACGCGTCGTACAGGCGGCGCGGCAGCGACATTCCCCTCCCACGGCCCAAGTTGGCAGTCACCGCCTCACCCGCGTGGCCGACCCGGTTTGCCGCCTGAAACTACAGGCGGTATCGTCGCGCCCGCAATGCCGACGCAGCGCCGCTTCCTGGCCGCCCTCTTCGCCGTCGCCCTGTCCGGGGCGGCCATGGCCCAGGAGGCCGACGTCGACGGCGAGATCGATCCCAAGCCGTTCGATGCGCGCTTCGAGATCCGCGAGCATTTCCGGCAGGTGATGCCGATCTACTGGTGGTACGAGGAGCCGGACTTCCACGCCGGCGTCTTCACCGTGGTCGTGCATGTGCCGGACATGTGGCGCGGCAACCCGACGTCGGCGATGGCACGCTTCTGCCCGGAGCGCGACCATCGCGTCTGGAGCGGCGTCGATCGGCTGATGATCGTCCCGTTCTACAAGAAGCGGCCATGGCCCGGATTGGAATGCCGCCGCTGATCGCGCCGAAAGCCATGTGAGATGGACGCATCGATGCTGTGGCGACGCCGCGTCCGCGATCTATCTTTCGCGAGCGCGCTGCCAGGTCCCTACTGGCGGGGCCACCGACTGCGGGGCGCACACGGATGATGACCTTCGACTTGTCCGATTCGCACGTCGCACCGGTGGCGGCGCCGACCGAGGAAAGGTTCAGGTCGAGCTCGAAGCGCCCGGCGATCGGCCCTTTCCTCGTGACGAGGGCGGCGCAATCAGCGAGGCTCGGCGCAAGACCGGAATCGCCGGCCACCATGGGGACTGAGGGGGACCCGCGATGATCAGATGGACGCACGGGCTCATCAATCGCCTGGTGATCTGCTGCGACATCGTGATGCTGACCGACAGCGGCATCATCATGTGGCTGATCGCCGACGACCTGCGCCTGCCCGGCGTCACGCTGCTGCAGCTGGCGCTGTTCACGGCCTTGGGCGTGCTGATCTTCGTGAAGGTGCTGGAGGCCGGCGGGTCCTACCGCGTCGAGCAATACCAGACCGCCGGCCGGCAGCTCCGCCAGATCGTCATCGGCGGGGTACCGGCGGCCATCGCCGTGGCGGTCGCCTTCTGGGCCTATATTCCCGAGCCGCAGCATCATCTGACGTTCCTGCTCGCCTGGGCGGCGATGGCGCTCGCCCTGGTCTCCTTCGGCCGATTCGTGCTGGTTCGGATCGGCATGCGGCTCGCCGCGGAGCGGGCGGTCCTGCGCCGGAACGTCGCCATCGTCGGGACCGTGCCAAAGATCACGGAGATCCTGGAGCAGCTCGACCGTTCGCCCGACCGCCTGTACGACGTGGTCGGCATCTATCTCGACGAAGGCGAGCCGGAGGGCATCACGGAGATCGCCGGCACCGTCGTGCGCGGCTCGGTCCAGAAGCTCTACACGGCCGTCCACAGTGAGCGCATCGACGTCATCCTGCTGGCGCTGCCCTGGGAATCGACGGCACGGATCAACAAGATGATCGAGAGCGTCCACCGGATCGCGGCCGACGTGGTGGTGCCGCTCGACCGCAACACCTTCAACCCGCGCTTCGCGCAGTTCGCGTCGGTCGGCGGGCTGCCGTCGCTGCGGGTGATGTACCAGCCGCTGAAGGGCTCGCTCGGCGTCCTTAAGATGGTCGAGGACTACGTCGTCGCTACGATAGCGCTGATCGTCGTGGCACCGATCCTCGCGGTGGCCGCCGTGCTCATCAAGCTCGATTCATCGGGCCCGA
>JBFWXJ010000211.1:0-10747 GCA_050187535.1 Alphaproteobacteria bacterium | reverse complement strand
CGGCGAAGGCGCACCGGTCAGGCGACCGGGTCCGCCCGGGCGGCGGCCGACATGCTGCGGATGAATTGTTCCGTCGCCTCGAACGCGGCCTCGTCGCTCAACTGGTGGGGTGGGGATTTCATGAAGTAGCTGCACGGGCCCTCGAGCGCGCCGCCGATCCCCCGGTCGATGGCGAGCTTCGCGCAGCGCACCGCGTCGATGACGACGCCGGCCGAGTTGGGCGAATCCCAGACCTCGAGCTTGAGGTCCACCGACAGCGGCACGCCGCCGAAGGCGCTGCCTTCGAGACGGATATGGGCGAACTTGCGGTCGCCGAGCCACGGCACGTGGTCGCTCGGCCCGACATGCACGGCGCCCGGCGCCATCGGCCCGCCCACCTGGCTGGTGACGGCGCGTGTCTTCGAGAGCTTCTTCGACGCCAGCCGCTCGCGCTCCAGCATGTTGAGGAAGTCGGTGTTGCCTCCGAAGTTGAGCTGGTAGGTGCGGTCGAGCCGCACGCCGCGCTGTCGGAACAGGTGGACGAGCGCGCGATGGACGATCGTCGCGCCCACCTGGCTCTTGATGTCGTCGCCGATGATCGGCAGGCCGCGTCGCGCGAAGCGCTCGGCCCATTGCGGCCGCGAGGCGATGAAGGCCGGCATGCAGTTGACGAAGGCGCAGCCCGCCTCCAGCGCCCGCTCCGCATACCACGCGGCTGCCGCCTCCGCGCCCACCGGGAGATAGGAGACGAGCACATCCGCCCGCGCATCCCGCAGGACCGCCGCCACGTCGACAGGGGGCTCGTCGGATTCCTCCACCACGTCGCGCAGGTACAGCCCGAGGCCGTCCAGGGTCGGCCCGCGCCGCACCGTGACGCCGGTTCCCGGCGGCTCCGCGAAGCGGACGGTGTTGTTCGGCGGCGCCGCGACCGCGTCCGCGAGATCGAGCCCGACCTTTCGCCGGTCGATGTCGAAGCCGGCGACGAAGCGCACGTCGCGAACATGGTAGCGGCCGAGCCGGACATGCATGAGGCCCGGCACGGGGACGTCGTCCGCCGCGTCGCGATAGAAGGCGACGCCCTGCACCAGCGCGGACGCGCAGTTGCCGACGCCTGCGATCGCGACGCGGACTTCGCCCGTGCGACCGCCGCCGGCACCGGAGTCAGGCGCCATGGCGGCGCTCCTCGGATGGCGTCTCCCGCAGGGGATGAGACCGGCGGAGATCGGCCGCCTCGGCGATATAGCCTTCCAGCGCGACCGCCCTGTGGTCCGCGAGATGCTCGGACGCCACCCGCCTGGCCGCCGCCGCCGCAAGGGCGTCGCGCGCGCCGCTCTTCCACCCGCGCAGCACGCCGAGGACGCCTTCCGTCGACGTGCTGACCACGATCTCGCGTCCCGGCTCCAGGAAGGCGTCGAGCCCTTCCCACCAGTCGCTGATGATCGGCGTGCCGCACGCAGCGGCCTCGAAGAGCCGCACGCTCGGGCTGTAGCCAGCGGCCGCCATCGCGGCCCGCGTGAGGTTCAGGGTGAAGCGGCTCGCCGCGTAGAAATCGCCGTGGCGGCTCGGATCGAGATGCTCGATCCGCTCCACGTTCGCCGGCCACGGGATGTCGCTCGGATACTGCGGCCCGGCCACGGCGAACCGCATGTCCGGCGCGGCGCGCGCCGGGCCGATGAGCAGCCGCTCCAGGCCCGGCTGGCGGTCGGCGCTGTAGGTGCCGAGATAGCTCAGGGCATAACGCTCGGAGCGGTGCTCGGGCCCATGGACCTCCGGATCCACCGCGCAGTAGAGGGGGCGCACCAGCCTGGCCCCGTACCGGCGCACGAGGTGCTGCAGCAGGGGCCCGCCCGTGAAGGAGAGGTAGAGATCGTAGCCGGGTATCAGCTCGGGCGTCAGATAGTCGGACGCGCCGAGCGCTAGGCTGGCGACGGTGATCGGCGTGTCGATGTCGTAGAAGGCGGTGACGCCGGTGGCGACGTCCTGTGCCCAGGCCCCGACGGCGGTGCCCTCCGGCACGTACGAGCCGACCAGCACCGCGTCGGCGGCGGCCACGACGCCGCGGTGCCGGTCGTCGAGTTCGTCGAGCGAGCCGTAGAGCGCGAGGCCGCAGTAGTCCGGTTCGACCAGATCGCGGTTCTCCGCGTACCAGGGCCGGTCACGCTCCAGGAACAGCACCTCGTGGCCCCGGCGCGCCAGCGCCTTGAGCAGCGCGCGGTAGGTGGTCGCGTGCCCATTGCCCCAGGACGAGGACAGGCTGAGCCCCAGCACGACGATGCGCATTCCCGCCTCCCTCATGCCGCCCGCCGCCCGCGCTTGCGGGCCAGGGTGTCGCGGAGCAGGGCATCGACCTCGGCACCCCGGCGGGCATAGGTGTGGTCGGCCAGCACCCGCTCGCGTGCCGCCGCGCCGATCTCCCGCGACCGCGACGGCGTCAGCTCGGCCAGCAGGCGCTCGACGTCATGCCCGTCGCGGGCCACCAGGATCTCGTGCTCCGGCTTCAGGAACTCCTCGATGCCGGCCCAGCGATCGGTGATGAGGCACGCGCCGGCGCCGGCGGCTTCGAACACGCGCGTGGCCGGCGAGTAGCCCACCTGCGCCATGCTGTCCCGCGCGATGTTGAGCACCGCCAGCGGCGTCGAGTTGAAGGCGTTGTGGTCGGCGGTGGGCACGTGGCCACAGCAGCGGACATTGGCCGGAACCGGCTTGTCCCCCCATCCCGCACCGCCGAGGAGGAAGCTGCGGCCCGGCAGCCGCGCCGCCGGATCGAGGAAGAACTCCGCTACCCGCGCCTCCCGGTCCGGCAGACGGTTGCCGAGAAACGCGAGATCGGCCGCGAACCGCGCGTCGGGCGGGACCGGAAAATGGGTCGTCGGATCGAGCGCATTGTAGATGGGGATGCAGTCGCGCGCACCGAAGGCGCGGTACGTGGAAACGACCGGCGGCCCGCCGCCATAGGTAAGGACGAGGTCGAAGGCGGCGATGGACCGACGCAGGGGGTGATCGCGGGACGTCGCCATGTCCGCGAGCGTCGCGGGGGCGTCGACGTCCCAATAGACCGCGAGCGAGCCCGGCGCGGTCATGGTCAGCGCCCGCTCGCAGAGCAGATCATCGAAGACGCCGACGCCGCTCGCCTTCACCACGACGTCCGCATCCACCGCGGCGGCGGTCACCGCGAGCACCGCCTCGGCCGTGGCGTCGTAGACATGGACCTCGGCCCAGTCCGGCGGATCGATGTCGCGATGGGCCTGCCGCTCATAGGCGTCGGGCTCGTAGAAGGCGATGCGCCAGCCGCGGTCGGAAAGATCCCGCAGCAGGCCGCGATAGTAGGTCGCGGCCCCGTTCCAGTAGGCCGAGAGAAGGCTCGAGCCGAAGAACGCCATCCTCATGCCAGGTTCCTTTCGCGCTGCGGCCGGCGCAGCCAATCGACGATCGCGAGAAGCTCGTCGGCGCGATGCCGGCAGGTGTGGCGCGCGGCGATCGTCTCCAGCCCGTTCCGCGCCAGCGAGCGGCGGAGATCCGGGTCGCCGGCCAGCGCGGCCAGGTGACGGGCCATGGCGTCGCCGTCCTCCGCCTCGAGATAGTCGGTGCCCGGGCGGAACAGGTGCTCGGCGTCGGTCCAGGGGGCACAGACGAGCGGTATCCCGCACGCCATCGCCTCGAACATGCGGATGGTGGGGATCCCGGGCAGAACCTCGGTGTACGGCCGCCGCGGGACATGCACGGTCGCCATGTGACGCGCATAGGCCTCCGGCGCATCCGTATTGGCGAGCCAGCCGCCATAGCGCGCGCCATGCCTGACGAGCGTCTCCAGCGCGTGCTCGGGATAGCGCACTCCGTGGATGTCGAGCCCGAGCCCGGCCGCGGCAGCAGGGCGCAGCAGATAGGTCTCGATCTCCTCGGCCCGCTCGCCGTCGCCCCAATTGCCGATCCAGATCACGCCTTCGCGTTTCGCCTCCGCTTGCGGCGGCCGGAACAGGCTCGTGTCCGCGGCCTCGTGCCACACGAACACATGGCGCCCCCAGCCTCGGCGCTCGTAGAGCCGGGCCAGGGACTGGCCGAAGGCCAGGACGCCGTCGAAGCCGTCGAGATCGAACGCGGCCAGCGCGCGCGGGTCGCTGGCGAGCCGGTGGTGGGTGTCGTGGAGCAGCAGGAGGAAGCCGGCACCCAGCCGGCGCGCCCGCGCGAGGCTGGCGACCAGCTCCGGCTCGTTCCACTCGTGGACGATCACCACGTCCATCTCGTCGAGCTCGGCCACCGGGTCCATGTCCTCGCCATAGGCGACGGGCTTAAGGTCCGGGTAGCAGGCATGGAACCGCAGCAGCGCCGCGGCACCCTCGGCGGCCAGCAGGTTGGCGAGGCTCCATCCGCCGGCCGGTTCGTAGGCTCTCACCTCATGCCCGCGACCCGCCAGCTCACGCGCCATGCCGCGGATGAAATGCGCGTTGCCGTGATTCCAGCAGGACCGGAACGAGTGGGCGAAGTAGGCGATCTTCATGCCGACAGCGCCCCCCGCTCGGCGCCGATGAACGGCGCGTAGGCGCGAAGGACTCCGGCGATCATCGATTCGACCGAGTAGCGGCGCGCCCGGGCTGCGGCCGCATCGCCCGCCGCCCGTCTTCCGGCGGGGTCGGCGAGCAGCGCGTCGGCGGCTGCGGCCGCCGCCGCATCGTCGTCCGGATCGACGAAGGTCGCGACGCCCTGCCACAGCTCGCGGAATGTCGGGATGTCGGAGAGAATCAGCGCGCAGCCCGAGGCCGCCGCCTCGAGCACGCCGAGACCGAAGGGCTCGTACCGCGCGAGCGATACGAAGACCGGCCGACGAGAGAGGCGAAGCGCGACCGCGGCGTCGTCGAGCTGGCC
This sequence comes from Alphaproteobacteria bacterium, assembly GCA_050187535.1. GTDB lineage: Bacteria > Pseudomonadota > Alphaproteobacteria > ATCC43930 > Allostellaceae > Allostella. The sequence goes on along the minus strand of JBFWXJ010000211.1, from coordinate 5,908 downwards.
CGGCGTCGCCGCGTGTCGCAGCACCGCGCGTGCTCCGTTCGGCCCGGCGAGCGCCCCGATGGCCGTCGCCGCGGCATCGACGCGCGACGCCATCCGATCGAACGCGGCGACGTTCTTCCCTTCGTCCCACAGCCGCCCCAGCGTCACCACCTCCCGTACCGGCTCTATGCGTTCCCCCGGAAGAAGGTCGCGCCCGTTGCGCACGACGCGCGGCGTCCGCGCCAGCCCATGCACCTCGCGGCTCTCCCGCGCGAAGGATGCCGTCGGAGCCAGCAGTGCATCGACGCGCGACGCGCCCCGCCGCACGAGATCCGCCCGCCAGGCGAGATCGGCCGGCAGCGCACCGCCATGCACCGACCGCCACCAGGTCGCGACGCAGGAATGCAGCACCCCGACCACCGGACGGTCGAAGCGCACCTCGGCGGCATAGGCCACGGCATTGAGGTGGACGAGATCGGCCCCGACCGCTTTGGCGGTAGCGGCGATCCTCTTGCCGGCCGCCGCGACTTCGATCGGCGACCGGGCAACCCAGTCCAGCGGGTGTTCCAGCATGATGATGCGGGTATCGTCGACGGGGCGCGCCGGCGGCTCGCCCAACACGGCGACGATCGCTTCGATGCCGTGCACCTCGAGACAGCGCGCGACGTCGCGCGTGTACTGCCAGACGCCGCCGACGGCGTCGGCCGTCAACAACACGCGTGCGGGGCGTGCCATCATCGCTCAGGCCGCCGCCGCGCCGATGCGCTCCAGCATGTCGAGCGGGCGCGGCCGCCCGTCCTGGACGTCGCTGAAGGCTTCGAACTGCGCCAGGTAATGCGCGTGGGCCCGCTCCCAGGCGCGACCGTCCGGCGCCCCCCACAGGCGTCGGTAGTCCGGGGCGCTCGGATAGGGGAACAGCGGCACGGGGTCATTCGCCCAGACGCCATGCCCTTCCAGGTTCCGGCGCCACTGCGCGATCGCATCCGCGTCGTCCGCCTCCTGGCGGATGAGGTTGGCCTGCACGAACGGGACGACGCGTCGCGCGTGGATGAGCCGCGCGGCGAGCTCGTCCGTCGAGACCCGGCAATCCTTGTCGAGCGCGGCGCGCCCGGCTTCCGTGAGGCTCTCGACACCGGCCTCGATGGAGACGCAACCCGCACGTCCGAGGAGATCGATCATCTCCGGCTTCCACAGGTCGATGCGCGTCTGGATTCCGAACGCCAGGTCGCGCACGCAGAGCGCCTCGAGCAGCGCGCGCTGCGGCAGGAAGATCTCGTCGATGAAGTAGACGTAACGGACGCCGGCACCGATGAGGCCGTCGATCTCGGCCAGCAATGCGGTGAGCTCGCGGCGCCGGTAGCGGTCGCGGAAATCGATCTTCGCGCAGAAACTGCACGCGTACGGACAGCCCCGTGACGCCTCCACCTCCGCGCCGGGAGCCGGCGCATGCGCGTCGAAGCGATGGTGGTGATGATGGTGCCGGGCCAGCCACTCCACCGGCCAGCGAAGCGGCGGCAGATCGACGAAGCGGCCCGCCGCGGGGCCACCGGTGACCCTGATCTCCCCTCCCGCCCGGAACGCCAGTGCCGGGACGCCCTCCAGCGGGTCGCCGGAGGCCAGGCGCCGCACGGTCTCCTCGCACTCTCCGCGCACGACGATGTCCGCGCCCGTCTTCAGCAGCGTGGTCTGCGGCGTCACCGACCCATGGGGACCGACGACGACGACGCTCCCGCCCCGGCCGCGGAGTGCCGCCACCAGCTCCATCGGCACGCGGAGCTCCGGCGGCGGGCAACGCCAGAACAGATAGCTGGGCGCGGTGGGCACGACCGTCATCTCGGGCGCGAACTCCGCCACCTCGGCAGCAAGGTCCTCATGGCTGCGGTCGAAGAGATGCCCGTCCACCATCAGCACCGAGTGCCCGGCTGCCTCCAGCAGCGCCCGGCAGTAGCCGAGCTCCAGCGGCAGGTGAGGCTCGCGGCAGCCGAAGTAGATGGAGCCGTCGAACGTCCAGCGCGGGTTGACCAGCGCCACCCTCACAGCGCCGTCTCCAGCCGGGGTTCGGCGCGTGCGGCGCCCGATCGCGGCTGCTCCTGCATCAGCCAGGCCACCAGGTCGGCCACTCCCGATCGCCAGTCGCGGGGCGGCTCCAGCGCCAGCATCCGCCGAGCCTTGCGCGTGTCGGAAACGTAGTACCGCTGGTCGCCCGAGCGCCATTCGTCGTGACGCACCGACACCGGGCGGCCGAGCAGCGCGCCGATCCTTCCCAGCACCTGACGCAGGCTGACGGCATTCGCCGGCCCACCGCCGAGATTGAACGCATGGCCGGCAACGCTCGGCATCCGCGCCAGCGCCGCCATGTAGGCGTCGACCGCGTCGTCCACGTAGAGAATGTCGCGCACCTGACAGCCGTCGCCGAAGATGCTGATCTCCTCGCCAGCCAGCGCGCGGATCGCGAAATGCGCGATCCATCCCTGATCCTCCGTCCCGCGCTGCCGCGGGCCGTAGATGCAGCTCATCCGGAACACCGCCGTCGGCACGTCGAAATGGCGCGCGTAGTCGAGGACGTACTGGTCGGCCGCACCCTTCGAGCAGCCGTAGGGCGTATGGAAGTCGAGGCCGCGATCCTCGCCCACGCCATAGCAGCCGACGTCGCGGTCGACCGGCCGGTATGCGTCGCCCTGCCGCTCGAGGCGGAGATCCGCCAGATCGCCGTAGACCTTGTTGGTGCTGGCGAAGACCAGCGGCGTCCGACGGCCGCGCAGGCTCTCCAGCAGGGCCACGGTGGCCTGGAGGTTCACGGCGAAGTCGGCGAGCGGCTCGGTGAGGCTCGTGGTGACGGCGACCTGGGCCGCCATGTGGAAAACCGCGCCGGCCTCGTCGGCCGCTGCCGAGAGCGCATCCGGATTCCGAACGTCGTCGATCGCGGTGGAGAGCCGCCTCGGGTGCCGCTTGCGCAGCCATTCGAGATTCTGCGCCACTCCGGGCCGGCACAGGGAATCGAAGACCAGGACGTCGCGACCGCTGCTCGCCACGCGATCGGCGATGTGACTGCCGATGAAGCCGGCCCCCCCGGTGACGAGCACGGGACGAACGGCACGGCGGGCGACAGCGCCGCCCGGGCCGGCGCTCTCCGCCAGCGCGCTCACGCGACGAGCCCTCGCGCCTCGAGCTCCGCTCGGGCGGTGCGGACGCGATCGTCGGGGCGCTGGCTCGCCACCCAGCCGACGAGCTCCTCGAGGCCGGCTCGGAACGGCCGCGACGGATTGAAGCCGAGCACATCACGCGCCCGGGAGATGTCCGCGAAACAGTGTCGGATATCGCCGAAGCGCGCCTTCCCGGTGATCTCGGGCGTCAGCTCTCGGCGACCCATCGCGGCGGCGAGGTCCGTCGCCAGGCTTGCGACGGTCCGGTCGACCCCGCTGCCGATGTTGAACACGCCGTCCGCGACGCCCGGCCGCTCCAGCGCCAAGGCGAAGGCTTCCGCGACGTCGGCGACGTGAACGAAGTCACGTCGTTGCTGGCCGTCCTCGAAGATCATGGGCCGCTCGCCGTTTAGCAGCCGCGCCGCGAAGATGGCGAGTACGCCGGTATAGGGGTTGGAAAGCGCCTGTCCCGATCCGAAGACGTTGAAGAGGCGGAGCGCCACCCCTTCCATGCCATAGGCGCGGCACATGGTGAGCGTGAGCCGCTCCTGCACCAGCTTGGTAAGCGCATAGACGGACCGATCGCACGGACGCTTGGATTCCGGGGTCGGCAGGGGCTGCAGCGGGCGGCCGTCCTCGCCGCAAATCTCCCATTCCGCCGCGCCACCGACCTTGAATTCCCGAATCGCATCTTCCACCAGATGCCCCTGCGCGCTGCGATAGAGGCCCTCTCCGTAGATGCTCATCGACGAAGCCACGACGACCCGCTGAACCGGCTCCTCGATCAGCTGCTGAAAGAGCGCGGCGGTGCCGAGGTCATTGACGGAGACGTAGCGTTCGCATGCGTACATGCTTTGCCCGACTCCCACCTCGGCCGCCAGATGCACGACCTTGTCGACGCCCTTGAGCGCGGCGGCGACAGCGGCGGCATCGCGGACATCGCCCCTGATGAACTCGACGCCGTCCGGCATATCGGCCCGCGGTGCGTCGCCGTGGACCTGCGGAATCAGGGCGTCGAGCACCCGCACGCGGTGCCCGCGCGCGAGCAGGGCATCGGTGACCCGGCGCCCGATGAATCCGGCTCCGCCGGTGACGAGAACGCGGTCGCCCATGCTTCAGCACTCCCCGTCGCCGTCGCGGCGGACCAGCTTCGAAAAGCGGCTCTCGCGGCCGCCTTCCGTCTCCTCCTGGTAGAGGAATGCGAGCCGGCTTTCCTCGAAGGTCTCGAAGAACTCGTCCCAGGAAATCTGCTCGAGGCGTTCCTCGGGCTCGCCGAAATCGATGCGCAGGACGCCACCGCCGCGCCCGTCGGCCGTGTCCCGGACACGGGCGGGGTGTCCGCCGCGCGCCTCAACCCATCGGCGGATCGCGGCATGATCCGTCGTCTTCTCGGCCTGTGCCATGGCGGTGCTCCGAAGGAAAGTCTCCGCAGCTCAACCGGCCCCCCTAGGGAAAGTTCCTATCCCCGGCGGCCCGGCGGAACGTGGGCTCTTGAAGGCGCGTTGTCGCCTGATGATCCGAAGCTCGGTGACGCTCCTGGCGAGCGACGCAGCCCGGGAGGCCCTGAGGGCGCGCATCGCGGCGCTCGGTCCCTGGTTCCACAACCTTCGCCTGAGCGGGATCGAGACGGCTCCCGACCACTTCCTCGGCGACTACCCGGCGGTCAAGTGGCGGCGCTTCGCCGATGCCCTTCCGGCCGACCTTTCCGGTGCCACCGTGCTCGACATCGGCTGCAACGCCGGCTTCTACGCGCTGGAGATGAAGCGGCGCGGCGCGGCGCGCGTCGTCGCCGTCGACACCGATGACCGCTACCTCGCCCAGGCCGCCCTGGCGGCTGAGACGGCGGCGGCGGAGATCGAGTTCCGCAAGCTCTCCGTCTACGAAGTGGAGAAGCTGCGCGAGCGCTTCGACCTGGTGCTGTTCATGGGGGTGCTCTACCACCTGCGCCATCCGCTACTGGCGCTCGACCTCATCCATGCGCATGTCGCGCGCGACGTCCTGGTGTTCCAGTCGATGCAGCGCGGCAGCCCCGAGGTGAGCGCCGTTCGCGAGGACTACGGCTTCGACGACACCGCGCCCTTCCGGGACGACGGATTCCCGAAGCTGCATTTCGTGGAGCACCGCTATTCCGGCGACCCCACCAACTGGTGGATTCCCAATCGAGCCTGCGTCGAGGCGATGCTGCGGAGCGCCGGGTTCGCGATCACGGCGCATCCCGAGGACGAGGTCTACATCTGCCGGCGCGAGGGGGAGATCAGGAGCTGACCAGGAGGTGGCGTTCCAGCTGCGATGCGGCCTCGTGAAGCAGCGGGACGATCCCATCGACACTGTCGTCGAGAGGCTTCAGCTCGCAGAGCGTCAGATCATGGGCCTCGAGGCGGTAGACGACGGAGTCGAACCAGCCGAAGGGCTCGCGCGGCGGCGTGCCGTGATACCACCGCAGGACGAAGCGCGGCTCCTGCAGGTGCATGATGTACCCATGGGGTTCGCCGACGCTGCCGGGCGGATAGCCGATCAGCCAGTCGAGCCGTTCGGCAGTCATCGTCATACCGCAACCAGCTCGGCCGCGGCGGGCGCCGGCACGTAGCGCTCCACCATCGCCGCACACCACTCGGCGAACGCTGCCGGGTCGCGCGGCGGGCTGGTGTGATGCGGCGCAATGCCGAGATGCTCGGGCGTGAAGCAGAAGGTCAGGGTCACGTCGAACTCCGCCAGTGCGACCATCTGGCGATCGAACCAGGCATCCGCGCCGGGCCGGAAGGAATCGGCCCATGACAGCCCCGTCC
>JBFWXJ010000210.1:0-10763 GCA_050187535.1 Alphaproteobacteria bacterium | reverse complement strand
GCGCGCGGCGATCCATCGGGCGATCGTCCGCGCGATGCGCCGCGCCAGGGCGGCCACGGGCGCGACGACGCGGCGCTGGTCCACGGGCGGGTCCCACAGCGCGCCGTCGTCGCCGTCCTCGACCGGCGCCGCCAGCGGCCACAGCTCGACCCGTCCCGGCACGCCCGTGCGGCTCACCCGGTGCTCCAGCACCGCCTGGTCGCCGGCGGCGACGTCGATCAGCCCGTCGCGCGCGGGTGACGTCGCGAAGACCGTGTCGACGGCCGTCAGCACCGGCCGCGTCGAGCGGAAGGAGACGTTCATGTCGACCGGCCGCCAGGCCGCCTCGACGGCCGCCGCCCGCGCCGCGAAATGCGCCCGCATCCGCCGGAAGGCGTCGGGATCGGCACCCTGGAAGCTGTAGATCGACTGCTTGACGTCGCCGACGGCGAAGATGGTGCGATGGCCGCGCCGGGCACCCTCGCCGGCGAAGAACTCCTCGGCCAGCGCCGCGACGACCGCCCACTGGTCCGGGCTCGTGTCCTGCGCCTCGTCGACCAGGATGTGGTCGATGCCGCCGTCCAGCTTCCACAGCACCCAGGGGGCGATGCCGGGAACCTCCAGGAGCCCGCGGGTGCGCAGCACCAGGTCCTCGTAGTCGAGCATGGCGCGCGCCGCCTTGGCTGCGCCGTAGCGATCGAGGATGGCGTCGGCCAGCGTCAGCAGCGCCGCCGTCGCTTCCCTGGTGCGGGCGGCCGCGATCCGCTCCCGCAGCGCGATCAGCCGCTCCGCCTCCGTCGCCAGCGTCGGCTCCGCCGCCGGGTGGGCGGTTCGCGTCCCCTTGTTCACGAGCTGCTTGCGGACCGCGCCCTCGCTCGTGAGGAAGGCCAAGCGGTAGCGGGCGATGCCGACGGCCCGCCGGTCGGGATCGGCGAGCCAGGCACGGATGACGGCACCGCGCTCGGCTTCCTTGGCGCTCCCTCCCTCCAGCGCCGCGGCGGCGGCGGCCAGCCCGGCCCGGTCGAAGGCGCCATCCCGGCAGCCGGCGGCCAGCAGCGATTCCGCCGTATCCGTCGCCGCTACGCCGAGCACCATAGCGACGCGGGCGACGAGCGCCTCGGTGCCGCCCGCCGCCGCGCGCATCCGCTCCAGCCGCCCACGAGCGCCCAGCAGGCCGCGCAGCAGGTCGAAGAAGGCGCCCTCGCGGACATGGCCGGCGATGACGCCCACGGCCTCGGCCAGCGCCGGTGCCGTCGCAGCCCGGGCGAGCGTCGCGGTCATCGCCGCATCCAGCAGCTCGGCCGCGGTCGCCTCGTCGGCGACGGCGAAATGCGGCGGTATCCCGGCCTCGATCGGGAAGCGGGCGAGAAGCGACTGGCAGAAGGCGTGGATCGTCTGGATGCGCATGCCGCCCGGCGTGTCGAGCACGCGGGCGAACAGCCGCCGTGCCGCGTCCATGCGGGCGGCGTCCGGCACGGTGCCTTCCAGCGCCGCGATGTCCTCGCGCAGCCGGCCGTCGGCCGCCGTCGCCCAGCCCGCCAGCCGGTCGGCCAGCCGGTTGGCCATCTCGGCCGCGGCCGCCTTAGTGAAGGTGAGGCAGAGCAGCTTCTCCGGTGCTGCACCGTCCAGCAGCAGGCGCAGGATCCGGTCGGTCAGCACCTTGGTCTTGCCCGTTCCGGCCGAGGCGGCGACCCAGGCCGACGCGCGCGGGTCGGCGGCGGCGCGCTGCGCCTCGGCCGCGATCTCGCCGGCGGATCGCTCGCTCATCCGCCGTCCCCGTCGCCCGAACCTTCCGACCATTCGGCGACGCGGGCGAGATGGCCGTAGTCCGAGAAGCGCGGCGCGAACGACGGCCGCGGCCGCGCCAGGTAGGGCGTCCCCGGATCATCGTAGGCGGCGATCAGCGCGGCGAGCCGGTCTTGGGCGTCGGCCGCCAGCGCGCCGACCGCCGCGCCTTCGACCGCGATGATCTTGCCCGCGGTCTCGCCCCCCGTCAGTTGCCAGTAGGCGAGGCGGTCGACGGACGCGGCCGGCACGTCGGGGAAGGCTCCGGCCGCGGCCATCGCCGCCTCCAGCGGCATCTGCGGCGCCTGCCCCTCGCCGAGGCTCTTCTCGGTCGGCGCGGTGCCGGTCTTGTAGTCGACGATCGCGAGGCCGCCCGCCGCCAGGCGGTCGATGCGGTCGGCCCGCGCCGTCAGCAGGAAGGGGCCGGCGGGGCCGGACAGCGTCCAGGCGCCCTTGCGCTCGGTCCAGGACCCGGCGAGGAGGCCGCGTTGTGCCGCCTCCTCGGCCAGGAACCAATCGGCGATGGCGAGGAGGCGCGGCCACCAGAAGGCGCGCACGATCGGCCGCGACAGCAGCCCCGCCATCGCCCGCTCGCCGCAGGCGACGAGCCGGGCACGGGCATCGCCGGGCAAGGGGGCAGGCGGCGGGTGCTCGGCGATGAACAGGTGGAGCGCGGCGTGGATCGCCTCGCCGCGCTCGGCGGCTCCGGGGTCGAGGTCGAGCGCCTCCAGGGCGTCCAGCCGCAGGACGTGGCGTGCGTAGATCGCGTAGGGATCCTCGAGCCAGGTCTGGATCGCCGTGACGGACAGCCGGCGCGGGCGCAGCGCCACCGGCGGCCGTGGCGTCGGCGGCGGCAGCGGTGCGGCCGGCCGCGGCACCAGGCGGCCGGCGGCGTCGCGCGTGCGGTCATCCAGCGCCGCCTGCCGGTCGGCGAGATCCGGGCGCCGCGGCATCGCGCGGCCGAGCGCGTCCAGCACCGCGTCGATGCGGCGCAGCCAGCGGCAGGGCACCGTCGGCGTGCCGTCGACCTTCTCCGCGCGCAGCAGGAAAACCTCGGGCGCGGCGGCGGCCTGGGCGAAGTCGTGCGCGGCCAGGCCGATTCGGCGCTCCAGCGGCGGCAGGCCGAGCGCGGCGCGCATCGGCCGGCTCAGCCACGGGTCGGCCGCGGCGATGCCGGGCCAGGTGCCCTCGTCGAGGCCGCCCAGGATCAGCCGGTCGGCCTGCTGCAGGCGCGCTTCCAGCGGCCCCCAGATGTGCAGCCGCGGATGGCGGCCGTAGGCCGGCCGCACGGCGACGGCCGCCATCAGCGTCTCCAGCAGCCCGGCATAGGCGTCGCCGCGGATCGGCGGGAACTGGTGGGCGGCTTCCAGAAGCTCGGCGACGAAACGGGCGGCAGCCTCGCCGGCGTCGCCGCGCCAGAGCTGCTCGGCGCCCGTCGACTCCGGCGTCGCCGCCAACGCCTCCGCGGCGGCGACATGGGCGCGCACGATGTCCGCCGGCGCGACGGCGGCGGCGGCGACGGCATCCGCGAAGGGCCGCGTCGCGCGGTCGAGCCTCGCCACGAGGGCGGCGAGGCCCGTGCGCTTCTCGCGGGCGAGCGCATCGGCGAGGCCGGCCAGGTGGGGCGCCGGACGGGGGCCGCGCAGCACGTGCAGCTCGATCCGGCGGACGAGGCCGCGGAACCTGCCGGGCGGCATGCCGAAGGCTGCCAGCGGATGCTTCAGCATCGCCAGCAGCGGCACCGGTGCGGCGGCTTCGGTGAAGGCGTCGGCGACGAGGCGCAGCAAGGCGCCGGGCCGGGTGTCGCCGAGCGGCTCGCCTGCGGAATCGTCGACCTCGACGTCCCAGCGGCGCAGCTCGGCGGCGACGCGCCGGGCGAGCGCGCGATCGGGCGTGACCAGCGCCGCCGTCCGCCCCGGCGTCTCCAGGGTCTCCCGCATCAGCAGGGCGGCCACGCCCGCCGCCTCGTGCGGGCCGGCGCAGTCGATGCGCGCGACGCCGGCGAGCGCCCGGTCGACCGCTGCGCCGTCGAGGCCGGCCGCCGCCCGCCAGTCGGGCCGCGTCCACACCTCGGTCGCCGCCGGCGGCCGCAGCGCCTCGGCGATCAGCCGCGCGCGGGGCGAAGGGGCGGCATCCTTCGGCCAGGGCCAGGATGGAACCGCATGGGCCGCCATGCCGAGCCCGTCGAGAAGCCGCGCCATGCCGTGTTGCGGATGCGAGGGATCGGCCGCGATCGCCGGCCACAGCGACGGGTCGCCGGCGCGGTCGAGGCCGGGCAGCACCAGCATGCCGGCGGGCAGCCGCGCGACCACCGCCAGCAGCGCCGCGGTCGCGGGGATCGATCCGGTCGATCCGGCGGCGATGACGGGGGTCTCGGGCGGGGCGTTGCGCCAGCGGTCGGCTTGCATCCGCAGCAGGCGGTCGCGGCGCGCGGCGGCGTCCATCGCCCCGGTCTCGGCCAGCAGCTCCGGCCAGTGCCGGGTCAGGATCGTCAGGAAATCGAGCGTACGCTCCCAGTGGCGGGCGAAGTCGCCGCCGAGATCGGCGAGGCGCGCAGGGTCGATGCCCTCGGTTTCCAGATGGTCGAGCAGCCGGCCGAGCTCGCCGGCCAGCGCCGTCGCCTGGGCGGGCGACGGCGCCTCGCCGTCCGCGGACCGGGAGCCCCAGGCCAGCACGAGGCGGGCGAGCAGGAGCTCGCGGCGCAGCGGCGGCAGTGCCGGCGGGAGGTCGAGCGCGTCCCCGACGCCGCTGCCGGCCTCGTCCAGCGGTGTCAGCGCCAGCTCGTCGGCATCGACATCGCCCAGCGGCGTCATGCGCGGCAGCAGCAGCGGCTGGCCGTCGGTCAGGCGCAGGAAGGCTTCGCGCAGCGCCCGTCCCGCCCGCCGTGTCGGCAGCAGGACGGTCATCGCGGCCAGCCGCAGCGGGTCGCCGCCGGCCCGGGCCAGCAGCCCCTCGGCCAGCGCATCGACGAAGGGCACGCCGGCGGGGATCGTGAAGACGCGGGGCTCGGTCTCGGCCATGGCGCGACCTCCCTGCGGGCGGCGAGCGCCCCCGATCAGAACCACATGCGGGCGTGCCGCAATACCTCCTCGGCCTCGTGGAGCGCCTCGGGGGTACCGATATGGTACCACTCGCCGTCGTGGACGATGCCGCCGAGGCGGCCGGCGGCCGCCGCGCGGTCGTAGAGGCGGGCGAGCGAGAACGGGCCTTCTGGCGTGTCGGCGAACAGGCGCGGGTGCAGGATCTGCAGCCCCGCGAAGAGATAGGGCGGGATCTCGCCCGCGTCCGGCCGGCGCACCCGGCCGCCCTGGGTCAGCATGAAGTCGCCGTTGCCGTCGTACCCGACGGCGGACACCGTGCGCTGGAGCAGCACCAGGGCGTCCATCTCCGCGTCGTCCCATGCAGCCGCCATGCGCTCCAGGGCCGATCGCTTGCCGTTGCGCCACAGCACGTCGCCGTTGACGACGAAGAACGGTGCGGCGCCCAGCAGCGGCAGGGCATGGCGCACGCCGCCACCGGTCTCCAGCAGCACGTCCTCGCGCGAGAGCGTGATCCGGGGGCTGCTGCGCCCGGCGAGATGGACGGCCAGCCGGTCGGCCAGATGGTGCAGGTTGACGACGACGTCCGCCACGCCGTCCTCGGCCAGCCGGTCGAGGATGCGGTCGATCAGCGTCTCGCCCGCGACCGCGACCAGCGGCTTGGGCAGCGTGTCGGTCACGGGGCGCAGGCGCGTGCCCCGGCCCGCGGCCAGGACCATGGCGCGCGTCGGCATCATGCGGCGGTCCTTTCCAGCGACCGGGCACGCAGCGCCGGTGGGATATGGCGGTCGAGCCAGCGCGCGACGGGCGCCAGGGCCGGGTGGGCGAGGTCGGCCTCGACCAGCCGCCAGACGCGCGGCATCCAGGGCAGGTAGCCGGGCTTGCCGTCGCGGCGGTCGAGGCGGGTGAAGACGCCGGCGATGCGGCAGTTCCGCTGCGCGCCCAGCACGGCATAGGCATGGTCGAAGTCCGCCCGGTCCGCGATCCCCGCGCGCGCGGCGTAGTGGTCGCGCATCGCCGCCTGCACCGCCGGCGGCACGTCGCGGCGCACGTCCTCCAGCAGCGAGACGAGGTCGTAGGCGCGGGGGCCGGCGACCGCGTCCTGGAAGTCGAGCAGGCCGCAGGCCGCCACGCCCGGCCGCTCCGGCAGCCAGATGAGGTTGGCGATGTGGTGGTCGCGCAGCACCAGGGTCGGGGGGCCGAGGGGTGCCGCCTCCAGGACGCCCCGCCAGCATTCGAGGAAGTCGACGCGCAGCGCGGCCGGCGTCGGCTCCCCGCTCGCCGCCGGCAGGAACCAGTCGACCAGCACCGTCAGCTCGTCGAGGATGCGGGTGATGTCGTAGGGGGCGAGCGACGCCACGGCATCGGCCGGCACGCGCTCCTGCAGCGCGATCAGCACGTCGACCGCCAGCCGGTAGAGCGCCGTCTCGTCGGCACCCGCGGCCAGCAGGCGCGCATAGGTGCCGTCGCCCAGGTCCTCCTCAAGGACCAGGCCATGGTCCACGTCGGCGGCGATGATGGCGGGGGCGCTGAGGCCGATCGCGGAGAGGATGCCGGCGACGTGCAGGAACGGACGCACGTCCTCCATCGGCGGCGGCGCGTCCATCAGCACCGCCGTCTCGCCGCCACGCGTCAGACGCAGGTAGTGGCGGAACGAGGCGTCGCCGGCGAGTGGCCGGCGCTCGGCCGTGGCCCATCCGGCGCGTTCCAGGAAGCGCTCGACGGCGGCGTCGCGTCCGGTCACCGCGCCAGCTCCGCGACGCGGGTGTGCCAGCTTCCGTGGCCGGTCAGCGTCGCCCGGCGGGCGCCCTCCGGCTCGGCGAAGGCCATGTGCAGGTCGAGGCGGTCGCGGGGCAGCAGGCCGGCGATGCGTTCGGGCCACTCGACCAGGACGATGGCGTCGCCGAAGGCGTCCTCGAGGCCGATCTCCTCGGCCTCCTTCGGGTCGGTGATGCGGTAGAGGTCAGCGTGCCAGATCTCGCCATCCCCGTCGGCATAGATCTGGACGAGCGTGAATGTCGGACTCGGCACCTCGGCCTCGCCGGTGCGCGCGCGGACGAAGGCGCGCGCGAAGGCGGTCTTGCCGGCGCCGAGGTCGCCGGAGAGCGCGATGGTGTCGCCCGGTCGGGCGAGGCGGGCGACGGCGGCGGCCAGCCGCTCCGTCGCGTCGAGGTCGGCCAGCATCAGGGTCGGGCTCGCGGCCGTCTCTCCAGGGTTGCGGGGCGTTGGGGCCGCGATCATGTTGTGCCCCGAAAGCGCGCCGAAAAATCCAAGCCGGGAGTCGCCATGTCAAGCGCCGCGCACGAGACCGACGTCGCCATCGTCGGCGCCGGCCCCGTCGGTCTGTTCGCCGTCTTCGAATGCGGCATGTTGCGCATGCGCTGCCATGTGATCGACGCGCTCGACGTGCCGGGCGGCCAGTGCGCCGCACTCTATCCGGAGAAGCCGATCTACGACATCCCCGGCTATCCGCGCATCGACGCGGCCGAGCTGGTGGACAAGCTGGTCGAGCAGGCGGCCCCTTTCTCGCCGGTCTACCACCTGGGGCAGCAGGTGACGGCGCTGACGCCGCACGAAGGCGGCTTCCGCCTGGAGACCTCGGCCGGCACGCGCATCGACGCCAAGGCGGTGATCGTCGCGGCCGGCGTCGGCGCCTTCGGCCCCAACCGTCCGCCGCTCGACGGGATCGAGGCGTACGAGGGGACGGGCGTCTTCTACCTCGTACGCCGGCGCGAGGACATGCGCGGCAAGCGCGTGGTGATCGCCGGCGGCGGCGATTCCGCCGTCGACTGGGCTTTGTCGCTGGTCGACGTGGCGGAGCGGGTGATGGTCGTCCACCGCCGGGCGAAGTTCCGCGCCGCGCCGGAGAGCACCGCCCGCCTCGACGCGCTCGCCAAGGCCGGCCGCATCGAGCTGGTGGTGCCCTACCAGCTGGCCGGGCTGGACGGCGAAGGCGGCCGGCTCGCCGGCGTGACGGTGGCGACGCTGGACGGCGCCACGCGCCGGCTGGAGGCCGACGTGCTGCTCGCCTTCTTCGGCCTCTCCATGAACCTCGGGCCGATCGCCGAATGGGGCATGGCGCTGGAGCGCAACCACATCGCGGTCGACCAGGCGACGGCGGCGACCAGTGTCCCCGGCATCCATGCGATCGGCGACATCGCGGCCTATCCGGGCAAGCTCAAGCTCATCCTCTCGGGCTTTGCCGAGGCCGCGTCCGCCGCCCACGCCCTCTTCCCGCGTGTCCATCCGGGCGAGGTGCTGCATTTCGAGTACTCGACGACGAGCGGCGTGCCGGGCAGCGCGTAAGATCTTGGAATGAAATGTTTCCTCACCCTGAGCCTGTCGAAGGGTGAGGCCGCTCCGGCCTGAGCGCCTCGTCCTTCGACAAGCTCAGGACGAGGACCTTAGCTTCAGAAGAGCGCGCTGAATTCTACTGTCAGATCGCCTGCGCGGCGGCCAGGAAGGCGCGGATCTTCTCCGGGCTCTTGACGCCGGGGCCGTCCTCGACGCCGGACGAGACGTCGAGCACGGTGGCGCCCGTGGCCGCCACGGCTGCGGCCAACGTCGCGGCGGTGAGGCCGCCCGCGAGCATCCAGGGCAGGGGCCAGGTGCGGCCGGCGAGCAGACGCCAGTCGAAGGGCAGGCCGTTGCCGCCGGGCAGGGCGGTCGGGTCCTTCGGCGGCCTCGCGTCGAACATCAGCCAGTCGGCGACGTCGAGATAGGGCGCGGCCGCCGCCACGTCCGCGGCCTCGGCGACCGGCAGCACCTTCATCATCGGCAGCCCGGTGCGCCGGCGCAGCTCAGCCGTGCGGGCCGGCGTCTCCCGCCCGTGGAGCTGCAGCATGTCGAGCGCGGCCGCGGCCAGCGTCGCGTCGATGGTCGCGTCGTCGGCGTCGACCAGCAGGCCGACCTTGACAATGGCGGCGGGCACGCCGGTCGCCAGCGCGCCGGCGCGTGCCGGCGTCACGAAGCGCGGCGAGCGCGGATAGAAGTTGAAGCCGAGGAAGGCGGCTCCGCCCGCGACCGCCGCGTCGACGCCCGCTTCGTCGTTGAGGCCGCAGATCTTGACGCGGACGCTCACGCGCGGGCGACCACCAGCTCGGCCGCCGCCAGATCCTCGAGCGCGATGCCGACGGACTTGAAGAAGGTGATCTCGTCGGCGGAGCCGCGGCCCGCGACCTCGCCGCGCGTCAGGCCGAAGAGGTCGCCCCGGATGTCGCCCTCGGCGATCACGCCGGCCCGGATCGGCTGGACCAGGTCGCCCGCCTCGTGCACCGCCTCGCTCGTATCGACATAGATGCGGGCGCGGCGCACCACCGCGTCGTCGGTCTCGCGCATCGCCGGCGTGAAGCCGCCGACGAGATCGACGTGGCAGCCGGGGGCGAGCCATTCGCCTTGCACCAGCGGCGCGTTCGCGGGCGTGGCGCAGCTCACCAGATCGGCCGCGCGCACGGCCGCCGCCAGATCGTGGGCGACGGTCGCCCGGAAGCCCTCGTCGGCCAGCGTGGCTGCCACCGCGGCCGCCTTGGCGGGGTCGCGGCCCCAGACGGCGACCTCGCGGATCGGCCGCACGGCGGCGTGCGCGCGCACGAGGTTGGGCGCCAGCGCCCCGGTGCCGACCATCACCATGCGGGCGGCGTCGGCGCGCGCCAGGTAGGAAGCGGCCAGCGCCGAGGCGGCCGCGGTGCGCCGCAGGGTGAGCATGCTGCCGTCGATGACCGCCACGGGCGCGCCCGTCTCGCCGTCGAGCAGCAGATAGGTGCCGAGCACGGTCGGCAGCCCGCGAGCGCCGTTGTCGGGATAGAAGGTGACGATCTTGATGCCGACCGCGCCACCGCTGCTCCAGGCCGGCATCAGCAGCAGCATGGCGTCACGGCCCGAAGGCTGCGCCACGGGATGGTGGTGGCGCGGCGGCACCTCGCGCCCCTCGCGGAAGGCCGTGCGCAGCGCCTCGACCAGCGACGGGAAGTCGAGCACGCGCTCGACGGTCGCCCCGTCGATGGTCCGCGGCAGCGGCCGCGCGGCGCCGCTCATCGCCGGTTGGCCGCGGCCGGAAGGGCGATCGCCTCGGGGCGCGCGGCGGTGCCGTCGCCTTCCGCGACGCGCCGGCGCAGTGCCTGGACCTCGGATTCCAGTGCCTCGATGCGCCGGCCGCGCCGGCGCAGCTCGCGGCGCTGCATCCCGGCCGAGACCCAGGCGGCGAGCGCGCCCAGCACCAGGCCGAGCGAGAGGGCCGCCAGGATGACGAGGAAGGCCGGCACGGTGACGATGAAGGGGAGCGGCCAGATCTCCAGCGAGACCGGCCCGCGGTTGACGACGGCGAACGCCACGACCGCCGCGATCAGCGGTATCGCGACCAGCCAGAAGAGAAATCGCATCGGGGCCTCCGGCCGCTCACGCCGCCGTGTTGAGGCGCTCGCGGAGCTGCTTGCCGGTCTTGAAGAAGGGTGTCCGCTTGCGCTCGACCTTAACGGCCTCGCCGGTGCGCGGGTTGCGGCCGATGCGCGGGTCGCGCTCCTTGACCGAGAAGGCGCCGAAGCCACGCAGCTCCACCCGGTCACCCTTGGCCAGCGCCTCGGTGATCTCGTCGAAGATCGTCGTGACGATGCGCTCGACATCGCGCTGGTAGAGATGCGGATTCATCTCGGCTAGCTGCAGGATCAGCTCGGACTTGGTCATGGCGCTGTCTCCGAGGGGCGGGGCTCAGTCGCCCGTCCGCACGCCAGCGTGCCAAACCGACACCGGACCGTCAATTCCAAGTCTCTCAGAGAAAAGGGATTTTCCCAGGGAGTGGGCGACCGCGCCGATCCAGCTGCGGTCGTCGCCGGGACGCACGTCGACGGCGCGCAGCGTCGTCGACACGGCCTTGTTCTCGTAGAGCCAGGCGCGTGCCGCGGTCTCGCCGCCGGTGTCGTCGACGAGGCGCTCGCTCTTGGCCTGCCGGCCGGTGAAGACGCGGCC
>JBFWXJ010000209.1:0-10808 GCA_050187535.1 Alphaproteobacteria bacterium | reverse complement strand
GCTGGCCGCACTCGGTCGCCGCGATCCGCCGGCGGTCGCGGCCGCGATCCGCGCCGACACGCTGGAAGGCGGCGTCCGGCTCGTGCGCCTGCTGGAGGAGATGGAATCCGGGCGGGTCGAGCTTCTCCCACCCGACCAGCCGAAGACGGCGCCGTGACGACGAAGCAACCGCAGAGGAGGACGACATGATCGGGATCGCAAGACGGGGATTGCTGGCGGGCGCCGTGGCGCTCGCAGCGGTATTGCCGGCCTCGGCCCAGCAGAAGGGCGAGGTCATCATCGCGACGACCGGCGGGCTCATGGAGAAGAGCCTGCAGGAGCATTTCTACAAGCGCTTCGAGACGGAGACGGGCATCCGCGTCCGCTCCGTTCCGATCGAGCTGCCCGACCAGTGGGCGCGCGCGGTCGCAGGTGCCCGCAGCGGCAACGTGCCGTTCGACATCGTGACCGCGACGCCGCCCGACCTGGTGCAGCGCAAGGACATCCTGGAGCCGCTCGACTGCGCGAACATGCCCTCGGTGCAGGCCAACGCCCTGCCGAACTCGTGCTTCCCGCACGGGCTGACGCGCACGGCCGGCGGCATGGTGCTGGTGTGGAGCACGAAGGCGTTCCCGGCGGGCAAGGCGCCGCAGAGCTGGGCCGACTTCTTCGACACGCAGAAGTTCCCCGGCCCCCGCGCGCTGCCCGACACCGGCGATCGCGAATGGTGGGTCCCGACCATGGCGCTGATCGCCGACGGCGTGCCGGTCGACAAGCTGTTCCCGCTCGACGTCGACCGCGCCTACAAGAAGCTCGACACCATCAAGCCGCAGGTCGCCGCATGGTGGAAGAGCGGCGACAACATCATGCAGATCATGCGCGGCGGCGATGCCGTCATGACCATGTCCTATTCCAGCCGCGCGGTGCCGCTGGCACGCTCGGGCGAGTTCGACTTCACCTGGTCGGGCGCTATCCGCGACGTCGGCAACTGGGCGGTGCTGAAGGGCGGGCCGAACACCAAGAACGCCATCGCCTTCCTCGAGTTCTTCGTGAAGGGGCCGGAAGAGCACGTGCCGTTCAGCGCCAAGGTCAGCTTCGACAGCAACAACAAGGCAGCCCCTTCGCTGGTGCCGGCCGAGGAGCGCAAGTATCGCCCGTCCTGGCCCGACAACTGGTCGAAGCTGGTCATCGCCGACTACGAGTGGATCGCCGCCAACCGCGAGAAGCTGCGCGAGCGCTGGGTCAACTGGGTGACCCGCTGACGGGGAGCCGCTCATCATGCTGGTGAACGATCCGGCCGCCGCCCATTACGAGGTCGATCCCGACAGGACCGACCTCGTGGAGGAGTTCCGGCGCAATCCCAAGGGGCCGCACAGCGACGAGCTGCGCAAGGTGCTGCACCGCATGCGCTGGTCCGGCGTCGGCGGCCGGTTCGTTCTCGTGGTGGTCGATCCCGGCCGCCGCTGGGCGCTGGGGCGCCTGCCCGAGCGCCGCGGCGCGGCCGTGGAGGTCTTCCGCAACCAGGTCTTCGACGACGTCCGCGACGCGGAATGGCACGTCTTCAAGGTCCGCTGGCAGGCGCTGACCGGTCGCACGATCGAGGAATAGCAGATGGTCGACACCACCTCGGTCCTGGGCTACGCGGCCCCGATGGCGGTCGCCCCCGGCGGACGCATCCGCTTCCACCTGTCGAGCGCAATCCACTCGTCGGTCGACGTCCGCGTCGTGCGCGTGCGCTGCGGCGATCCGGACCCGGCCGGGCCCGGCCTGCGCCTGCACGTGATGGGTGCCGCGATCGACGGGCCGTGCCCGGTGACGCACCAGCCGATCCGGCCCGGCTCCTTCGCAATCGTCGCGGACCGCCCGCCGCTCTCGCAGCTCCGGAGCTTCGCCTTCGGCTGCTTCCTGTGGCCGACCCTGCCCGGCAATGGCCGCGCGCAGACGGTGGCGGCCCGCTGGGACGCCGCGTCGGCCGCGGGCTGGCGCGTCGATCTCGACGGCGCGGGCCGGCTCGGCCTCGTCGTCGCCGGCGGCGCCAGGCGCTGGGAACTGCGGGCATCCCTGCCGCTGCTGGAGCGCGAATGGGTCTTCGTCGCCGTCTCCTACGACGCCGCCACCGGCGCGCTGGTGCTGGAGCAGGCGAGCCTCGACCCGCAGGGCGGCCGCGACCGGAGCGCCCGGGCGGCGGGCACAGCCGCTCCGGGGAACGCGTGGCCGGCCGCCGCCCCGCTGATGTTCGGCGCCTGCTCGACCGGCAGCGACGGCGACCACTACAACGGCAAGGTCGACCGGCCGCGTCTCCACGCGGCCCCGCTCGGCGCGGCGGCGATGCGCGCGCTCTGCGAGCAGGTCGACATCCGTCCGGGCGACCCTCTGCTGGTCGGCGCCTGGGACTTCGCGCACGGCATCGGCACGCCGGCGGTCCACGACCGCTCCGCCAACCGGCTCGACGGCCGTCTCGTCAATCTGCCGGCACGCGGCGTCACCGGCGCCAACTGGGACGGCAGCGTCGCCTCCTGGACCGCCAACCCCTCCCAGTACGGCGCCGTCCATTTCCACGACGACGACCTGGAGGATTGCGGCTGGCGGCCGGACCTGACGCTCGACGTGCCCGAAGACTGGCCCTCCGGCTTCTACGCGCTGCGCCTCTCCGCGGCCCTGCCGGACGGCGAGCCGGTCGAGAGCTTCGTCGGGTTCTTCGTGGGGGCGGCCCTCGGCAAGCCCCGGGCGCCCGTCGCCTTCGTCGCCTCGACCGCGACTTTCCTCGCCTACGCCAACAGCGCGCTCAGGCTCGACCAGACCCATGCGGAATCGATGCTGGAGGGGCTGATCCAGCTCTCGCGCGACGACTGCTACCTGTCGGAGCACCGCGAGCTGGGCCTGTCGACCTACGACACCCATTCCGACGGCAGCGGCTGGATGTATTCGACGGCGCTGCGCCCGATCCTCAACATGCGGCCCCGTGGCAACAGCTTCAACTACGTCAACGACACCCATGTCGTCGACTGGCTGGAGGAGCTCGGCTTCGCCTACGACGTCATCACCGACGCCGACATCCATCGCGACGGGGCGGCGCTGCTGGCGCAGTACCGTTGCGTCATCACCGGCTCGCATCCGGAGTACTTTTCACGCGAGATGTGGGACGCCTTCGACGCCTACCAGCGCGGCGGCGGCCGGCACATGTATCTGGGCGGCAACGGCTTCTACTGGCGCATCTCGTGGAACCCGGCCGCACCCCAGGCGATCGAGGTCCGACGCGACGTCTCCGGCGTGCGCACCTGGGAGGGGGAGCCGGGCGAGGGGCACCACTCCTTCACCGGGGAGCCGGCCGGCCTGTGGCGCACCATCGGCCGCGCGCCGCAGCGCCTGGTCGGCGTCGGCTTCGACGCCCAGGTCTTCGACCGTTCCGGGTGGTACCGCCGGCTGGAGGCGAGCTTCGACCCGCGCGTCGCCTTCGTCTTCGAGGGCATCGCCGCCGACGAGCGCATCGGCGACTACGGCCTGCGCAACGGCGGTGCAGCGGGCCTGGAGATCGACCGCACCGAACCCACCCTGGGCTCGCCGCCGCATCTGCTCAGGCTCGCGACCGCCGACCGCATCGGCTATGGCGGCCTGCCGGCACCCGAGGAGTTCCGCACGTCCCATCGCGGCCTCGACGGCGAGCAGAACGCAAATGTCCGCGCCGACATGGTGTTCTTCCCGACCGCCAACGGCGGTGCCGTCTTCACCACAGGCTCGATCGCCTGGCCGTGCTCGCTCTCGCCCAAGGGCTACGCCGGCAACGTCTCCCGCGTCACCGCCAACGTGCTCCGCCGCTTCCTCGACCCGGCGCCGTTCGAGGGGTTCTGATACCGCGGCGCCGAAAGGATGTCGGTCGGAACGGGACGGGATTGCACGGCCGTCATTGCGCCCCTCGACGATGCTCGGGGTGAGGAATGCCCTTTGTGGCAATAAGAGAGGACCTCATCGCGAGCATCGTCGAGGGACGCAACGACGCTCGCCCCATCCTTTCGCGAAGAGCGTTCGGACGGGCGTCGGTTAAGGCATCGCCGCCAGGGCCGCACGGTACTTCGCGCCGACCGCCTCGATGGTGCGGCGGCGGTCGGGCGGGCCGGCCAGGCCGAGCTCGATATGGCCGCCGTTGCGCCGCGCGAGAATGTAGATCTCCTCGTAGGTGCCGCGGCAGGAAATGCCGATGCCGATCGCCTGCTTGCCGGGGATCGCCGGCAGGTCGACCGCGGAAAAGCTCGCGTCGTTGCAGGCGTTCCTCATGTTCGCCTTGCGCGGTGCGCCCATCTTGTCCAGCGTCTGGCCGGGGATCGCGGGATAAAAGTTGCCGTGCCCCAGAACGCTGGCCTGCCCGTCAGGGCCGGCGACGCCGAGATGGCCCCACACGGCCAGCGACTGTCCGTAGCCCTGCGGCCGGTCCTTGTCGGCCAGGACGACATAGGGGCCGACGCCCGACTTCTCGGCGGCGACGATCCCCGTCGCCATGACCTCGAGCCTGTCCTGCGGCGTCGTCTCGTCGGGGGCGGCGGGCGCCAACCTCATCTTCGCGCGCTCGGCCAGCACGCATTCGTAGAGGCGCGGCATCACCTGCCCGATGCCCGTCACGTCGACCATCGTGTTGACGCCGGGCGCGATGAAGCCGAAGCGCTTGGCATTGCGCACCATATCGAAGCCGTCGGGGAAGGGCGGCGGCGCCAGCTGCACCATCGTCGCCGACAAGGCGACCGCCGGCGTCTGCATGTCCGGGTTCTGGTCGAACTTGGTCGCGGTGCTGAAGCGCTGCTGTGGCGTGGCCGTCATGCGTGGGTCGGCCACGATGAAGGCGACGTTGAAGTTCGCTGCCACCACGATCGTCAGCTCGGTGCCGCCCTGCAGCTTCAGCGACAGCCCGCAGTTGCGGAACTCCTTCGTCGCATCGTCGGCCCAGGCGCCGCCCGACCAATTGCCGACCTGAAGCCGCGAGGTGTACGCCGCCTCGGTCGCGGCCGCCGGCAGCATCGCCGTAGCCAGGACCGCCAGCATAGCCGTCCGTCCGTGGCGAACCCGCGATCTCATCGTCTCTCCCCGCTCGGTGGCACTGCGACCATGTGCAACGTCCGGCGACGGGACCCGGGTCCGCGGCGTTGCGTCTTCAGATGATCTCGTCGAGCTTCTCCGGCGGCCGGCAGAGGCGCACACCCTTGGCGGTCACCACGAATGGGCGCTCCATAAGGGCGGGGTGGGCGAGCATGGCGTCGAGGATGGCGTCGTCGCCCTTGGCCGGATCGTCGAGGCCGAGCTCGCGGTGGAGGCTGCCCTTGGTGCGCATCGCCGCGCGCGGGTTGAGGCCGGCCCGCTTGATCATGTCGGCCAGCGTCTTCCGGTCGGGTGGCGTCTTCAGGTACTCGACCACTACGGGCTCGATACCCGATCCGCGCAGCGCCGCCAGCACCTTGCGCGAGGTGCTGCATGCGGGGTTGTGGTAGATCGTCGCCTTGCTGCCGGCCATCGCCCGTTCTCCCTCAGTCGTCGCGGATGATTTCGGCGACACCTTCCTCTTCCAGCTCGCGGAAGACCTCGTCCAGCGTCGGGTTGCGCAGGAAGAGGGCGGGGTCGACCACGATCGCGAACGCGGTCTCCAACTCGGATGCCATGACGACGCCGTCGACGGAATCCAGACCGAAACTGGCGAAGGTCGCCTCGGGGCCGATCAGCTCGCTCGGCACGCCCAGCGTGTTGTGCAGGTAATCGGCCAGCCAGGCCTTGATCGCGCTCGTCCGGATCGCCGGTCGCGCCGTCTCGGTGGTCATCGGATGTCTCCTGCCGTCAGCCGACGGCGACGGGCAGCGACGCCATGTGCCGGAAGGCGTCGAACGGTGCCCAGCGATCCGGGCCGGCCCGCCGCAGCGGCTGCAGGCGGGTGAAGAAGGCGTTGATCGCGATACGCGATTCCAGCCGCGCCAGCGAGGCGCCGATGCAGGCATGGATGCCGTCGCCGAAGCTCATATGCGGCGGCCCGCCGCGGCCGGGGATGAAGCGGTCCGGTTCAGCATACGCCTCCGGATCGCGGTTGGCGGCCGCCATGTAGGGGTAGACGCCCGTGCCGGCGGGCATCGCGACCTCGCCCACGATACTGTCGCGGGTCGCGTAGCGCGCGGCGAACAGCGAGGTACCCTCCAGCCGGATCAGCTCTTCGGAGACCGCGGGCATGGCGGCGGCGTCGCGTGCCGCGGCCGCCGCCTCGGGGACGTCTATGGCATGGCGGATGGCGTTGCCCAGCGTCGCGGCCGTCGTCTCGGAGCCGACCATCACCAGGAACATGACGCGCGCCGCCAGCTGCTCGTCCTCGATGCCGTCCTGGGCGCCGATCTGGACCATGCGCGAGAGCCCGTCTTCGCGCGGTCGCGCCCGCCGCTCGCGCACCGCGTCGCCGAGAACGTCGAAGGCCTCGCGCACCTGGCCTTCCCAGGCGATCAGGTCGCGAACCGCATTCAGATAGTTGAACATCGCCGGCAGGCCGGCCGTCAGCCGGCCCATCGTCTCGAACAGCTCCGGCGGAATGCCCAGCACGTGGTGGATGACGCGTACTGGCAGCGGGTCCGCAAACTCCGTGATGGCGTCGAACGTCGGCCGGCCTTCGAGCCCGCCGATGATCTCGTCGGCGATGGCGGCGATCGCGGGCGCGTACTCGCTCAAGGGGCGGGTGTTGAGTGCGGCCGCCATCATGCGCCGGGCGGCCCGATGACCCGGCGTCGTGTCGAAGATGACGGCCGCCTCGATCAGCCGGTCGACCGCCGGCAGCGAGCGGCCGGCGCGCGCCATCAGCGTCGCGGTGTTCTGGCGCAAGGGCGAGGGCAGGAAGCTCGGGTCCGCCAGCACGCGCGCGATGTCGCGGTGGCGCGTCAGGACATAGGCCTTGAGGATCGGGCTCCAGTAGATCGGCGCCTCGCGTCTCAGCCGCTCGAAGACCGGATAGGGGTCGGCCCGGAACGCCGGCGAGAACGGATCGAACAGCGGGTCGACGACCTTGGCCACGGTGCCCGCCCTCACGCCGCCGGCGGCGGCAGTGGCTGGCCGGCGACCGCAGCCACGAAGGCCGGCTTCGGCCACGACGCGTCGGCCAGCCCTTCGCGGCAGCGATGGCGCTGGATCTTGCCGCTCGTGGTCCGCGGCAGGCCGCCCTCGCGCAGGATCATCGCGACCACGGGCCGCATCCCGTGCTCGGCCGCGATGCGGTCGGCGATGCCGCGGGCGAGCGCCTCGCCGTCGATGCCGCGCGCGGCACTGCGGCCGATCTCGACGGCGACGGCCAACCCGGCCTGGTCGCCGGCCTCGGCGGCGAAGACCGCGCAGCCGACGGGCGCCGCCGCCGCAGCGGCGGCGAGCGCCGTGCGCTCGATGTCGTCGGGGTGATGGTTCACGCCGCGGATGATGACGACGTCGTCGCACCGCCCGACGGGGACGAGGTCGCCGCCATGGAGGAAGCCGAGGTCGCCCGAGCGGATGAAGGGTGTGCGCGATCCGTCGGCGATCGGCCGGGCGATCGGCCGCGGCGGCCCGTCGGGCGACCAGATGCCCGACGTCAGGCTGGGCCCGCCGATCCAGATCGCCCCGACCGTTCCGTCCGGGACCGGGCGCAGCCCGTCGTCGACGATGGCGATACGCCCGCCGGCCCAGGGACGGCCGCAGGCGACGAGCGACAGGCCATGGGACGTCTCTGCGGCCGCGCCGCGACCGAGCGCCTCGCGGTCCACCGTCAGCGCCCGCATGCCGTCGCCGGCGGCTCCGCCGGTCATGAACAGGGTTGCTTCCGCCAGGCCATAGCAGGGGTAGAGCGTGCCGGGCGCGAAGCCGTGCGGCGCATACGCGGCGACGAATGCCGCCATCACGCCCGCGTCGATGGGCTCGGCGCCGCAGCAGGCGACGCGCCAGCTCGCGAGGTCGAGGCCGGCACGCTCCTCGGCCGGGACGCGTGAGACGCAGCCTTCGAACATGAAGTTGGGGCCGGTCGAGACCGACCCCTTCCAGCGGTCGATGGCGCGCAGCCAGCGGATCGGTTTCTGCACGACGCGCAATGTCGGCAGCAGCACGCCGAGCGCGCCTTCGGCCAGCGGCTGCAGGATGCCGCCGACGAGGCCCATGTCGTGGTGCGGCGGCAGCCAGCTCACCGACCGCCACGTGGCGTCGTGGCCGAGTGCAGTGCGCATCATCGCCTGGTTGGCCGTAAGCGCGCCGTGGGAGATGGCGAAGCCGCGCGGCGTCGCCGTCGAGCCGGAGCTGTACTGGACGAAGACGATGTCGCCGGCACCACGCGCGGCGGGCGCAGGATCGTCGTCGGAGGTCTCGATCGCGCCGACGTCGACGACCGGCAGGCCTTCCAGCAGGCCGCCCTGGGCCGGGCTGCGCGCGCCGACGCCGTCCAGCAAGACCGCGACCGCCCCGCGTCGCGGGCGACGGCGGTCAGCCGCTCGCGCGTGCGCTGGCTGGCGACGGCCGGCACCGGCACGGCGACCGCCCCCGCGTAGAGGCATCCGACGAAGGCGACGACGAAGGGGATGCCGTTCTCGACCGCGACGATCGCCGCCCGGCCGGCGCAGCCGAGTGCGATCAGCTTCGCCGCGACGGCGCGGGCGCGCCGGTCGAGCTCGGCGAAGGAGATGCGCGCGGATTCGTTCTCGCCGTCGCCGAGCTCGACGAAGGCGGTCGCGTCGGGCTGGCGGCGGGCGTGGCCGACCAACCGGTCCAGGAACAGCTCTCCGCTGCCGGCGGCGGCCTCCTGGAGGGTGGTGTGGTCGAGGGCCTGCATGGGTTCGATTCGGCCGGACGACCGGCCGCGGGCGCACCCTACATCTTCGGCAGGGCCGCCGAAAGGTCGCGGGGTCAGTCGTCGCGGGCGACGCGGAAGCCGATGATCGGGTTGCGCGAGGCGGGATCGGCATTGCCGCGGTTGGTCGGGCGGATCAGCGTCGGGCGATCGGCCCAGGAGCCGCCGCGCACCGACCGGCGCTGGCAGGCGGTGCCGCTTGCGGCCGAGCCGTCGGTCGGCGCGCCTGCGTAGGAGGGCGTGTAGCAGTCCTCGACCCACTCCCAGACGTTGCCCAGCATGTCGTGGATGCCGAGCGGGCTGGCGCGGAACGAGGCGACCGGCCCGGCCCGGCGACGGTCCCATTCGCTGCCGCAACCGGCGCAGTTGGCGATGCCGAAGAGCACCGGCCGGTCGGGCGCCGGCGCTCCGACCTGGGCCACGTATTCCCACTCCGCCTCGCTCGGCAGCCGGTAGCGCTTGCCCGTGCGCTGGGCGAGCCAGCGGGCATAGTCCTGGGCGTCCTGCCAGGAAACGTTGATGACCGGCTGCCGGCCGCGGCCCCAGCGCATGTCGTCCGGCCGGTGGCGGCAGCCGCCGGCGGCCACGCAGGCGTCCCATTCGGCGAAGGTCACCTCGGTGCGGCCGATCGCGAAGCCGCGGGCGAGCGTGACGCCATGGACCGGCTGCTCGTCCGGCTCGCCCCTGTCGGAGCCCATGGTGAAGCGGCCGGCCGGAATGGCGACCAGCTCGGGGCAGTCCGGGCAGTCGCGGATGCCCGGGACCGCGGCAGGCGCCGGCCGGGGTGCCGGCGGGTCGAGCCGCAGCGTGGCGCCGGCGGGCAGGAAGACGAACGTCCCGTCGATCGGCGACAGCGACAGCCAGGGCCGCTGCCGGCCGCCGGACTCCTGGCTGACGATGAGCCCCGCCCGGTTGAATACGTCGATGAAGGAGAGGCCGGGCTCCGCCATCGCCCGCGCCAGCGCCGACGTGTAGGGGCCGCTGTCGGCGTTGGGATCGCCGTCGGACGCGGTGTTGCCGGGCTGGGTCGAGTAGCTGATCAGCACGCTGCCCGGCGCCTGGAGGGGTGCCAGGCCTGCGGTGGGCTTCTCGCGCGACGTCGGGATCGGGGGTTGGTTCCGGCAGGCGTCGAGCAGGATCATGCTGAGGCGCGAGCGCGCGGCACCCATCGATCCCACGATGTTGCGCACGTTGACGAACATGTCGTCCATCTCGCCCTTATCCGAATGACCGACCGGCACGAGGTAGGAGGTGTCGCGCAGCGAGAGGCCGTGCCCGGCGAAATAGAAGAGCGCCACCGTCTGCGGACCGAGATAGTCGCGGAACTCGCGCAGCGCCCGCTCCATCTGCTCCTTGCCGAGGTCCTCCTTGGGGCCGCCGCCGACGATGTGGAACCCCAGCGCCTGCAACGTCGTCGCCATCTTCCTGGCGTCGCGGATCGGATTGGCGAGCGGCGCATCCTCGTAGTTGGCATTTCCGATGATCAGCGCCACGCGGCGGTCCTCGGCCGCCGCCGGGGCGAGAAGGGCGGCCAGTGCGAGAACGGCGAAGACCAGGATGCGCATGATCGGCCTATTGTCGGCGGCGGGCATTCTCGTCGCGCTCCCATCGGACCGCGGCCTCCTCGGCCAGCGCGGCGCGCAGCGAGGCCGGATCGGGATGGCCGTCGAGCACGATGCAGTCCTCGAGATCGATGGCGCGGGCATTGCCGTGGACGAGGTTGGCGGTCTTGAAGATCCCGATGACGGTCGCCGGGCGATCGAGCCGTGCCGCATCGGCCAGCAACCGGACCAGGATGTCGTTCTGCAACCGGCAGTCGATCGTGGTGTAGCCGGAACCTTCGATTTCCGTGCGCAGGTGTATAGCCTGGTACGAATCCTCGGGCTGGGACCGGCGGAGCAGCGTCGACTCGACCTGCAGGACCTTGCCGGAATAGCGGCGCAGGGCTGCGGCGCCGTCGCGCGCGAACTCGGCGGTGAACCACATCGGCGCGATCAGGAAGGCCCCGTCGGGCAGC
>JBFWXJ010000208.1:0-10866 GCA_050187535.1 Alphaproteobacteria bacterium | reverse complement strand
GCGATGCGAGGAAGTTCTGGGCGCGCATCGTGTCGAAGGCGAAGTCGGCGTCCTTCATGTCCGGGTCGCGCCACTCCGCCTTGCCGAAGGCGCCCTTGAAGAGGTCGACGCGCTCGCGGAAGGTCGCGCGGATCGCGTTGTCGACCGGCGCGAATCCCAGGTCCTCGGAGAAAGCGACGCGCATCGAGGAGAGGTCGCAGTGTCCCGGAGCCGCGAATGCGGCGCGGTCGACCGGGCCGGCGAAGGGGTCGCGGCTGTCGTCGGACACCATCGCCTGCATCAGCAGGCAGGTGTCGGCGACGGTGCGGCCCATCGGTCCCACGACCGACAGCGCCGTCCAGCCGAGGCCGCGGCGCTCGGACGGCACCAGGCCGGGCGAGGGGCGGTAGCCGACGATGCCGGAGAAGGCACCGGGAATGCGCAGGCTGCCGCCGGTGTCCGATCCGGTGCAGATCGGCAGCATCGAGGTGGCGAGCGCCACGCCCGAGCCGCCCGACGAGCCGCCGCAGATGCGCGTCGGGTCCCAGGCATTGCCGGTCGGGCCGTAGACCGGGTTGTTGGTGTTGGCGCCGGCCCCCCATTCGGGCACGTTGGTCTTCCCGACGACGATGGCGCCCGCCGCCCGCACGTCGGCGACCACGCGCTCGTCCTTGGCCGGCACGTTGTCGGCGAAGAGGGGCGAGCCCCAGGTGGTGCGCAGGCCGCCCGTCTCGGTCAGGTCCTTGATGCCGACCGGCAGGCCGTGCAGCGGCGGCAGCGCGTCGCCGCGCATGACGGCGGCCTCGGCCGCCTTCGCCTCGTCACGGGCCCGATCGACGCACATCGCGGTGACGGCATTGAGCCTGGGGTTCACCTGCTCGATGCGGCGCAGGCACGCCTCCAGCAACTCCACCGGCGACAGCCGGCGCGCGCCGATCAGGCGGCGCAGCTCGACCGCTTCGAGGTCGACCATCTCGGTCATGGCGATGCTTCCTTCTTCTTCCGATGGAATCAGGCGGCCGCGCGGGCGGGCGTGCCGGGCTCGCCCACGTCCCAGAAGAGGCCCGCCATGATGCGCAGGCCCTCGCGGGCGATCGGCGCCAGCATGTGCTCGTCCGGCGCGTGCTGCGAGCAGGACGCGTAGGAGTGCGGGACCCAGATGGTCGGCGTCGCCAGGGTCAGCGCGAAGGCGTGGTTGGGCAGCGTGCCGCCGAGATTGGGCAGCAGCGCCGGCCGGGCACCAGTCGTCTCGGCGACCGAGGCGGCCGCCCACTCGACCCAGGGATGGTCGGGGTCGAGCCGCGTCGCCGGCGCCACGGCGTCGCGCGAGCGCGACATCTCGATGGCGCCCCAGCCGCGCGCGTCGAACCAGCGGCGCAGGCCGGGCAGGAACTGCTCGGGGTCGGAGCCCGCGACGTAGCGGATCTGGCAATGTGCGGTGGCGCGCGGCGGGATGGCGTTGACCGGCTTGTCGGGGTTGCCGGTGCGCATCGCCAGCACCTCGAAGCTGTTCCAGCCGAAGACGCGCTCGGCCGGCGACAGGCCGGGCTCGCCCCAGCCCTGGTCGATCGACGGGCCGTCCGGCCCGCCGTCGACCTTCAGGTCCGCGAGCGCGGCACGGACCGAGTTCGACATGGCCGGCGGCCGCCACTCCGGCACGGCGATGGCGCCGGTCGGCCCGGTCAGGCTGGCCAGCGCATGGGCGAGGATGATGCCGGGGTTGGCCAGCAGCCCGCCCCAGTTGCCGGAATGGTGCCCGCCTTCACGCAGGGTCAGCGACAGGTCGAAGTTGAAGGCGCCGCGCGTGCCCATGTAGAGCGTCGGCTGGCCCGGCTGCAGGCGCGGACCGTCGGAGGCGATCAGCACGTCGGCCGCCAGCCGGTCGCGGTGGCGCTCGCAGACCTCGTTGAGGCCGGGCGATCCCACCTCCTCGCCCATGTCGACGAGGAAGCGCGAGTTGAAGCCGAGGCGGCCGCGCGTCTTCAGCACCGCGGCGATGGCGGCGAGGTTGATGGTGTGCTGGCCCTTGTTGTCGGCGGTGCCGCGGCCGTAGAGCCGCTCGCCGTCCAGCGCCAGCTTCCACGGGCCATCGCCCTTCTTCCACTGCTCCTCCTGGCCGCGGACGACGTCGCCATGGCCGTAGGTCAGCACGGTCGGCACGTCGTCGCCCTCGCGCCGCTCGGCGATGAGGAAGGGCGGGCCGCCGACGGGGTTGTCGACGACCTCCCAGCCATAGCCCATGGCGGTCAGCGCCGGGCCGATCTCGTCGGTCAGGTAGGAATGGAGGACCGGCCGGCGATCGGGGTTCTGGCTCTCGGTCGGGATGGCGACGCGGCGCGCGAGATCGGCATGGAAGGCGCCGGTGTCGAAATGGCGCTCGACCTCGGCGATGACGGCGGAACGGGACATGGGCGTGGCCTCGCCGGGCAGGGGATGGGGCGGCGGGAAGGGGAGGAGGCGCAGCCTACGACGAAGGCCACCCGCCCGACCAGCGGTGAGCGCCTTGGATGACGGCACCCGAGTCGGCAGAATGCCCCGCGGAGTCGCCCCGAGGGAAAAGACGGCGCGGCGGGAGGACGGATGAAGCTGGAGCAGGCGGTCAACCTCGACGATCTCCGCAGGATGGCCAAGCGGCGGCTGCCCAAGATCGCCTACGACTTCATCGAGGGCGGCGTCGAGGACGAGCACGCGATGGACCGCAACGAGAGCGCCTTCCGCGCCCACCGCATCGTGCCGCGCTTCATGGTCGACGTGACGGTGCGCGATCAGTCGCAGGAGATCTTCGGCCGCCGCTATTCGAGCCCGTTCGGCATCGCGCCCACGGGGGCGGCGGCCCTGTTCCGCCCCGGCGCCGACATGATGCTGGCCGAGGCGGCGCGCGAGGCCAACATCCCCTTCATCATGTCCGGCGCCAGCACCGCCTCGATCGAGGAGCTGGCGAAGGTGGCGCCGGAGAACGGCTGGTACCAGCTCTACCCGGCCAAGACCCGGGCGATCTCCGAGGGGATGATCGCGCGCGTCCGCGACGCGGGCCTTTCGACGCTGGTCGTCACCGTCGACGTGCCGTCGCCGTCCAACCGCGAGCGCAACACGCGCAACGGCTTCGCGCGGCCGATGCGGATGCCCTGGCGCACCAAGCTGGAGGCGCTGCGCCATCCCGGCTGGCTCATCGAATACTGGCGCACCGGCGGCAGCCCCGACTTCCCGAACTGGCGGCCCTATGCGCCGGCCGGCGCCAGCAAGGACGACGTCGCAAACTTCCTCAACGAGCAGTCCTACCCGAAGCTGACCTGGGCCGACATCGCCCACTACCGCTCGCTGTGGCCCGGCAACTTCGTGCTCAAGGGGATCATGCATCCCGACGACGCGCGCCGCGCGCTCGACGAAGGCGTCGACGGGATCATGGTCTCCAACCACGGCGCCCGGCAGCTCGACCGGGCGCCCTCGCCGCTCGACGTGCTGCCGGCGATCAACGAGGCGGTCGGCGACCGCATGACCTTGATGCTGGACGGCGGCGTGCGCCGCGGCACCGACGTGCTGACCGCCCTTTGCCTGGGTGCCCGCTGCGTGTTCCTCGGCCGCCCGACGCTCTACGGGGCGGCCGCCGGCGGCAAGGCTGGCGCCGCGCGCGCCGTCGCCATCCTGCACCGCGAGATCGACATCGCCATGACCCAGATGGGCTGCCCCTCGCTCGACCAGCTCGGACCGCACTTCCTCATGTGGGACAGCCCGGAGGATCGCCTGCGGAACCGAAAGATTTGAGAGTCGATTGCGAGAAGCGATCTCACATTGGAGGGATGTCTGGGCCGAAATGCCTCCTGAACCAGCCGGGACGGCTTGCTCGTAGATGGCGTGGAATGCCAACGTAGATCTTTGTCGGTGTGGCATCCTGGCCGTGGACACTACTGCGCGGATATGGCTCGATTGTATCGTCCCACCACACCACCTCGATCTTCTGTTCTTTGGCCTTCAAACGAATATCCAATTGCATATTGCTTGCCATTGAGGCCGTATGCCAACGGATATCTCGATAGGCGTGCCAGACCGTGAAGGTAAACCATGCTGTAATGCATGTTCCAATCGCGGAGAAAATGGTGAAGACAAGAATGACTGTGTTCATCTGGCATCCCTACTGTGCGATTGCTTCGCTATAATCTAATGGGCGCAGTGGAGGGAGAGGCTTAGAATCATAAATATTTGGACCTAAACTGCTTGCCTCATCTCCGTGTCGTAGAGATGGCACTCCACATGGCCGGTCGCGGTCGCGAGCGGCTTGGGCGCGATGGTGCGGCAGACCGGCATCGCGTGGGCGCAACGCGGGTGGAAGGTGCAGCCGGGCGGCGGGTCGATCGGGTTGGGGAAGGCGGTGCCGAGATGGGCGTCGGGGACGCCGAGGCCCGGCTCGGGCGTCAGCACCGAGGCGAGCAGCGCACGCGTGTAGGGATGCTGCGGGTCGCGGAAGAGCTGGTCGGTCTCCGCCTCCTCGACGATGCGGCCGAGATACATGACGGCGACCCGGTGGGCCATGTGCTCGACCACGGCCAGGTTGTGGCTGATCAGGAGGTAGGTCAGGCCCAGCTCGCGCTGCAGGTCGAGCAGCAGGTTCAGGATCTGGGACTGCACCGAGACGTCGAGTGCCGAGGTCGGCTCGTCGCAGATCACCACCTCGGGCCGCATGATGAGGGCGCGCGCGATGGCGACGCGCTGGCGCTGCCCGCCCGAGAGCTGGCTCGGATAGTTCGCGACATAGCGGTGCGGCAGGCCGACCAGGTCCATCATCTCGCGCACCTTGCCCGGCCACTCGGCGGGCGCGCCGACGCGGTGGACCTTGAGCGGCAGGGCGATGATGTCGGCGATGGTCTTGCGCGGATTGAGCGACGAGTAGGGGTCCTGGAAGATCGGCTGGATGCGCCGCGCCACCGCCTTGCGGTCGAGCCCGGCGACCGGCCGGCCGGAGATCAGGATGTCGCCGGACGACGGCGGCAGCAGCCCCAGCAGCATGCGGGCCAAGGTCGACTTCCCGCAGCCGGATTCGCCGACGAGGCCCAGCACCTCGCCCTTGGCGACCCGCAGTGAGACGCCGTTGACCGCGTGCAGCGGTCGCTTGGGCTTGAGGAACCCGGCCGAGACCTGGAAGGTGCGGCGGACGTCGGCGGTTTCCAGGATCGGCGTCATGCCGCAGCCGCCCGGGTCTGGTTGGCGATACAGGTCTCGACCGGCAGCACGCAGCGATAGGCGCGGTCCTCGCCGAGCGGAGTCAGCGGGATCGGTGCGGCCGTGCAGGCGGGCATGGCGTAGGCGCAGCGGTTGGCGAAGCTGCACTGCGTCGCCTCGCCGAACAGCGCCGGCACGACGCCCGGGATCGATCCCAGATGCTGCCCGCGCTTCGTCTTGCCCGGCACGGGGATGCAGCGCATCAGCCCCTGGGTGTAGGGGTGGAGCGGGGCGGAGAACACCTCGTGGACCGTGCCCGTCTCGACCACCTCGCCCGCGTACATCACGGCGACGCGGTCGGCGACGCGCGCGACGATGCCGAGGTCGTGGGTGATCAGCATGACGCCCATCTGGAACTCGCGCTGCAGCGTCGCCAGCAGGTGGAGGATCTGCGCCTGGATGGTGACGTCGAGTGCCGTCGTCGGCTCGTCGGCGATGATCAGCTCGGGCCCGCACATCAGCGCCATGGCGATCATCACGCGCTGGCGCAGGCCGCCCGAGAGCTGGTGCGGGTACTGGCGCAGCCGGCTTCCCGCGGCCGAGATGCCGACGGTCTCCAGCAGGTGGATGGCGCGGTCGCGGGCCTCGGCGCGCGACGCCTTGCGGTGCCGCAGATAGGCTTCCTCGAGCTGGTTGCCGATGGTGTAGGCCGGGTTGAGCGACGTCATCGGCTCCTGGAAGATCATCGCCATCCGGTTGCCGCGGATGTCCGCCATGCCGCGCTCGTCGACGCCCATCAGGTCCTGACCGCCCAGCGCCAGGCGCGACGCCGTCCGCTTCGCGCGCTTGGGCAGGAGATTCATGATGGCGAGCGAGGTCAGCGACTTGCCGCAGCCGGACTCGCCGACGATGCAGAGCGTCTTGCCGCGCTCGACCTGGAACGACACGCCCCGCACCGGCACCAGCGTGCCCGTCGCGATGGGAATCTCGACACGCAGGTCGCGCACTTCGAGAATGGCGCTCATGGGAGGATCGCGCTCATGGGAGGATCGCGCTCATGGGAGGATGGGGCTCATGGAGTGGGCTCCGCCTCGGCTCAGTTGCGGCTCTCGGGCGCGGTCACGTCGCGCACGCCGTCGCCGAGCAGGTTGATGGAGAGCACCAGCAGGAAGAGGCAGATGCCGGGCAGCGTGATCATCCACGGGCTGAAGAACATGTCCTCCTTGGCCTCGGACAGCATCAGGCCCCAGGAGGGGAGCGGCGGCTGCACGCCGAGTCCGAGGAACGAGAGGGCGGCCTCCAGCAGGATGGCGTTCGCCATCTCGACGGTCGCCACGACGACCAGCGAGTTGGCGACGTTGGGCAGGATCTCGCGGACGATGATGTAGGGCGTCGAGCAGCCGATCGCCTGGGCGGCCACGACGTAGTCGAGCCCGCGCGCCTGCATGGTGACGCTGCGCATGACGACGGCGAAGCGGTCCCACAGGAGGAACCCCAGCACCAGGATCACCATCTCGAGCGAGCTGCCGAAGAGGGCGACGACGGCCAGTGCCACCAGCACGACCGGCATCGAGAGGCGCGTCGTGATGAGGAAGGTCACGACCATGTCGACGCGGCCGCCGAAATATCCCGCCGCCACGCCCAGCGTCGTGCCGATCAGCCCCGAGATGAGCATCGTCGCGAAGCCGATCAGCAGCGAGATGCGGGCACCGTAGATGAGGCGCGAGAGATAGTCGCGCCCGACCTTGTCGGTGCCGAGGATGTGGTTCCAGCCGGCCTTGGGATCGTCCCAGATCCAGGCGTGCCAGATCGGCGGGAAGCGGCGGCTGGCGAGGCTCTGGGCGTAGGGGTCGTGCGGCGCCAGCAGCGCGGCCGCGAGGCCCATGAGCAGCATGCCGCCCAGCACGATGATGCCCAGCATCAGGCTGCGGTGCCCGAAGACGCGGCGGCGCAGGAGGGCGCCGGGGCCGGGGACGAGCGCGCGCTCGGGTGCCAGGCGGCCGGCGTCGAAGGTGGCGGGGGCGGCCATCGCTCAGGCGACCCTGATGCGCGGATCGAGGTAGGCGTTCAGCAGGTCGGCCATGAAGGTGAGGAAGATGTAGAAGAGGGAGATCAGCAGCACGATCGCCTGCACCACCGGGATGTCCGACCGGCTGATCGATTCCCAGGCGAGGTAGCCCACACCGTGCAGCGCGAAGATCGTCTCGATGACGACCGACCCACCCAGCATGAAGCCGAACTGGACGGCGGCCAGAGACACGACCGGGATCACCGCGTTGCGCAGCGCGTGCTTGAAGAGGATCGTCGGCGGCCTCAGGCCCTTGGCGCGCGCCGTGCGGATGTAGTCCGACGCCAGCACCTCGATCATGCCGGCGCGCGTCAGGCGCATGAAGGCGGGCGTTGCGTAGTAGCCCAGCGCCACCGCCGGCATGATGAAGTGCATCCAGGTGTCCGAGCCCGAGATCGGCAGCCAGCGCAGCAGCACGCCGAAGAGGATGATCATCATCAGCGCGAACCAGAAGGTCGGCAGCGCCTGGCCCAGCACGGAGAGCGAAAGCGCGAGGCGGTCGACCGCCGAGTTCGGCTTGAGAGCGGCCACCACGCCGAGCGGGATCGACAGCGTCAGCGCGAACAGGAGCGCCCAGAGCCCGAGCGTCATGGTGACCGGCAGCCGCTCGGCCAGCAGCGTCGCGACGGGGCGGCGCATGCGGGCGGACTCGCCGAGCTCGCCGGTGAGCGCGCTGCCGAGCCAGTCGGCATATTGCACGATCAGCGGCCGGTCGAAGCCGTAGGCCTTGCGGATCGCCTCGATGTCGCCGGCGGTCGCGGACTCGCCGGCCAGCGCCTTGGCCGGGTCGATCGCCGCATTGGTCAGGATGAACGTGATGCCGGAAACCGTCAGCACCACGAGGCAGGCGAGCAGAAGGCGCTTCAGCGTGTAGACGAGCATCTTGCCGCCTGCACCGGTCTGTTGGTCCGCACCGCGTCGGCGGGCGGGACCGGTCGCCGGCCCCGCCCGTCCATGCCCCTCACTTCCAGCCGTAGAGGTAGTAGCGCGGCAACTCGTCCGGGAACGCCGTGAAGTCGAGATCCTTGGTGTAGGCGTAGTTGGTCACGAAGCTGAACATCGGCAGCCAGTAGGCGCGCTCGGTGATCCGCTTGATGGCCTTCGAGTAGTTCTCCTTGCGCACCTTCTCGTCGACGCTGGAGCCGCCGGCCGCCAGCCACGCCTGGACCTCGGGGTCGCGGGCGAAGTCGTCGGGGCTGCCGCCGAAGAAGTTCGGCAGCAGGGCCGAGACGTCGTTGATCGAGTACGAGCCCCAGTCCATGAAGTACATCGGCGTGGCACCTTCATGGTTCTTGTCGCGCACGGCGATGTAGGTCATGTGCTGCAGCTTCGGGCGGATGCCGACCGCCGTCAGGTAGCCCATGATCGCCTCGGCCCAGTCGCGCGGGCGGTAGGCGTAGAAGTCGAGGTCGAAGCCGTTGGCGTAGCCGGCCTCGGCCAGCAGCTTCTTGGCCTTGGCGGGATCGTAGTCGTACTTCGTCGCCACCGTGTCGTCGCAGCCGAACTGCGTCGGGAAGCACGGAGCGTGGATCTTGCGCGACGCGCCGCCGATCAGGTTCTTGATGATGGCGTCGCGGTCGATCGCATGGGCGATCGCCTGCCGCACGCGCACGTCGTTGATCGCCTTGTTGCTGGTGCGGTTCGACGCGTCGAAGCCGATGTAGCCGGTGCGCATCGTCTCCGAGCGCTCGACCTTCAGCGCCGGCACCCGCTCCAGCCGGTCCGCCTGATCGGTCGGCACGTACCAGATCCAGTCGACGCCGCCCGCCAGCAGCTCGGCGATCTGGGTCGACATCTCGGGGATGGTGCGGATGACGATGTTCTTGATCTTCGCCTTGTTGCGCGCCCCGCCCTCGAAGTAGCCGTCCCAGCGCTCCAGCACGTATTCCTTGCCGGGCTCGACCTTCGTCACCTTGTAGGGGCCGGTGCCGACCGGCTTCAGGCCCATCTCCTTCGGGCCGACCTTGGCGTAGTACTCGTTGGGGTACATGACGATCGGAATCGTCAGGAACTCCAGCGCCGCCGGGAAGGGCTTCTTGGCGACGATCCGGACCTTGAACTTGTCGAGCTTCTCGGCCTTCTCGATCCAGCTCACGTTCGACTGGTTGAGGACCTTGTTCTCGGGGTTGGAGATCCAGTTCAGCGTGAAGACGACGTCGTCGGCGTCGAACTCCTCGCCGTTGTGGAACTTGACCCCCTGGCGCAGCTCCATCTCGATCGTGCGGTCGTCCGTCCACTTCCAGGACGTGGCGAGGTTCGGCACGGTCTTGAAGGTCTTGGGATCGCGATCGACCAGCGTGTCCCACACCATGCGCGAGAACAGGATGCCTTCGCGGTTGGTGTTGAAGTAGTTGTCGACGTTCTCGACCGTGTACTGCCATGCGACGCGCAGCGTATCGCGCGACTTCTGCGCGGCGGCGTCGGGCGCCCCGATGGCCAGCGCCAGCGCCGCGGCGGAAGCAGCGGTTACCCAGAGCTTCGTCATATTCCCCTTCCCTTCCCCATGTCGCCCTCCTCTGGAGGGTCGTTCGAACGGTATCGGTCCCGACCGGGACGATCTCCGCGCGTTCTTATTTGGCTACCCGATAGCATAGACGGGCAGCATTCCCTGACAAGCGCGGGTCTCGCTCGCTGGCGACCGAGTGAAGCCTCGGCACGCCCGCAAGCAAGACCCGTGCCTTCGGGTCCGTGGTCTTCCGGCCGTCAGATCTCCGCCGCCCCGTCGCCCCACGGTTGCGACGGCTCGCAGGTGCCGACCCGTTCGCCCGTCGCCGCATCGACGCCGACCGCGACCGGGCAGGCGTAGTTCTTGGGGTAGACCATGCGCGGCTGTGCAACGGTCGGGAAGCGGTCGACCAGCGCGTCCAGCGTCTCGTCGGGCAGGCGCGGGTCGGCGGTGACGCCCTCCGGGCCGCTGACGTCGAGCCGCGGCTGGTGGAATGCCGCTTCCATGCCCATGCCGTAGTCCATCTGGAAGGCGGCGATCTGCATCACGGCGGGCATGATGCGCCGGCCGCCCGACGCACCCATCGCGAAGGCGGGACCGCCGTCCTTGGTCACCACGATCGGGCACATGTTGTTGAGCGGCCGGCGGCCGGGCGC
This sequence comes from Alphaproteobacteria bacterium, assembly GCA_050187535.1. Classification (GTDB taxonomy): domain Bacteria; phylum Pseudomonadota; class Alphaproteobacteria; order ATCC43930; family Allostellaceae; genus Allostella. The sequence goes on along the minus strand of JBFWXJ010000208.1, from coordinate 563 downwards.
GATCGAATTCGGCCGCCCGGGGCGCGGGTCGAACCACATGATGCCGTTGTTCATCAGCACGCCCGTCTCGGGCAGCGTCACCCGGCTGCCGAACAGCGACAGCAGCGTCTGGGTGATCGTCACCATGTTGCCCTCGCGGTCGATCGCCGCCAGGTGCGTCGTCGAGACCGGCTCCTTCGTCCCCTCGGCCTCGCCCATGGTCTCCAGCCGCTCCGCATAGGCGTCGCGCAGCGTCGTGGCGTAGGCGAGGTACTGGGCGGTGTCGGGTGCGCCGTCGCCCGATGCGGGGCGGGAGCCGAGTGCGGCGAAGCATTTCGCCACCGTCGGACCGGCGGTCAGGCCCGACATCGCGTTCACCTCGTAGCCGCGATAGGGCAGGCGGATCGGGTCGACGATGCGGGCGCGGTAGCGGTCGAGATCCTCCAGCGACAGCTTGGCGCCGACCGCCTGCATGTCGGCGATCACCCGCTCGGCCAGGGCGCCGCGATAGAACGAACCGGTGCCGTTCTCCGCGATGTGGCGCAGGGTGCGGGCGAGGTTCGGGAAGGGCAGCATCTTGGGCG
>JBFWXJ010000207.1:0-10874 GCA_050187535.1 Alphaproteobacteria bacterium | reverse complement strand
GTCTCCGGGCACGCTCAGGGATGGCACCGGCGTCGTCTCCCGCGTCGTGCTCAAGACCAATGACGCCGAGGGCGTGACCACCGTCGATGGCCCGACCGCCGACCTCTGCGCCGACTCGCGGCGGCCGGGAACGAAGGTTTGGCTCGACATAGCCGGCCGCCCTGACGCGGCCCTCCTCAACGTGCTGGGCGAGACCTTCGGCCTGCATCCCCTGGCGCTCGAGGATGTGCAAAGGCCGGGCGCGCAGCGGCCGAAGGTCGAGGCCTACGGCGACATCCTCTTCGTCGTTCTGAACGACGTCGACCGGCAGGCGGACGGCCGGCTGGAGATCGAGCAGGCGAGCCTCTTCCTCGGCCGCGACTTCGTGGTCAGCATCCACGACGCGGTAGGCGACGACCCGCTGGAGCCGGTGCGCCGCCGACTGGACGCCGCCGGCAACCCGATGCGCAAACGCGGGTCCGACTATCTCCTCTATGCGCTCGTCGACGTCATCATCGACCGCAAGTTCCCGTTCCTCGAGGATTTCGGCGATCGGCTGGAGGAGTTGGAGGGCGAGGTCCTGGCGCGTGCCACGCCGGCTTCCGTCGGGCGCATCCAGGAGACACGGCGAGCGCTGCACGTTCTGCGTCGCGCCATCTGGCCCGAGCGCGACGTGGTGGCGGCGCTGTTGCGCGACGACCATGCGGCGATCGGGTCGGAGACCCGCGTCTATCTGCGCGACTGCTACGACCACGCGGCCCAGGTCATCGAGATCCTGGAGACCTACCGCGAGACGGCGTCCGGGCTGATGGACATCTACATCTCGACCGTCTCCAACCGTCTCAACGACATCATGCGCGTGCTGACGGTGATCGCGACCATCTTCATGCCCCTGTCGTTCCTGGCCAGCGTCTTCGGCATGAACTTCGAGCACATGCCCGAGCTGAAATGGTATTGGGCCTATCCGACGATCTGGCTCGTCTTCATCGGCGTCGCGGCCGCGATGATCGTCTGGTTCCGACGGCGCGGGTTCCTTTGAGGCGATGGACGCATCCGTCCTCTTCGCCGCGGCGGTGGCGGGCTCCATCGTCGTCCTGACGCCGGGTCCGGCGGTGCTGGCCTTCATCGCCATCGGCGCGGGGCAGGGGCGCCGGGCGGGGGCCGCCTTCATCCTCGGCCACCTCGCGGGCGACCTCTGGTGGACGATCCTGGCGCTCGCCGCCATGGTCGGAGCCCGCACGCTGGCGCCGACGCTGTTCCAGGCGCTGGCGCTGGTCTGCGCCGCCTACCTGCTGTGGCTCGGCATCGCGGCCATGCGCACACGGGGCGACCGGGCGGAGCAGGCGGCGACCGCCGCCCGCCACCCGTTCCGCCGCGGCCTCGTCTTCGGGATGATCAATCCCAAGAGCTATCCGGTCACGCTCTCGGTCTTCACGGCGCTGTTGGCCCACGACGTGGCGTCGCTGACCTGGGCCAATGCGCCTTTGCTGCTGGCGGCCTGCTTCGCGGGCTTCCTCGTCGCCGACGCGATCCTGGTGTGGCTCGTCGGCATCCCGCCGGTGCGCCGCCTCTATCGCTCTCGCGAGCTGTGGGTGGTGCGCGCGACCGGCGCCATGTTCGTCTTCTTCGCGCTCACCACCGCCTGGCAGGCCCTGTTTCCAGACTGAGCCCTCAGTTCGAGAAAGCGGGAATCCCCGTCTGCGCGCGGCCGAGGATGAGGGCGTGGACGTCGTGGGTGCCCTCGTAGGTGTTGACCGTCTCCAGGTTCATCACGTGGCGGATGACATGGAACTCGTCGACGATGCCGTTGCCGCCGTGCATGTCGCGCGCCATCCGCGCGATGTCCAGCGACTTGCCGCAGGAGTTGCGCTTGATGAGCGAGATCATCTCCGGCGCGGCGCGGCCCTCGTCCTTGAGGCGGCCGACGCGCAGGCACGCCTGCAGGCCGATCGCGATCTCCGTCTGCATGTCCGCCAGCTTCTTCTGGATGAGCTGGTTGGCGGCGAGCGGCCGGCCGAACTGCTTGCGGTCGAGCGTGTACTGGCGTGCGGCGTGCCAGCAGAACTCGGCCGCGCCCAAGGCACCCCAGGCGATGCCGAAGCGGGCGTTGTTGAGGCAGCCGAACGGGCCGGCCAGGCCCTTCACGTTCGGCAGCAGGTTCTCGTCCGGCACGAAGACGTCGTCCATGACGATCTCGCCGGTTACCGAGGCGCGCAGACTGAACTTGCCCTCGATCTTCGGCGCCGACAGGCCCTTCATGCCCTTCTCCAGCACGAAGCCGCGAATCACGTCGTCGTCGGTCTTGGCCCAGACGACGAAGACGTCGGCGATCGGCGCGTTGGAGATCCACATCTTCGCGCCCTTCACGAGGTAGCCGTCGGCCACCTTGCGCGCGCGCGTCACCATGCTGCCAGGGTCCGAGCCGTGGTCGGGCTCGGTCAGGCCGAAGCAGCCGACCCACTCGCCGGTCGCCAGCTTCGGCAGGTACTTCTGGCGCTGCGCCTCGGTGCCATAGGCGTTGATCGGGTGCATGACGAGGCTCGACTGCACGCTCATCGCCGAGCGGTAGCCGCTGTCCACCCGCTCGACCTCGCGGGCGATCAGCCCGTAGGCGACGTAGTTGGTGCCGGCACAGCCATAGCCCTCGATGGTCGAGCCGAGGAAGCCCAGCTCGCCCATCTCGTTCATGATCTCGCGGTGGAAGATCTCCTTGCGGTTGCCCTCCAGCACCCGGGACATGAGCTTGTCCTGGCAATACGCCCGGGCGCTGTCGCGGATCATCCGCTCCTCTTCCGTCAGCTCGTCCTCAAGCAGGAACGGATCGTCCCACTGGAAGACGGGGCGGGACGAGGTGCGCTTCGGCGCGGGGGCGACGGCGGCCTCGGGAGGGGTCATGGCGGGCTCCGGTGATGCGGTTCTCGGTCGCCTTATATAGGCCGTCGCCCGGCCCCGCTACTTTCCGCCGTCCACCTGCAGCGTCTGGCCGGTGATCCAGCAGGCGTGCTCCGAGGCGAGGAACAGGACGCCCGCCACGATGTCCTCGGGCCGGCCGAGGCGCTTCATCGCAATGTTGTCGAGAATGCGCTTCTGACCGTCCTCGCCATAGGCCTGCCATTGCTTCTCCGTCGACGGGTTCGAGCGCACGAGGCCGGGCGACACGCTGTTGACGGTGATGCCGAAGGGGCCGAGCTCATGGCCGAGCTGGCGGGTGAGGCCGATGAGCGCCGCCTTGGCCGAGGCGTAGCCCTGGATTCCGGTAAGGCTGACGCCGAGGCCGGCGCCGCTCGAAATGTTGACGATGCGACCGTTGCCGACGGCCTTCATGCCGGGTGCCACGGCCTGGCTGAACCAGAAGGCGCCGTCGACATTGGCCTCGAACAGGGCCTTCCACGACGGCGCGTCGATCTCCTCCAATGGCCGGCCGACCTGGCCGCGCACGCCGCCCGCGCAGTTGACCAGGATGTCGATCCGGCCCGCGGCGGCCGACGCCTCGGCGACGAATGCGTGGACGGCGGTGCGCTCACCGACATCGACGGCCCGGCCATGCATCGGATGGCCGGTCGCGGTGCGGCAGGTCTCCTCGATCTCGGCTGGATCGAGGTCGCAGATCCACACCCTGGCGCCGCGCGCGGCGAAGGCATGGGCGATGGCCCGGCCCATGCCGTGACCGGCACCGGTGACGATGACGCCGCGGTCGTGGAACTCGATCAGCATGGGCCTACCTCCGGTCGGGGCGGCGATGCTGGGCGCCGCCTCGCGGCGGCGTCAAGCGCCGGTGGAACGGCGCTTGCTAATCGAGGGCCGCCGGTCGGCGTGCCGGCGGCTCGACCCCGTGACGGGGGCATGCCAGACTCGGTGTCCGCCGAAAGGGCGAACGGGGAGAACAAGATGATGAGAGGGGATGTGGCGCGGGGCCGGCTGGTGCGGGCGCTGGCGGCCGCGGGCCTGCTGGCGGCCGGCGCCGCGGCGGCGTCGGCGCAGACGCTGACGGTCGGCGTGCGCGGCGGGCCGGAATCGCTCGATCCGCACTTCTCCGCGCTCGGCACGCATGCCGACGCCATGAAGCACATCTACGACACGTTGGTCTGGGCCGACGAGAAGAACCAGGTGCGGCCCTGGCTGGCGGAGTCCTGGAAGGCGGTCGACGACACGACGTGGGAGTTCAAGCTCCGCAAGGGGGTCAAGTTCCACGACGGCAGCGAGATGACCGCCGCCGACGTGAAGTTCTCGATCGAGCGCGTGCCCGCGGTCGCCGGGCCGGTGACCACGACGATCTACGTCAAGAGCGTGGCCGGCATCGAGATCGTCGACCCGCACACCGTGCGCTTCAAGACCAAGGAGCCGGTGGCGACACTGCCCTACGACTTCGTGCGCGTCTTCATCGTCTCCGCCAAGGCTGCGGCGGGCGCGACGAACAAGGAGAACTCGCCGCAGGAATTCAACTCGGGCAAGGCCGCCATCGGGACCGGGCCGTTCAAGTTCGTGTCGTGGTCGCCCAAGGGCGACTTCGTCGCGGAGCGGTTCGACGGCTATTGGCAGGGGCCGGCACCCTGGCAGCGCGTGGTGCGCAAGGAGATGTCGTCCGATCCCGCGCGCGTGGCGGCGCTCCGCGCCGGCCAGGTGGACGTTATCAACTACGTGCCCTCGGCCGACTACGAGACGCTCCGGCGCGACAACCGGCTGACCGTCGCCAAGGCGGATTCGGTGTACGTCTTCAACCTGACGCTCGACCTGCGCGAGAAGACGCCGCGCGTCTACGACCTCGACGGCAAGGTGGCCGAGCCGAACCCGTTGCGCGACCCGCGTGTGCGCGAGGCGATCGACCTCTCCGTCGACCGCAAGACGATGGTCGACATCGTGCTGGAGGGCTTCGGCAAGCCCGCCAACCAGCTCATGCCGGACGGCTTCTTCGGCTCGTCCACGCGCATCCCGCCCAAGCCCTACGACGTCGAGAAGGCGAAGAAGCTGCTGGCCGAGGCCGGCTATCCAAAGGGCTTCAAGATCGACCTGCACTGCACCAACGACCGCCTGCCCGGCGACGGCGCGGTATGCGCGGGCCTCGGCCAGATGTTCGCCAAGGTCGGCATCGTCGCCAATGTCCAGGCGGTGAGCCGCACCGTGTTCTTCCCGGCCCAGGCCAAGCTCGAATACAGCGTCTACATGAATGGCTGGGGCACGCTGACGGGCGAGGCGTCGTACACGCTGGGCTCGCTCGCCCACACGCCCGCACCCGATGTCGGCATGGGGCAGTTCAACCGCATCGGCTACTCCAACCCCGCGGTGGACAAGCTGCTGCAGCAGGGCCGTGCCACGCTCGACGACGCCAAGCGCCGCGCGCTCTACGAGGAGGCGATGGAGAAGGTGGTGGCCGACCGCGTCTACAACTCGCTCGTCGTGCTGCAGACGGCATGGGGCGGCCAGGCCTCGAAGGTGGTCCTGGCGCCGCGTGCCGACGAGGACACGCTCGCCTACTTCATCAAGCCGAAGAAATAGCGCCGACGGCGCGGGGCGGCGGCGTGGCCGCCCCGCGCCCGGCCTTTCCGCGACACCCGTGCTGGGATTTCTCATCAACCGGCTGCTGCAGGCGGCGGCCGTGATGGCCGTGATGTCGGTCATCGTCTTCGTCGGCGTCTACGCGATCGGCAACCCGATGGACGTGCTGATCCCGCCCGACGCGACGCAGCAGATCCGCGCCGAGGTGGTCGCCCGCTACGGCCTCGACCGGCCGCTCGTCGAGCAGTACCTGTCGTTCGCCGGCAACCTGCTTCAGGGTGATTTCGGCCGTTCCTTCGTGTTCAACCTGCCGGTCGGCGAGCTGATCCTCGCGCGCCTGCCGGCGACGGCGGAGCTGGCGCTGGCCGCCGTGCTGGGCGCCTCGCTGCTCGGCATCCCGCTCGGCATCTACGCGGGCTACCGGCCCAACTCGCCGGTCTCGCGCGCGATCATGGGCGTCTCGATCCTGGGCTTCAGCGTGCCGACGTTCTGGGTCGGGCTCATCCTCATCCTGACCTTCGCGGTCGAGCTGCGCTGGCTGCCGGCCGGGGGACGGGGGCCGACGGCGGAGATCCTCGGCGTACCCTGGAGCTTCACCTCGCTCGAGGGCCTGTCGCACCTGCTGCTGCCGGCCTTCAACCTCGCGCTCTTCAAGCTGGCGCTCCTGATCCGCCTGGCGCGCGCCGGCACCCGCGAGGCGATGCTGTCGGACTACGTGAAGTTCGCGCGCGCCCAGGGCCAGACCGAGCTGACCGTGTTGCGCGGCCATGTGCTGAAGAACATCTCGATCCCGATCGTCACCGTCTTCGGCCTGGAGCTGGGCTCGACGCTCGCCTTCGCCGTGGTGACGGAGACGATCTTCTCGTGGCCGGGGCTCGGCAAGCTCATCATCGATTCGATCCGCGACCTCGACCGGCCGGTGATGGTCGCCTACCTCGTGCTCGTCACCTTCACCTTCGTCGTCATCAATTTCGCGGTCGACCTCGTCTACGGCGCGCTCGACCCGCGGCTGCGGCCGGGCGGCGCCGGATGAGGGCGGACGGTCCCGTCGGCCTCTTCTGGCGCGACTTCCGCGCCAACCGCGTGGCGCTGGCCGCCCTCGGGGTGGTGGCGATCCTGCTGGCGGGCGCCCTGGCGGCCCCCTGGATCGCGCCGCAGGATCCCTACGATCAGGCCGCGCTCAGCCTACTCGACGCGCGCCGGCCGCCGGGCTTCGTCGGTTCCGGCGGCTATGTCCATATGCTGGGCACCGATCCGTCCGGCCGCGACATGGCGAGCGCCATCCTCTACGGGCTGCGCATCAGCCTGCAGATCGGCGTCTTCGCGGGCACCTCCGCGCTTGCGATCGGCACCACGCTCGGGCTCGTCGCGGCTTTCGCCGGCGGCCGGGTCGAAGCGGCGATCATGCGCGTCGTCGACCTCCAGCTCTCCTTTCCCGCCATCCTGCTCGCCCTCATTCTCGTCGCGTTGCTCGGGCAGGGGCGGGGGCAGCTGATCGCGGCGCTCGCGGCCGCGCAGTACGCCTACTTCGCGCGCACCGCCCACGGCGCGGCGGCGGCCGAGCGGCGCAAGGACTACATCGAGGCGGTGCTGGCCACACCCCTGCCGGCCGCCCGCGTCGTCTTCCGCCACCTGCTGCCGAACGTGCTGCCGCCGCTCATCGTCGTCGCGACGGTTCAGATCGCCAATGCGATTGCGCTCGAGGCGACCCTTTCTTTCCTCGGGCTCGGCCTGCCGATCACCGAGCCCTCCCTCGGCATGCTGATCGCCAACGGCTTCCAGCACCTGATGAACGGCCGCTACTGGATCAGCATCTATCCCGGCATCGCGCTGATGGTGCTGGTCGTCGCCATCAACCTCGTCGGCGACCAGGTGCGCGATCAGGCCAACCCGCGGCTGCGGCGATGACCGCGCCCGTGCTGGAGGTGCGCGGGCTGCGCACGCATTTCTTCACCCGCGCCGGCATCGTCAGGGCAGTCGACGGCGTCGACCTCTCGGTCGCGCGCGGCCGGGTGCAGGGGCTCGTCGGAGAGTCGGGTTCCGGCAAGTCGGTCACCGGCTTCTCGCTGATCGGCCTCGTCGATCCGCCGGGCCGCATCGTCGAAGGCTCGATCCGCCTCGACGGGCGTGAGCTGGTCGGGCTGCCGCCGGGCGAGCTGCGCGCCCTGCGCGGCCGACGCATCGCCATGGTCTTCCAGGACCCGATGATGACGCTGAACCCGGTGTTGCGCGTGGGCAGGCAGATGGCGATGGCGCTCGACGCCCATTCGCGGCTGTCGGCGCGGGAGAAGCGGGCGCGCTCGCGCGATGCGTTGGGCCGTGTCGGCATCCCGTCGCCGGAGGAGCGGCTCGACGCCTATCCGCACCAGCTCTCGGGCGGGATGCGCCAGCGGGTGGCGATCGCCATCGCCCTTCTCAACGAGCCCGACGTGATCGTCGCCGACGAGCCGACGACCGCCCTCGACGTCTCCATCCAGGGCCAGATCGTCCACGAGATGCAGCGCCTGGTGGCGCAGACCGGCATCGCGCTCGTTTGGATCACCCACGACCTCGCCGTCATCTCGGCGCTGGCCGACGAGATCGCGGTCATGTATGCGGGCCGCATCGTCGAGCATGGCAGCGCGAGCGCCGTCCTCGCCCGGCCCCGACACCCCTACACCCGCGGGCTGCTCGACTCCGTGCCGGGAGAGGTGCCGCCCGGCCGCCGCTTGCCGCAAATCCCGGGCAGCACGCCGTCGCTCCTCGACATCCGGCCGGGATGCGCCTTCCGCGGCCGCTGCGACCGGGCGGACGACGTCTGCGACACGATGCCGGAGCTTTCCGCTGCCGACGGGCGAGGGGTGCGATGCCATCACCCGCTCTGAACCGCGCCCCGCTGCTGGAGGTGTCCGGCGTCTCCATGCGATTCGCGCGCCGGCCGACGTTGGGCGAGCGGGTTGCGGCCAGGGTCGGGGCCGGCCGGCTGCCGGGGGTGCTCCACGCCGTGTCCGATGCGTCGGTTCACATCGACCGCGGCGAGACGCTGGGATTGGTCGGCGAATCCGGCTGCGGCAAGACCACGCTCGGCCGTATCGTCGCCGGCATCCTGAGCCCGACCGCGGGCACCGTGCGTCTCGACGGCGGCCCGGTTCGCGCGGGCGGGCGCAAGCGCACGACCCGGGTCCAGACCGTCTTCCAGGATCCCTTCGCCTCGCTCAATCCGCGCCGTCGCGTGGGCGAGCAGGTGGGAGAGGGGCCGGTCGCCCATGGCCTAGCCGAGGCGGCCGGCGCTGCCCGCTATGTCGGCGGCTGGCTCGCGCGGGTCGGCCTCGACCCGGCCTATGCCGAGCGCTTTCCGCACCAGCTATCGGGCGGCCAGCGTCAGCGCGTCGCGATCGCCCGCGCGCTCGCCATGCGCCCCGACCTGCTCGTCTGCGACGAGCCCGTCGCCTCTCTCGACGTCTCGATCCAGGCGCAGATCGTCAACCTGCTGCTGGATCTGCGGGCGGAGCTAGGGCTCACCTGCCTCTTCATCAGCCACGACCTCGGCGTGGTGCGCCACCTCAGCGACCGCGTGGCCGTCATGTATCTCGGCCGCATCGTGGAATCGGGACCCACGGCCGCGATCTACGAGCGGCCGGCCCATCCCTACACCCGTGCCCTGCTCGCGAGCGTGCCCCGGATCGCCCGCGGCGAGGGTGCGGCGCGCCACGCCTTCCGCCCGGTCGAGGGCGAGCTGCCGTCGCCGCTCGCCCCGCCGCCCGGCTGCCCCTTCCACCCGAGGTGTCCCGATGCGATCGATCGCTGCCGCACAGCGCGGCCGGAATTCCGGATCGTGGAAGATTCGCAGGGTGCCGCCTGCCACCTCGCCGGCACGCCGGTTGCGTGACCGGTCGGCGGGAGCGCCGCTTGCCGGTGGGGTGCCGACGCACTAGCCTCTTTCGAGGCCTGGATTCGGCATTTCAGAACCGGACGCGGCCGCAGCAGGGGGCATGGAGTATCTTCTCCAGCAGATCATCAACGGTCTGACGCTCGGGGCCATCTACGGGCTGATCGCGATCGGCTACACGATGGTCTACGGCATCATCGGCATGATCAACTTCGCCCATGGCGACGTGTTCATGATCGGTGCCTTCGTCTCGATCATCACCTTCGCGCTCCTGTGGATGGCCGGCCTCGGCTCGGTCCCAATCGCCATCCTCCTCGTGCTGCTGGTGACGATGCTGTTCACGGCGGCCTATGGCTGGGCGGTCGAGCGCATCGCCTACCGGCCGCTGCGCGGCTCCTTCCGGCTGGCGCCGCTGATCTCCGCCATCGGCATGTCGATCTTCCTGCAGAACTACGTGCAGCTCCTGCAGGGGGCCCGCATCAAGCCCTTGCCGCCGCTGATCTCGGGTGGCTTCGTGCTCACCGAGGGCGACGGCTTCGCCGTGCAGATCAACTACACCCAGATCATCATCATCGTCGTCACCGTCGCCCTGATGACGGGCTTCACCCTGCTGATCGCCCGCACGCCGCTCGGCCGCGCCCAGCGAGCCTGCGAGCAGGACCGCGGCATGGCTGCGCTGCTCGGCGTCGACGTCGACCGCACGATCTCGCTGACCTTCGTGATGGGGGCGGCGCTGGCGGCGGTCGCCGGCCTGATGTTCGCGCTCTATTACGGCGTCGTCGATTTCTTCATCGGCTTCCTCGCCGGCCTCAAGGCATTCACGGCGGCCGTCCTCGGCGGCATCGGCTCGCTGCCCGGCGCCATGCTCGGCGGCATCCTGATCGGTCTGATCGAGGCCCTGTGGTCGGGCTACTTCAGCGTCGAATACAAGGACGTGGCGGCTTTCGCGGTGCTGGTGCTGGTGCTCGTCTTCCGGCCGACGGGCCTGCTCGGCCGGCCCGAGATCGAAAAGGTATGATCGCCGCGGCCGATGGCCCGTCGACCGGGGTCGCGGCGATCCTGCGGGACGCCGGGCTGGCCGCGCTGGTCACCTTCGCGCTCGCCCTGCCGCTCGTCGGGTTCGAGACGGTGGACGTCTCGGGCGGCGGCCTCGGGCTCAATTTCCGCTTCGGCGCCGTGGCGGTCGCGGTCGTCGCGGTCGCGGCGGGACGCGCGGCGCACGGGCTCGGCGCCGCCGGCCGGGCGTCGATCGTGCTGGCGAACGCGGCGCGGGTGGCGGCGGGCGGCGCCGTCGGGCCGTGGAGCGAACAGACGCTGTCGTGGCTGGCCGCTGTCGCCGCCGCGGTCGTCGCGCTACGCGCCGCCGCCGCCCTGCGGCGGCGCATCCCACAGCTCGCCGCGCGCCCGCCCATCTCCGCCGATCTGCGCCGGCGAATCCGGCGAGCCGCCCCGGCGGCGCTGCTGGCCCAGGGGATCGCTTTTCACTTCCTGCCGATCACCGATCAGCGGCTGCTCGACATCGCGATCCTGGTCG
>JBFWXJ010000206.1:0-10875 GCA_050187535.1 Alphaproteobacteria bacterium | reverse complement strand
TGGCAGACGCCCGTGGCCTTGATCTCGATCAGCACCTCGCCGTCGCGCGGCGGCTCGACCTCGATCGTCTCGACGGTCATCGGCGCGTCGGCACGGTGGCAGATGGCGGCACGCGACTGGATCAATTCGTCCTCCCGGGATGGATCGGCGGGTTGGCGCGCTCGATGGCGGCCCGCGCCTGCCGCACGTCCCTCGGCCGGTTGACGCCCACGGCCCCGACGAGGGCGCCGCCGCGCCGGCACAGGACCGAGAAGGCGCCGCCGGCCGGGTCGCCCTGGACCTCTGCCGTCGTCGTCGGTCCGGTCAGGCCCGCGAACTGCACGACGGTGTCGTACTGGTCGGTCCAGAAGCTCGGCACGTCGGCGTAGGGCATATCGGCGCCGAGGATCGTCCGCGCGCAGGCGGCCGCCTGGTCCTGCGCGTTCCGCCAGGATTCCAGCCGCCACTCGCCGCCGAAGCGCAGGCTCGGATGGCGCGCCACGTCGCCGATGGCGTAAACGGCGGGGAGGGAGGCGCGGCAGCGCCCATCGACGACGATGCCGTCGCGGACCTCGAGGCCGGCCGCGTGCGCCACGCCATCGTTCGGCGTCGAGCCGATGGCGACGACGGCGAGATCGGCCGGCAGGCGCGTGCCGTCGGTCAGCTCGACCGCGTGCAATCGCCGGTCGCCGACGAAGCCGGCGACCCCTGCGGCGCAACGCAACTCGACCCCACGGGCGCAATGCAGCGCCGCGATGTGGTCGCCGACTGCCGCCGGCAGCACGCCGGCCAGCGGTCGTGCCGCCGCTTCCACCACGGTGACCGGGATTCCCCTGGTGCGCAGGGCGGCCGCGACCTCCAGGCCGAGGAGCCCCGCGCCCACCACCACCACGCGCTCGGCGCCGGCGCCGGCGATCCGGCGGGCGTCGGCAACCGTCCGCAGGACATGCACGCCCGCCAGATCGGTGCCGGGCACGCGCAGGCGCCGCGGCGAAAGGCCGGTCGCGAAGACGAGCGCACCGTAGGTGAGGCTCTCGCCACCATCGAGCGTCACCGTCCGCGTCGCGATGTCGGCCGCCACGACGCGCCGGCCGAGATGCAGCGTTACGTCGTGATCCCGGTACCATCCGGCGGGCCGCACCAGCGCCCGCTCGAATTCCTCGTCGTCGCGCAGGATGCCCTTCGACAGGGGCGGTCGCTCGTAGGGCGGGTGCGGCTCGTCGCCGACGAGGGTGATCGCGTCCGTGAAGCCGCCAGTGCGGAGGGCGACGGCGAGCGCGCCGGCGGCGTGTCCGCCACCCGCGACGACTACCCCGCCCATCCTGCGCGCCGTCCTTCGGCCCGGCCGTCGAACAGCCGGCGCAGGAGCGTGCGATGCACCGAGACGTAGCCGCGCGACACGTGCCCCAGCCGCGGCGCCACCGTGCGATGCAGCCGCGGCAGCGCGTGGAACGGCAGCGACGGCAGCAGGTGATGCTCGGCGTGATAGGGCATGTTCCAGAAGAGGAAGGTCAGCAACGGATGGGCCAGCACCGTGCGGGTGTTCTGCAGCAGATCGGGGCTCTCCGCCGCGCCGGTGTGCTCGGCCATGCGGATGAGGCGCAGGAACGGCTCGCCCGCGAGCCGCGGCACGATCCAGTAGAGCAGCAGCAGGCCGAACGTACCCGTCGCGACGGTGGCGATGACGATGAGGGCGTAGGCGGCGAGGAAGGCGCGCGTTTCGTCGCGCACCCGGGCGCGCTCGCCGGGGGTGATGAAGCTCTGCTCGACCGCATCGAAGCGGCCTGCCGCCGACCGCACGAGGATGGTCGCCAGCTTGCCCCAGAACGACAGGCCGAAGGCGAGCGCCAGATATTCCCGCAGGGTCGCCGGCATGCGGACGATGTCCGGATCGAGCGCGGGATGCTGGGTGTAGGTGTGATGGTCGGCGTGGCGGTACTTGAAGTAGAGGGGCGGCCGCCAGATGAAGAACCCGGCGAGCAGGCCGACCACGCGGTTCAGCCAGCGCGTGCGGAACGCGGTGCCGTGCGTGCATTCGTGCATCGGCCCGAACCACAGCGCCATGACGAAGCCGTGCAGGAGGACCGCCGGCACCACCAGCAGCGAGCCCGACGACAGCCAGATCAGGCCGCCCGTCGCCACCTGCGCGGCGAGGTGGCCCGCGAGGAAGAGCAGGCCGTGGCTGTCGGTGCGGCGGCGCAGCTCCTTCATCAGCACTGAAGGCACCGCCTCGGCGCCCGTGAGGCGCCAGGATTCATTGGCTTCGATTCCGACAGTCATCCCGGTCGCCTCCCGCGCTGCGCCGGCCGGATACTGGGCGGCCCCCGCCTTCCGTCGCAAATTCATGTTTTGGATCGACTGGATCGACCCGGCAGATGGCGGTTGGAGGCGAATTCGCTTCGCCGCACCGCGGCCATGGTGGGAAGCTGCGGCCGACGGGGGGGGGAATGCCGATGACCCAGGGACGGACGCCGCTTTTTCGCGCCCTCGCGCGGGCGCTGATGCTGGCGCGCGCCGCCGAGCGCACGGGCATTCCGGCGGACGAGATCGCGGGAGCCGTGGATGCGCGCGGCCTGACGCGACGGCGCTTCATGGGTGGTGCTGCGGTGTCGGCTGCCGCCGTGCTTGCCGCCGCGAAGGGTGCCCGCGCCTTCGATGCGATCGGTTCGCTGCCGGCGGTCCCGCCGCCGCTGCCGCCGCTCGGCGGGACGGGGCCGCGCGTCGCCATCGTCGGCGCGGGGATGGCCGGGCTGACGGCCGCCTGGACGCTGCGCCGCGCCGGCCTGGTATCGACGGTCTTCGAGGCGTCGGAGCGCACGGGCGGGCGCATCCGCTCGGCGCGCAACGTCGTCGGCGAGGGCTTCGTGACCGAGCTGGGGGCGGAGTTCATCGACACGCCGCATGTCCTGATGCTGCGCTTCGCGGCCGAGCTCGGGCTCGACCTGATCGACGTCTCGACCGACGACGGCATGACGGAGGTCACCTGGTTCGACGGCGTCGTCCGCGACGAGGCGGCGACCGTCGCCGCGCTGCTGCCGGTCATCCGGCGCATGGCGGCCGACCAGGAGAGCCTGCCGCACGACATCGACCATGCGACGCGGGACCCCGTGGCGCTGCGGTACGACCGCATGTCGCTGGCCGAGTACCTGGCCGGTCTCGCCGAGGCGGAGCCGTGGATGCGCGAGCTGCTGCGCATCGCCTATGTGACGGAGTACGGCGGCGACGCCGAGGCGCAGTCGGCGCTCAACATGCTCGATCTCTTCTCCTGGAGCCGCGGCGAGTGGCGCTGGTTCGGCGACAGCGACGAGCGCTTCAAGGTCGCGGGCGGCAACCAGCTCGTGACCGACGGGCTGGCCGCCCGCCTCGACGGCGCGATCCGCCTCGGCCATCGGCTCGTGTCCGTGCGCGGCGAGGGGGGCGGCTACCGCCTGGCGTTTGCGACCGATGGCGGCATCGTCGATGCGGCTGCCGACTGCGTGATCCTGACGCTGCCGTTCACCCGCCTGCGCGAGGTCGAGCTGGCGATCCCCATGAGCCGCGCCAAGCGCGCGGCGATCGACGGGCTCGGCTACGGCACCAACGCCAAGCTCTTCATGGGATTCGCCCGCCGCCCGTGGCGCGACGCGAAGGCGAGCGGCAATGCCTTCGCGCCGGACCCGGTGCAGCTCACCTGGGATTCGACCCGCCTGCAGCCCGGCCTCGACGGCGGCCTCACCCTGTTTTCCGGCGGCCGCGTCGGGGCGGAGTTGGCGCGGGCGACCGCGGCCGCGCGCGCCGCCGAGGCGCTGCCGCTGCTCGACCGCGTCTTCCCGGGCACCGCGGCCGCCTTCAACGGCCGCGCCGCCCTCTTCGACTGGCCCGGCCACGCTCACGCGCGCGCCTCCTACGCCTGTTTCGCCCCGGGCCAGTGGACGACGATCCGTGGCCTGGAAGGCGAGCCCGCCGGCAACGTCCTCTTCGCCGGCGAGCATTGCAGCGCGGATTTCCAGGGCTTCATGGAAGGGGCGGCCGAGACCGGCCGGGCCGCGGCGCTGGCGATCATGGCGAAGCTGTAGCCTTCAAGATGAAAATGTAAGACAAGTGTTTCCTCACCCTGAGCTTGTCGAAGGGTGAGGTCGCACAGGCGGGAGAGCCTCGCCCTTCGACAAGCTCAGGACGAGGATCCAACTATCGGAGCGCTGAGCCTTTCAGCGTCTCTTCCCGTGCTCACCCCCGATTACTGCGTGCGATCGAGAGGCCGCAGATGTGGCCCCAGGTCATGTAGGGGCCGATGGTGGTGCCGACGGCGCTGGGCGAGCGGGTGCCGACCGGGTTGGCCATGACGTTGCCGGCACAGTAGAGGCCGGCGATGACGCTGCCGTCGCCGCGCAGCACCTCGCCCCGCTCGTTCGTGCGCAGGCCGCCCTTGGTGCCGAGCAGCGAGCGGTTGCAGCGGATCGCCACGTAGGGCGGCCGGTCGATCGGCGCCATCAGGCCGACGGCATCGGCGAGCCGCTTCTCGTAGGGCGGCTCGCCGCGGTGATGGTCGGTGTCGCGGCCGGTCGCGGCGAAGCCGTTGAAGCGGCGCACCGTATCGGCCAACGCCGCGGCCGGGACGCCGATCTTCGTCGCCAGCTCCTCGACGGTGCGCGCCTTCACCAGCCAGTTGCCGTCGTAGCGCTTGTACCAGCGCACGATCGGCGTGCGCTTCACCATCGGCCAATGGCTGACGAGCCAGGCCGGCTGGTGCAGCGGTTGGCCGGTCGCCGGGTCGCGGCGGTCGATGGCCTCGCCGATATGGAAGGCGTACTCGCTGACGAAGCGCCGGCCCGTCATGTCGACGATGAGCGCGTCGGGCTCGGCGTGGAAGCGGATCGGCAGGCCGTTGATGCGGCCCTCGTAGGGGATCGGCGGCTGCGGCAGGATGTTCGCCTGGTCCATGTGCGCGGTCGCCGCGCCGATCGCGGTCGCCATCCGCAGCCCGTCGCCGGTGTTGGTGCTGGGGCTCGAGAGGTAGTCGATGCCGCCCGGGAAGTGCTTCTTCAGCAGCTCGGCGTCCCATTCGAAGCCGCCGGTCGCGAGCACGACGCCGCGCGCCGCGCGGAACGTGCGTCGCTTGCCCGCGGTCTCCGCGACGACGCCCGCGACGGGGCCGCCTTCGCCGTCGGTCACCAGCGCCGTGGCGCGCGTCCGCGTCTCGATGCGGCAGCCGCGGTCGAGGCAGCCCTTCAGCAGGCCGACGATGAGGGCGTTGCCTTTGCTGGCGGTGCCCGTAAGCCAGCGGTGGACGTAGGTGAACGCGTGGCGCAGCGTGCCGCGGATGGGATGACGGTAGAAGTCGACCGCGACCATCTCGTCATAGGTCAGCGTCTGCGGCATGGTCGAGCGGCGCAGCATCCGCCCGTAGCGTCCGATCAGGCCGCGCCGCAGCACCTCGGGCGACAGCAGGCGGCCCATCGGCCTGGCGCCGGGCAGGTCCGACATCGGATCGGGCACCTTCGTCACGGTGAAGCGCAGCGGCGAGTGCCTCTCGACGAACTCCAGCATCCTCGGGCCGTTCTCCGCCTGGGCCCGCCACAGCTCGTCCTCGGTCTCGCGCCAGCCCGCGGGCGCCACCGCCCGCATGTAGGTCAGCGCCTCCTCGGGGCTGTCCTCGATGCCCATGGCGCGGGCGTGGTGGTTGGCCGGGACCCAGGTCATGGCGCCGGACATGGCGCTGGTGCCCCCCAGCTTGTCGCTCTTCTCCAGGATGACGACGCGGCAGCCGTCGACGGCCGCCGTCAGGGCCGCGGTCAGTGCCGCGGCACCCGAGCCGACCACCACCACGTCGGCGTCGACGACCTCGCCCTCGGTGCGCATGGCAGCGGTCATCTGAGCTCGCTCGCCTCGGTCAGCAGAGGCCCCAGGGACAGGGAGCCCTTGAGCTCGTAGCCGAGCGACAGCCGGTCGCGCCGCACCCAGATCTGGGTGTTCTCGGCGAGCGGCACGACGCAGACCGCCTCCAGGATCTTGCGCTGCGCCTCCTTCCAGAGCGCCCGCTGCCTGGCGGGGTCGGTCTCCGTGCGGGCCGCGTCGATCTCGCTGCCGCGGCCGTGCAATGGGAGAAGTTGGTGACGGCGGTCGGCGTGCCGACGGTCGAGCGCGAATGGTAGAACTGCGTCAGGTAGGTGTCGGCGACCGGGAAGCGGGCGGCGCCGTAGTAGACGATGTCGCTCAGGTCCTTGCGGATCTGCGCGTGGAAGGTCGGGTGGTCGACCAGTTCGATCCGGAGGTCGATGCCGGCCTTCTTGAGTTGCGCCTGGACGATCTCGCCCGCGATCGTCTGCGACGGCAGGGTCGAGTTGATCATCTTCACGGCGATGCCGTCCCTGTGGTCGGCCTCGGCCAGCAGCGCCTTGGCGCGCGCGATGTCGAAGGGCGCGAGCGGCGCCTTTTCGTCGGTCCCGGCATAGCCCGTGGGGATGACCGAGACGACCTCGCGGTAGACCGAGGCGCCGCGGAAGCGGACGATGTCCGCCCGGTTCACCGCATGGGCGATGGCGCGGCGGACACGGATGTCGTCGAGCGGCTTGTGCGTCATGTTGAGGTGGAGCGCACCCAATTCGCCGGGCCCGAACACCTCGACGACGCTGTTGGGCTGCGCGCGCATGCGCTCGACCCATTTCTCGTCGACGCGGCCGTAGCTCATGTCGATCTCGCCCGAGGTGTAGGCGAGATCGCGGCTCGCGTCCGACGGGATGTAGCGGTAGACGACGCGCTCGATCTTCGGCGCGCCGCGGAAGTAGGCCTTGTGCGCGACCAGCGTGACCGCCTGGTTGCGCTGATAGTCGACATAGGCGAACGGCCCGGTGCCGACCGCCTTGGCGCGGAACTCGTCGCCCAGCGCCTCGACCGCCTTGCGGCTGACGATGTAGCCGCCCTGGAAGTTCGTGAGGATGCCGAGCACGCTCGGCACGTGCTCGGCGAAGACGATCTCGACCGTGTAGGGATCGACGGCGGTGATGGTCTTGATCGCCCGGAAGTCGGACGAGAAGGAGGATGTCGTCGGATCGGCCGCACGCTTCAGCGAGAAGACGACGTCGTCGGCGGTCAGCTCGCCCCAGTCGCCGTGGAACTTCACGCCGCGGCGCAGGAAGAACTTCCAGGTGAGCTGGTCGGCAGACGCCTCCCACCGCTCGGCCAGGTCGGGCTCGATGTCATCGGGGCTGATGCTGCCGGGCCGGATGCGGACCAGCCCGTTGAACATCCAGCCGATCACCACCTTGTCCTGGGTCATCGCCGTGCGGTGCGGGTCGAGCGCCCCCAAATCCGCCGCGGCCATGGCGACGTTGAGCGTCTTCTGGGCAGCGGCCGGCGCCGCCGCCGGCAGCGCGAGCAGCACCGCCGCGAGGAGGGTCTTCGTCTTCATCGACGATCCGGCCTTCCGTTGCTGATTCGCCGGCCAGCTTCGCATGTAACATTCCACGACGCAGCAGGTGAGCGGCGACGGATGGCCGCGGGCGCGTCGAATCAGCTCTTCAAGCGCTCGATCGCTGTCCTGGCGGCTGCCGAGAGGGCCGGAGGTCCGTTTCGACGATCCGCCACAGCACATTCGGGTCGACCACGTCGTATTCGTGCCGCAACACGTTGCCGACGGCGCGGATCGCCGCCCATGGCTGGCCGGGTGCGAGCGCCTCTGCCTGCCCTTCGAGCTTGCGAGCCGCTTCGGATATCCGAAGCAGGCAACGCTCGACGGCATCGCGCCGCAGATCGTCGGCCGCGAAGGCGGCGGCACTCATGCCCGCAGTATAGGTTTCGATGCGGCCGATACTGTCGAGGATGTCCTCGAAGCGCTCCAAGGGCCGACTAGAAGGCAACGGCGCGGTGCTCGCCGATGGCGCGGCGCAGCCTTTCCTTTGCGACGGGCTCGGCAACGACGTCGACCGGACGCCCCAATAGCCCCGCCAGCCGCCGGGACAGGTCGTCCAGCCGCTCGAAGTGCCGGAAGCCGCCGGCACCGGGCTCGTCCTGCAGCTGGACGAGGACGTCGACATCCGAGCCGTCGTCCGCCTCGCCGCGCGCGACCGATCCGAAGATCGAGAGGCCGGAGACGCCGGCTGCACGCAGCTCGGCTTCGTGCGCGCGCAGCACGGCGATTGCCCGGTCACGGTCCATGGACTCGATCCTACAGCGTCCCGGCGGCCGGCGGCACCCCGTGCAGCGGTCTTACGCCCGCGGCATGTCGGCGATGCTCTCGGCGGCCTCCGCGGCCTCGGCCTCCTGCTCCAGGCGCTCCATGTCGTCGTCGCTGAAGCCGAAATGGTGGCCGATCTCGTGGATCAGGACGTGGCGGACGATATCGACCAGCGTGTCGTTCGATTCGCACCAGTGGTCGAGGATCGGCCGGCGGTAGAGGAAGATCATGTCCGGCTGCGGCGACGGGTCGTTCCAGCTCTTGTGGCGCAGCGAGATGCCGCGATAGAGGCCGAGCAGGTCGAACGGCGTCTCCAGCTCCATCTCCTCCTCGGTCTCGTCGTCGGGGAAATCCTCGACGCGGATGACGATCTCGGTGGTGTGCCGGCGCAGCTCCCACGGGATCGACTGGAAGGCGATGCGGCCGAGGCCCTCAATGTCGGCGAGGGTCGGTGCCCGGTCGGGGAAGCCGCTCATGGCCGCGCGTGCGAGGCCGGGGGTACGACCGGGGGAGGCGGCACCAGGAGGGTGGCGAACTCGGCGATGATGGCGGCGTAGATGTCGCGCTTGAAGGGCACGATGAGCCGCGGGACGTCCTCGGGGTCGGCCCATTTCCAGGCCAGGAACTCCGGCTTCTCGGTCGCGAGGTTGATCTCCGAATCGTCGCCGGCGAAGCGGAACGCGAACCACTTCTGGGTCTGGCCGCGGAAGCGGCCACGCCACAGGCGGCCGGCGAGATCGGGCGGCAGGTCGTAGCTGTACCAGTCGCGGCTCTCGGCGACGAAATCGCCGTTGGCGGTGCCGATCTCCTCCAGCAGCTCGCGCCGTGCGGCCTCGATCGGCGTCTCCCTGCCGTCGATGCCGCCCTGCGGCATCTGCCACGCCTCGCTCGGCATGTCGATCCGGCGGGCCACGAGGACGCGGCCCGCCGGGTTCAACACCATGATGCCGACTCCCCGCCGGTAGGGCAGGGAGTCGCCGTTGCGTTTGGACATCGTCCCGTGTCGCCTCAGTTGGCCGTGCGGGACGAGAACAGCGCGATCCCGCGGATCATGTCGAGCGCGCGCTGGAGCTGGTAGTCCTCGTCCGGCGTGACCGGGCCCTGCGGGCCGGCATCGGGGGTGGGCGTGGTCGCCGGCGGCTGGGAACCGGGCACCGGCTGGGCACCCGGCGGCGGCTGGTCGGGGTTGCGCAGCGAGCCGCGCAGGTCGGCCTCGCGGCGCTGCGGCCGCTCCGTCACCTTCTCGATCCGGGCCGCCTCGACCACGATGTCGGGGTCGATGCCCTTCTGCTGGATTGAGCGGCCGGACGGCGTGTAGTAGCGCGCCGTCGTCAGCCGCATGGCGCCGTGGCCGGCCAGCGGGATGATCGATTGCACCGAGCCCTTGCCGAAGCTCTTGGTGCCGAGGATGACCGCGCGGCGGTGGTCCTGCAGCGCGCCCGCGACGATCTCCGACGCCGACGCCGAGCCGCCGTTGATCAGCACCACCACCGGCTTGCCGTCGGTGATGTCGCCGGGCCGGGCGTTGTAGCGCTGGCCCTCGTCGGCCTTGCGCGCCCGGGTCGAGACGATCTCGCCGCGGTCGAGGAAGGCATCGGACACCGACACCGCCTGGTCGAGCAGGCCGCCCGGATTGTTGCGCAGGTCCACCACGTAGCCCTTCAGCTTGTCGCCGAGCTGTTCCTTGATCCGCTGCACGGCCGTCTTGAGGCCGGTGTCGGTCTGCTCGGTGAAGCTGGTGATGCGGACGTAGCCGATGTCGCCCTCGACCCGCGAGCGCACCGACTGGACCTTGATGACCGCGCGGGTCAGGGTGACCTCGAACGGCTCGGCATTGCCGCGCCGCACCGTCAGCTTGATGTCGCTGTTGACCGGCCCGCGCATCTTCTCGACCGCCTCGGGCAGGGTCAGGCCCAGCACCGCCTCGCCATCGAGATGGGTGATGAGGTCGTTGGGGCGCAGGCCGGCGCGCGCCGCCGGGGTCTCGTCGATCGGCGAGACGACCTTGACGACGCCGTTCTCCATGGTGACCTCAATGCCGAGGCCGCCGAACTCGCCGCGGGTCTGCACCTGCATATCGCGGTAGTTCTTGGCGTTGAGGAAGCTCGAATGGGGGTCGAGCGACGACAGCATGCCGTTGATCGCCGCCTCGACGAGCTGCTCGTCGGTGACCTTCTCGACGTAGTCGGCGCGCACGCGCTCGAACACCTCGCCGAACAGGTTGAGCTGGCGATAGGTGTCGTTGCCGCCCGGCTGCTGCTGCTGTGAGCCGGCCGGCAGAACGGTCCATACCAGAGCCAGGGCCGCGATCGCCCAGGGAAGTCCTTTGCGCATCATCCGCTTTCCTTGCCGTCGCTGGCCGCGAGCCAGGGCTGTGGATTGATCGGGGTGCCGTTGCGGCGAAGCTCTATATAGAGCCTCGGCCGCTCTTCGCCATCGGTCGCCATCACGCCGACCGGCTCGCCCGCCAGCACCGTCTGCCCGACGGCGCCATCGGTCCGGCCGAGACCGGCGAGCAGCGAATGATAGCCGTCGCCATGCTCGATGATCAGGATCTCACCATAGGCGCGGAACGGGCCGATGAACAGCACGCGGCCATCGAAGGGGGCGACGACGCGCGCGCCCGGCCGGGTGGCGACGGTGATTCCGCGGCTGTGCTGCCCGTAGCCCAGCTCGTCGCCGAAGCCGCGCTGCCAGTTGCCCGCGACGGGAATGCGGTAATGCCCGCGCGCGGCGGCGAATGG
>JBFWXJ010000205.1:0-10886 GCA_050187535.1 Alphaproteobacteria bacterium | reverse complement strand
CCGGCGTCGCGGTGGCGCTGGGGCTCTATCTCCTCATCGCGCGGACACGGCTCGGCATGCTGATCCGGGCCGGAGCCAGCAACCGCACCATGGTGGCCGCCCTCGGCGTCGACGTGCGGCTGCTCTATACCGCCGTGTTCGCGCTGGGCGCGGCGCTGGCGGCGCTGGCCGGTGCGATGGCGGGCCCGATCCTCTCGGTCGAGCCCGGCATGGGCGAGCCCGTCCTCATCCTCACCCTCGTGGTCATCGTCGTCGGCGGAATAGGCTCCGTGCGCGGCGCCTTCGCGGCCGCCCTGCTCATCGGCTTCGTCGACACGATGGGACGCGCGTTCCTGCCGGCGGCACTCGCCCGGTTGCTCGCTCCGGCGACCGCCACCGCCGTCGGGCCGGCGCTCGCCTCGATGCTGATCTACCTGACGATGGCCCTGGTGCTGGCGTTGCGGCCACGCGGGCTCCTGGCAGCCCGCACCGGCTGAGACGCATGCCGGGCGCCCGCTACCTGATCGTCGCCGCGTTCGCGGTGGCGGCACTCCTGCCCGTCGCGACGGACTACCTGCAGCAGTCGTACTATCTCGGGTTCGCCACGCGCGTCGTCGTCTTCGCGATCGCCGCGCTGGCGCTCGACCTCGTGCTGGGAATTGCCGGCCTCGTCAGCCTCGGTCATGCCGCCTTCCTCGGCATCGGCGCCTATGCCGTCGGGATCTGGACGACCCATGGCGTCACCGCCGCGCCCGTCCACTGGGCGACCGCGGCCGCTGCGGGTGCCGTCTTCGCGGCGGCGACCGGCGCGGTCGCGCTGCGCACCAGCGGCGTTGCCTTCATCATGATCACGCTCGCCTTCGGGCAGATGCTGTTCTTCCTCGCGGTCTCCCTCAAGAGCTACGGCGGCGACGAAGGGCTGACACTGTGGGAGACGGCCCGCCTCGGGCCGCTCGATCTCGGCGACGACCGCACGCTCTACTGGGTGGCGCTCGCCTGGCTGGCGGCATGCTTGCTGCTCGCTCGCCGTCTCGCGGCGGCACGCCTCGGGCTCGTCCTCAGGGGCGCGCGCACCAACGAGCGACGGGTGCGTGCGCTCGGCTTCGAGCCGAACCGCCATCGCCTCGCCGCCTACGTCATCTCCGGCGCGATGGCGAGCATCGCCGGCTGCCTTCTCGTCCACGCCACGGATTTCGCGAGCCCGGCCTATATGAGCTGGCAACGCTCGGGCGAACTGGTGGTGATGGTGATCCTGGGCGGCGTCGGCACGCTCTGGGGTGCCATCCTGGGCGCGGTGGCGCTCCTCGCGGTCGAGGAGGCGCTGGCCGGCCTGACGACGCACTGGATGATGCCGCTCGGTCTGCTGCTGGTGGCTGTCTCCCTCCTGTCGCGGCGCGGGCTGGCGGGCCTGCTGAGCGCCTTCAGGGCGCGGCCGTGATCCCGATCCTGACCGCCCGCGGCATCGACCGTCGCTTCGGCGCGCTCGTCGCCGTCGACGCGGTCGATCTCGACCTGCTGCCGGGCGAGGTCCATGCGGTCATCGGGCCGAACGGCGCCGGCAAGTCGACGCTGCTCGGCATCCTCGCGGGCGAGGTGGCGCCGGACAGGGGCGAGATAGCGCTCGACGGCGTCGCCATCACCCGCCTGCCCCCCTGGCGCCGCGCGCGGCTCGGGATCGCCCGCTCCTTCCAGACGACGGCGATCGTGAACGACATGACGGTACTGGAGAACGCCGCTCTGGCGGTGGTCGCCGCCGAGCATGGTGGGATCCTGGGGCGTGGGAGCGCCGCGATGGACGATCCAGCCGTCGCCGCCGGTGCCCGGCAGGCGCTCGACGATGTCGGGCTGGGTGGGGCAGCGGGAACGGCAGCCGGCACACTTGCGCATGGCCAGCAGCGCCAGCTCGAGCTGGCGATGGCCCTCGTCGGTCGCCCGCGCGTGCTGCTGCTCGACGAACCGACCGCCGGCACGGGGCCCGAGGAATCGCGCGCAATGGTGCACCTGCTGCGCGGTCTGAAGCAGCGGCCGGGCGGCGGCCCCGCGGCGGTCCTGGTCGAGCACGACCTCGACGCGGTCTTCGCGCTCGCCGACCGCATCACCGTCATGGCACAGGGGCGCGTCATCGCGTCCGGCGCGCCGGACGCCGTGCGCAGCGATGCTGCGGTCCGCGCCGCATATCTCGGCGACGAGGCCGCGTGACCCGGCCGCTACTCACGCTGGGCGGTGTCGATGCCTGGTATGGGAAGAGCCGCGTGCTCTTCGGCATGGAGCTGTCGATCGCCGCCGGATCGGCCGTCTCGCTGCTCGGCCGCAACGGCATGGGCAAGACGACGACCATCCGCGCCATTCTCGGCCTGGTCACCGCGCGCGGCGACATCCGCTTCGGCAGCACTTCCCTCGCCGGCTGGCCGACCCATCGCATCGCACGGCTGGGCATAGGCCTGGTGCCGGAAGGCCGCCAGATCTTCCCCAACCTCACGGTCCGCGAGAATCTCGTGGCGACCGCGGCGCGCAGCAGCGGCGGCGCGCCACAATGGACCATCGCGCGTGTCCATGAGCTATTCCCACGCCTGGCGGAACGCGCCGGCAACCTCGGCAGCGAGCTCTCGGGCGGCGAGCAGCAGATGCTGGCAATCGGCCGCGCGCTGATGACTCAGCCGACGGTACTGATCCTGGACGAGGCCACCGAAGGGCTCGCGCCGCTGATACGCCGCGAGATCTGGTCGTGCCTCGCGCGCCTGCGCAGCGAGGGGCTTTCGATCCTCGTCGTCGACAAGGACGTGGCTGCGCTGGCTCGGCTGTGCGACCGCCACTTCGTCATCGATCGCGGCCGTTGCGTGTGGAGCGGGGATTCGGCCACGCTGCTCGCATCGTCGGAGATGACGCGGCGTCACCTCGGCATCGACGCGGCGTCCGACACGAACCACAAGTAGAACCGAGGAAACCCATGCGCCGCCTGCTCGTCCTCGCTCTCCTCGCCGCCGCTCCCGTGGCCGAGGCCGCCTGCCCCGCCGACGACTCCGTCGCCGCGTTCGTCGCCGACTATCGTGCGCTGAAGCCGGCCCGCAGCTTCGGCCCCGGTCTCTCGGTCGAGGACGGGCTCTGCGCACAGGCGAAGGTGGTGTCCGCACTCTCGGCCGACCTCGGTCGGCCGGTCGGCTACAAGGCGGGGCTGACGAGCAAGGCGACGCAGGACCGCTTCAAGGTGCCCCATCCCGTCCGCGGCGTCCTCCTCGAGCGCATGCTGCTGCCCTCGGGCAGCACCGTGCGCGTGCCCTACGGCGCCATCCCCGTATTCGAGGCGGACCTGCTGGTGCGCGTCGGCGATGGGCGGATCAACGACGCCGAGAGCGACGTCGACGTGCTGCGCGGACTGTCGGCGGTAATCCCCTTCATCGAGCTGCCCGACCTCGCCTTCGCCCAGGGCGAACTGCTCGACGGCGCCAATCTCACCGCGATCAACGTCGCGGCCCGTCTCGGCGTCGTCGGGCGCGAGATCGCGGTGGAGCCGACCGAAGCGTTCGCCGCGGCGCTCGCGCGCATGACCGTGCGCCTGGTCGACGACACCGGAAAGGAGCTGGCAACAGCGCCCGGCTCGGCCGTCCTCGGCCATCCCCTGGCGGTCGTCCGCTGGCTGGCCCAGGACCTGAAGCGCGAGGGCAAGCGGCTGCAGCCGGGCGAGGTGCTCAGTCTCGGCTCCTTCTCGCCGCTGCTGCCGGCCGCCGCCTCGGTCGGGCGGACGATCACCGTGCGCTATGAGGGAATGCCGGGAGGAGATGCCGCGGCGGAAGTCCGCTTAGCAGCGAAGGGAAGCTGAGCTTCCGGGCGAAACCCGGTCCCGATCGAAGGCGTGCTTCTCGCTACGTCTTCGATCGGGACCGGAAGCGCACGCCAGCCGGAGCCACGTCAGCCGGCGCGTATTCCGAAAGGGCCGATCCGCCGATTGCCTGGCCCCATCCGGCCCGTCGAGACGTTACGGGCCGGACGAGTACGGCGGGAGAGGCGAGCGGCCTGGAGCCGAGCGGTAGAGGTGACGCTCAGGCCATCGGTGCGGCCGGCGGCGGAGCCTTCGGAGCCGCGGCCTTCTTCTTCGCGGGAGCCTTCTTCGGCGCAGCCGCCTTCTTCGCGGGAGCCGCGGCCTTCTTCGCCGCCGGCGCCTTCTTCGGGGCCGCAGCTGCCTTCTTCGCAGGAGCCGCCTTCTTGGCCGGCGCAGCCTTCGCCGGCGCGGCTGCCTTCTTCGCGGGGGCCTTCTTCGCCGCCGGAGCCTTCTTCGGAGCGGCCGCCGCCGCAGTCTTCTTGGCGGGCGACTTCTTGGTCGCGGTCGCCTTCACCGCCGGGGCGGCCTTCTTCTTCGCAGGAGCCTTCTTGGCCGCCGGCTTCTTGGCCGGCGCGGCCTTCTTGGTCGTCGTCTTCGCCTTGGTAGCCATGATCGCTGTCTCCCTCTCTTGGGAAGTCTAGGCCCAGGCCTGCTGGTACAGGCCGATGATCTCCTCGGCGGTAGGCACGCGCGGGTTGTTGCCGGGCGAGCCCGAGGCCAGCGCCTGCTGCGCCATCGTCGGCAGCAGCGACCTCCAGCGCGTCTCCTCGATGCCGTAGGAATGCGGCGTTGGTACCTCCAGCTCCTCGTTGAGACGCCGCAGCTCATCGAGGAGACGCGCCACTGCCGCCTGATCTCCCTCCTCCGCACCGGCTACGCCCATGGCTCTGGCGCAGTCGGCATATCGGGAGAGCGCCGCACCGGCCGAGAAGGCCGTCACGACGGGCAGCAGCATGGCGTTCGAAAGTCCATGGGGCACGTGGAAGAACGCGCCGATCGGGCGGCTCATTCCGTGGACGAGCGCCACCGAAGCATTGGTGAAGGCGAGACCGCCCAGCGTGGCGCCCAGCATCATCGCCTCGCGCGCCGCGCGGTTCCCCGGCTCTCGCACGGCCGTGCGGATGTTGGCCGCGAGCAGCGCCATCGCCCGCTTCGCGTACATGTCGGAGAGCGGATTGGCGCGGCGGCTGACATAGGCCTCGATCGCATGAGTCAGGCTGTCGATGCCGGTGTCGGCCGTCAGCCGGCGCGGCATGGTCAGCGTCAGCTCGTAGTCGACGAGCGCGGCGGTCGGGACGCAGGCGAGGCCGGCGATCAGCATCTTCTCGTCATGCTGGACATCGGTGATCACCGTGAAGCGCGTCACCTCCGCTCCGGTTCCGGCCGTCGTCGGGATCGCGACCAGCGGCAAGCCCATCTTCGGGATGTCGTTCGGCACCTTGTAGTCGCGCATGCGGCCGCCATTGGCGGCGAGCACCGCCATTCCCTTCGCGGTATCGATCGGGCTGCCGCCGCCGAGCGCCACGAGGCAGTCGTAGTCGCCCGCCTTCAGCCGCGCGACACCGGCATCGATCACCTCGGTCGTCGGATCCGGCACGGTGTCGGCGAAGATGTCGTAGACGATCGCAGCGGCATCGAGCGGCTCCGTCACGCGCGCGACCGTGCCGCTGTCCACCATGTACCGATCGGTCACCAGGAGGACGCGAGTGCCGCCGATGCGCCGCACCACTGCAGCCACGTCGGCGACCGCTCCTCCACCGACATGCAGCAACCTCGGCTGCGTGACCTGCGCGACACTCATTACTGCAGCATCCTCATTGCGGGCACGATAATGCGATTCGAACGATTCGCCCAAAATATTCGTCAAGGGGAAAGTGCCGTCGTTGTCTTGGAACGACGCGACGTCGGACACGTATCGCGACCTCGCCGCGAGACGTCGCCGAATGACGAAAACATCGATTTTCATTGCATCGAATGCACATGGGACGAAGCGAGCATCGGGTGTCGCGACGCCGTTTCGCGATCTTGTCGCAGCGACAAGACGAGCAAGCAGAGACCAGTCGAACAGACCTTCACGCACACGGGCGTGATTCTGCGGCGACGATGCAACACCACCGGCGCTAGGCAGCATGCGCGGGCCGTCCTACGTTCGCGCACAACGCATCTCATCAGGAGGACGCCATGGTCGAAGCCTTCATCTGCGACGCGGTCCGCACACCCATCGGCCGCTATGGCGGAGTGCTGTCGAGCGTGAGGCCCGACGATCTCGGCGCGGTGCCCATCAAGGCGCTGATGGAACGCAACACGGGCGTCGACTGGCAGGCACTCGACGATGTCGTCTACGGCTGTGCCAACCAGGCGGGCGAAGACAACCGCAACGTCGCGCGCATGTCCGCGTTGCTCGCGGGACTGCCGACCGACGTGCCCGGCGCCACGATCAACCGGCTGTGCGGCTCGGGCATGGAAGCGATCGGCATGGCCGCGCGCGCGATCAAGACGGGCGATGCCGAGCTCGTGCTGGCCGGCGGCGTCGAGAGCATGTCGCGCGCGCCCTTCGTGATGGGCAAGGCGGAGACGGCCTTTTCCCGCGATGCGCAGATCTACGACACCACGATCGGCTGGCGCTTCGTGAACCCGCTGATGAAGCAGCAATACGGCATCGACTCCATGCCGGAGACGGCCGAGAACGTGGCGGAGGAATTCCAGATCGCGCGTGCCGATCAGGACGCATTCGCGCTGCGCAGCCAACAGAAGGCCGTCGCCGCGCAGGCATCGGGACGCTTCGACCGTGAGATCGCGCCGGTGCCCGTGGCGCAGCGCAAGGGACCGCCGCAGATGGTGGCGGTCGACGAGCATCCGCGCGGAGACACCACGCTCGAAGCACTCGCCAGGCTCAAGGCGCCGTTCCGTGCCGGCGGCACCGTGACCGCGGGCAATGCGTCGGGCGTCAACGACGGTGCCGCTGCGCTCATCATCGCGTCGGAGGCGGCCGCCAGGCGCCACGGGCTCACGCCACGCGCGCGCATCGTGACCTCGGGCAGCGCCGGCGTCGCACCGCGCGTGATGGGTATCGGCCCCGTGCCGGCATCGCGCCGCGTCCTCGATCGCCTGGGCATAGGCACCGACGACATCGACGTATTCGAGCTGAACGAGGCCTTCGCCGCGCAGGCACTGGCCGTCACGCGCCAGCTCGGCCTTTCCGACGACGATCCTCGCGTCAACCCGAACGGCGGCGCCATCGCGCTCGGCCATCCGCTCGGCATGAGCGGCGCCCGCCTCGTCGCGACAGCGTCCTACGAGCTGTCGGACAAGGGTGGGCGGCGCGCGCTCTGCACGATGTGCATCGGCGTCGGCCAGGGCATCGCGATGGTGATAGAGCGCGTCTGAGGCGACGGCACCGGCCGAGGAGCGATGGAGCCGCGCTCCTCGGCCGGTGCCTTCGATTTTCCGCAATCGCGCCGGAATTTCGTCGCCACACGAGACGTTGAATGGTCGGGGCGCAGGAACTCGGGTACTGTCCTGTGACAAGCCGACCGAAGGGGGCGATGCCCGTGACGGACTACGGGATCGCGAGACCGACGCACGGAAACCACCCGTCGATCATCGATCGACGGCGTTTCCTTTTTGCCGCCAGCGCGTCGGTGTTGCTGCCTGGGGCGGCCGCCGCGCAGCAGCCCCCGGCCGTCGACAGCCCCGGCCCCGTCGCGTTCTTCCGCATCGGCACCGGCGGCGCGGGCGGCACCTATTTCCCGATCGGCCGGCTGCTCGCGTCGGCGATCAGCAGCCCGCCCGGCGCCCGGCCCTGCGACAAGGGCGGCAGCTGCGGCGTGCCGGGCCTCATCGCCGTCGCGCAGGCGACCCAGGGCTCGGTCGACAACATCGCGCAGCTCGCCGCCAAGCGCATCGAGGCCGGTCTCTGTCAGGCCGACATCGCGCACTGGGCGCACGCCGGGGTCGGTCTCTACCAGGTCAAAGGACCAATGCCGCGGCTGCGCGCGATCGCGGCTTTGTTCCGCGAGGCGGTACATGTCGTGGTGCGTCGGGACTCCCAGATCCAGACAATCGACGACCTGAAGGGCAAGCGGGTGTCACTGGGCGAGGAAGCGTCGGGCACGCGCGTCGACGCCGCGTTGATCCTCGCCGCGCACGGCGTGCAGGAGAAGGACGTGGACGCACGCTTCCTGCGCACGGGTGCGGCCGCCGACGGGCTGCGTGACGGCACCCTCGACGCGTTCTTCTTCATCGCGGGATATCCGGTCACCGCGATCGGCGACCTCGCCGGCCGCGTGCGCATCCGCCTGCTGCCGGTGGTGGGCCCGCCGGCGGACCTGCTGCGCAGCACCAGCCCCTTCTTCATCGAGACGATGATCCCGAACCAGACCTACCAGGACGTGACGGCCACGCCGACGGTCAGCGTGCCGGCCGTCTGGGTGACGACGGACGAGGTGCCGGAGGCGCTCGTCTACGGCATCACCAAGGCGATGTGGCACCCCGCGGCGCTAAAGCTCTACGAGGCCGGCCATCCGGAGGCACGCAACATCCGGATCGAGAACGCGCGCACCGGCGTCACCATCCCCTTCCACGCGGGCGCGCTCGCCTACTACGCCGAGGCCGGCTTCGGGCGCTGACGACGCCCGGCGTCAGGCGGGCTTGCGCAGGTCGATCACGAACGCTTCGCCGTCCGCTCGCCAGCCCTCGAACGCGAGGCCCATCTGGCCGCACATCACCTCCAGATCCTTGACGGCCCCGGGATCGGTCGCCCGCACGCGCAGCAGGCCCCCGGGCGGCGTCTTGGCGATGGCCCGGCGCGCCTTCAGCACCGGCAAAGGACAGTTGAGGCCGGAAGTATCAAGCTCGACCAGGCTCATCGCGGCACCCCGCTCAGCGGAACACGAGATTGAAGAGATGGATGCCGAAGACGAGGCATCCGACCAATCCGACGAACATCAGCCAGATGAGGTTCGCCTTGCCCGGCTGCCAGGGTCGCCGGTCGTGCCAGAGGCCGATCGCAAGGGCGGCGGCCGATGCGCCGAACAGGACCGCCGTCGGGGTCAGACCCATAGGATTTCTCGCTTGCGAGACGGTCGCAGTTGGACGGTGACACGAATCCGTTAAGATCGCGCGCCTGCCGCAGCCCGGACCAGCATATGCGCATTCAGGAAGCATTCCGGACGGTCGAGGAGGAGATCGATCTCTCCCCGCCCGTCTCGGACGAGGTGAAGTACACCACTTGCTACATGTGCGCCTGCCGATGCGGCATCAAGGTTCACCTCAAGGACGGCAAGCTCCGCTACATCGAGGGCAACAAGGATCACCCGGTGAACCGCGGCGTGCTCTGCGCCAAGGGCTCGGCCGGGATCATGAACCACGAGGCGCCGGCGCGCCTGTCGCAGCCGCTCCTGCGCACCGGCGAGCGCGGCAAGGGCGAGTTCAAGACCATCTCCTGGGCCGAGGCCATGGCGCTGGCCGAGAAGTGGCTGGGCGACATCCGCCGCACCGATCCGCGCAAGCTCGCCCTCTTCACCGGCCGCGACCAGAGCCAGGCGCTGACCGGGTGGTGGGCGAGCCAGTTCGGCACCCCCAACTACGCGGCCCATGGCGGCTTCTGCTCGGTCAACATGGCGGCAGCCGGCCTCTACACGATCGGCGGCTCGTTCTGGGAGTTCGGTGAGCCCGACTGGCACCACACCCGCTACATGCTGATGTTCGGGGTGGCCGAGGACCATGACTCCAACCCGATCAAGATCGGCCTCGGCAAGCTGAAGGGCCGCGGCGCCAAGTTCGTCTCGGTCAATCCCGTGCGCACCGGCTACTCGGCGATCGCCGACGAATGGATCGGCATCCGGCCGGGCAGCGACGGCATGTTCGTGCTGGCACTCGTCCACGAGCTGTTGCGCGCCGACCGCGTCGATCTCGATTACCTCGCCCGCTACACCAACGCGCCGTGGCTGGTGATCCGCGCGCCCGGCACCGCCGAGGACGGCCTCTTCCTGCGCGACGGCGACGGCAAGCCGCAATGCTGGGACCGCGGCCGCGGCGGCCCGGCGGACGCCATGTCGGCCGATGTCTCGCCGGTGATGGCGGGCAGCTTCGCGCTGCCGGACGGGCGCCAGGTGGTGCCCGCCTTCCAGCTCATCGCCGAGCGCTACCTCGATCCGCGCTACGCGCCCGAGGCGGCGGAGAAGGAGACGGGGGTTCCCGCCGCCACGATCCGCCGCATCGCCGCGGAGATCGCGCATGCCGCCTTCGCCGAGGAGGTGGTAATCGAGCAGCCCTGGACCGACTGGGCGGGGCGCCGGCACGAGCGCATGGTGGGCCGGCCGATCGCGATGCACGCCATGCGCGGCATCTCGGCCCACTCCAACGGCTTCCACACCTGCCGCGCCATCCACCTGCTGCAGACGCTGCTGGGCAGCATCGATACGCCGGGCGGCTTCCGCTACAAGCCGCCCTTCCCGCGCCCCTGCCCGCCGCCGATCAAGCCCGCCGGCAAGCCCGGCACGCTGACACCGGGCAAGCCGATGCCGGGCCCGCCGCTCGGCTTCGTCACCGGCCCCGAGGACCTGCTGGTCGAGGCCGACGGCACGCCCGTGCGCATCGACAAGGCCTATTCCTGGGAGGCGCCGGTCGCCGCCCACGGCCTGATGCACATGGTCGTCACCAATGCGTGGAAGGGCGATCCCTACCCGATCGACACGCTCTTCATGTTCATGGCGAACATGAGCTGGAACTCGGCGATGAACGTGCCGGGCACCATGCGGATGCTGACCGACAAGGACCCGGCGACCGGCGAATACCGCATCCCGCACATCATCTACTCCGACGCCTATGCGTCCGAGATGGTCGCCTACGCCGACCTCATCCTGCCGGACACCACGTATCTCGAGCGGCACGACTGCATCTCGCTGCTCGACCGGCCGATCTGCGACGCCGACGGTGCAGCGGACGCGATCCGCCAGCCCGTCGTGAAGCCCGACCGCGACGTGCGGCCGTTCCAGGACGTGCTGATCGAGCTGGGTGCCCGCCTCGGCCTGCCCGGCCTCGTGAAGGAGGACGGGTCGCCGCGCTACCCCGGCCTCTATCCCGACTA
>JBFWXJ010000204.1:0-10888 GCA_050187535.1 Alphaproteobacteria bacterium | reverse complement strand
ATGCCGCCCGCCGCGCGGAGCGGCCCCGGCTCGATGCCGCAGACGGCGAAGCGGTACCAGTCCGGCCCCATATACGGCCGGTCCAGCCCGAACACTTCGACCGCGGTGCCGAACTCGAAGGTGCAGAGCCCGTCATAAGCGATCGCCACGACGAGGCGGTTGGCGGGGATTGGCATGATCTTGACGATAGATGGCATTCCCGCCGCTTTTCAACGGGAGCGCCGGGGAGCGATGGTCGGCCCCGCCACGATCCCATCGGAGATCACCCCATGAAGTCCGCGGTTGCCCAGGTCCCGGCCGCTGCCTCCGTCGAGGCGGCAGCCCATTTCGCCCGCCGCCTCGCCCTGGAGACGGACTGCGCCGACGTCCACGCGTCGCTCGCCGCCGGCGCGGACGATTTCGTGCTCCTCGACGTGCGCGGGCCGCTCTCTTATGTGCGCGGGCATGTGCCGCACGCGATCTCGCTGCCGCACCGGCAGATCGACGCCGGGCGCATGGCGGCCTGGGCGGACGACACGCTCTTCGTCGTCTACTGCGCCGGACCGCACTGCAACGGCGCCGACCGGGCCGCGCTGGCGCTGGCCCGCCTCGGCCGGCCGGTGAAGATCATGCTGGGCGGCGTCACCGGCTGGCAGGACGAGGGCTTCACGTTCGTCCGCGGCGAGGCGCCGGGTGCGCTCGCGGCGTAGGTCAGGATGCCCGCGACAGGGGCGGCGCCACCTCTTCCAGCGGGCGGCATTCGGCAGCGATGCCGAGACGCATCTCCACGGCGGCGGCCACGATCATCAGGCCGCCGCCGAGCAGGTAGCCCCACAGCACCTCCCTCCGGCTGCCGCTCTCGATCAGCGCGCCGAACACCGCCGGGCCGGCGATACCGCCGATCGCCGTGCCGACGGCATAGAAGAGAGCGATCGCCATCGCCCGGATTTCCAGCGGGAAGCATTCCCCGATCGTCAGGTATGCGGCGCTGGCGCCGGCCGACGCGAAGAAGAAGATGACCGTCCAGGCGGCCGTAAGCACGGTCGCGCCGACCGCGCCCGACGCGAAGAGCCCGCCGGTCGCGGCCATCAGCACGCCCGCGGTCGCATATGTCAGTGCGATCATGGGCTTGCGGCCCACCGTGTCGAACAGCCGGCCGAGCAGCAGCGGCCCCGCGAGGTTGCCGAGCGCGAACGGCAGGATGAACCAGCCGACGTCGGCCGCCTCCACCCCGTAGAAGCGCGTCAGGATGAGCGCATAGGTGAAGAAGACCGCGTTGTAGCAGAAGGCCTGGGTCGCCATCAGCGTCAGGCCCAGCACCGTGCGGCGGGGATAGGCATGCAGCAGGGTGGACGCGACCTCCGCCATCGCGGTGCGGCGGCGGGCGACCAGCGCGATCGTCGGCAGCCCGGTGCGCGCCGTGTCGAAGCCGTGACGGTCGGCGGCGGTGGTCTCGATGGCGGCGACGATGCGCTCGGCCTCCTCCGGCCGACCATGGGTCATGAGCCAGCGCGGGCTCTCCGGCACGAAGCGGCGCAGCCAGATCACCACCAGCGCCAGCAGGCCGCCGCCGACGAAGGCGACGCGCCAGCCGATGTCGGGAGCGAACAGGGCGGGGTCGAGGACCACGATCGCCGCCAGCGCGCCGGCGCCGGCGCCGGCCCAGAAGGTGCCGTTGACGGCGATGTCGGTGGCTCCCCGCCAGCGCGCCGGGATCAGCTCCTGGATGGCGGAGTTGACCGCGGCGTACTCGCCGCCGATGCCGGCGCCCGTGAGGAAGCGGAAGAGGGCGAAGGACCAGAAGTTCCAGGAGAATCCGGTCGCGACCGTGGCGACGATGTAGACGCCGAGCGTCACGGTGAAGAGCTTCTTGCGGCCCCAGCGGTCGGCTGCCGCCCCGAAGCCGAGCGCGCCCAGCACCGCGCCGGCCAGATAGGCGCTGGCGGCGAGCCCGATCTCGGTCGCCGACATGGCGAGCGCCGGGCTTTTCTCGATGGCCCCGGCGAGCGAGCCGACAAGGGTCACCTCGAGCCCGTCCAGGATCCAGGTGATGCCGAGCGCGGCCACCACGAGCGTGTGGAACCGCGTCCAGGGCAGCCGGTCGAGCCGGGCGGGCACGTCGGTGGCGAAGGCGCGGGCAGCGGGCGCGGGGCCGTCCATGGTGGACGAGGGAACGGGCGCGGGGGTGATGGGGTTCCCCGCAACGGAAAACGGCGCAGGATGGTCGAGGACCTTCCTGCGCCGCTCCGGGTTCCGTCAGGGACGGGACCCAAGGCCAGGGATGCTCTCGGGGGGACAAGGCATCCGCTTTATCGCCGGGCGTCCTCTCGAGGGGGGAGAAGAAGACGTCCGATGTCAATCCAACGGCGCCCATGGGGAACGGTTCCGCGCGCTTCGAAAGATTCGTTAATTTTTCGCGAGCGGTCATACTGATCGCCTGATCGGTATGGAGGACGGCGATGACGGGCCAGGCGGCGGGCAAGGGCGGCGATCCGGTCCCGGCGATCCGCGAGGACGAGGCGACGGGGATCGTCGCGGAACTCTTCGAGGATCTCCGGCGCACCATGGGGGTGCCCATGGTCAATCTCGTATGGCGACATCTGGCGGCGATGCCGGGCGCCCTCGATTGGACCTGGGGAACCCTGAAACCGCTCTACGCATCGGGCGCCATCGCGGCGGCGATGGCGGCGCTGCACGGCCGCATGACGCTGCCGCCCTTGCCGGCGATGCCCGCGGCGGCCCTGCGCGCGGTCGGACTGGCCTCCGCCGACATCGCCGCGGTCGCCCGCATGCTGGACAGCTACGATCGCGGCAACTCGATGAACCTGCTGGCATTCTCGACCTTGCTCGGCCGCCTGGACGGGATGCCGCCCACGGCCGGGGCGTTGCCCGAGACCGCACCCCCGCCGGTCGAGGGCCGGCTGCCGAGGCTGCTGGTCGCCGCGGAGATGACGCCGGCTGCGGCCGAGCTGGTCGTGCGCCTGAACGCGCTGGGCCAGCCGGAAGTGGGGCCGATCATCGCCAGCCTCTACCGGCACCTCGCGCACTGGCCGGGCTATCTGGCGATGGCCTGGGCGCTGCTGGCGCCGATCGACAGCTCGGGCGCATTGCGGCCGGCCATCGCCAGGACCCGGTCCGAGGCCATGTCGCTCGGCGCCGTGCTGGCCGGGCGCCTCGCCGACCCGCCGCCCGCCCCTTCGCCGGAGGTGGCCGCCTATGTCCGCAACGGCCTCTCGACCTTCCGCGACCACGGCATTGCCCGGATGGTGACGATCGGGCGTATCCTGCGGGCCGCACACCCCGAACCCTGACGGCGCTGGAGGCGACGATGCGCGTCATTGCCCTGGCTGCGGCCCTGCTGTTGCTCGCCAACTCGGCGTTCGCCCAGGCGGCCCGGGTGGTCGACGTGCCGACGCGGGGCACCACGGTGCGGGCGCTGCTGCTGCTGCCGGCAACGCCGGTCGGGTCGGTGATCCTGCTGGCGGGCGGGCACGGTCGCCTCGATCTGGCGGCCGACGTGCGCATCGGATGGGGCTCCGGCAACCAGCTGGTGCGGACGCGGGCGGCCTATGCCGCCGCCGGCTACGCGACGCTGGTCCCCGATATCGCCGAGGACCTCAAGACCTGGGACGGTGTCGCCCAGGGATACCGCTTCTCCGCGCAGCATGGCCGCGACCTGGGCGCGCTCGTCGCCTACATGCGGGCGATCCGGCAGCCGGTCGTGGTGGTGGCGACCAGCCGCGGCGCCGTCTCGGCGGGGGTCCTGCTGGCGGAGGCGGCCGCGCCGCCCACCCGCCCGGACGGCGTCGTCATGACGGCGCCCATGCTGATGTCGATCGGCGACCGCCTGCCGAATTTCCGCATGGCGATCGGCGACGCGCCCGCCCGCGCCCGGTTGCCGCTGCTCGTCGTCGGCAACCGGCGCGACACCTGCAGATACACCCTCCCCGCGAGCATCGACGCCTTCGTCGCTTGGCATGGCGGCGCAGTGGACGTGGTGATGCTCGACGGGCCGCAGGGGGTCGGCGACCCGTGTGAGGCGCGGGCGGCCCATGGCTTCGCCGGGATCGACGGGGAGGTCGTCGCCACCGTCACCGGCTGGATCGGCCGGCGCCTGGGGCGGTGACCGTCAGCCGTCCTCGCCGTCGGCCAGCACCTCGCCGACGTCGAGGATCTTCTCCAGGCGGGCGAGCGCGGGCACGGCACGGCGGCGCTTGGCGACGGTGATCTCGGCGATCAGCGCGTTGGCGAGCGCCAGGGCTCCGACGTTGGAGTTGGCGAAGCTCTTGTTGGACGAGCGGGCGGCCAGCAGGACCGTCGCATGGCGGGCCAGGGGGGAGAGCGGGCCGTCGCTGATCGCGATCACCTTCGCCCCTTCCGCCGCGGCGAAGGCGGCCGCGCGCACCGTCAGGCGCGTGTATCGGGGAAAGCCGATTGCGACCAGCACGTCGCCGGGGCGCAGGCCCGCCAGCCGGTCGAGCGCCTCGCCGCGCGCGGGATCGACCAGCCGCACCGTGCCCAGCGTCTGGTTCAGATGGTGGTAGAGCGTGTAGGCGACCACGAAGGAGCTGCGCAGCCCGATGACGAAAGTGCGCCGCGCCGCCGCGACGAGGCGCACCGCCGCCGCCAAGTCGGCGGCCGCCAGCCCGCGCTCGGTCGCGGCGACGTCGGCCAGGTCGTCGGTGAATGACTGCGCGGCCGGCGTCCTTCGCGTCGTGTCCGTGTCCTCGGCGAAACGGGTGAGGCGCAGCGCCGGCGCCAGGTGGCGGCGCATCCGCTCCTGCAGCTCGCGGCGCAGCGCCGGATAGCCGTCGTAGCCGATCGTCGTCGCGAACCGGACCACCGTCGACTCGCTGACCCCGAGCCGGGCGGCGACGCGCGCCGCCGGCAGCAGCGCCACCTCCTCGGGGTGCGACAGGATCAGCTCGGCCACGCTCCGCCCGCCGCCGCCGAGCCGCGGTGCGGCGTGACGGATGCGCTCGATCACGTCGCCCGCGGCTTCCTGATCAATTGCTCGATCGACGGTTGACATGTCTCCTTGATGCAGGAAATCTTGCAAGAACGAAAGCCGCAAGACGGAAACCCGTCGAACCGGCCGCCCCATAAGCCGGAAGGGGAACCCTTGGCGGACGTCACCAATCCCGCGCTGGAACGGCTGCGCGCCGGCCAGCTCGCCGTCGGGCTCAACGCCCGCCACTCGCGCACGTCGGAATTCGCCGCGATCGCCAAGGACTGCGGCTTTCATTTCGTCTTCCTCGACGATGAGCACAGCCCCTTGCCGTCGGACAAGGCCTACGAGATCGCGCTGGCGGCGATCCGGGTGGGCGTGACGCCGCTGGTGCGCGCCCGGCGCAACGAGCCGCCGGATATCGCCTGCCACCTGTCGAACGGCGCGCTCGGCATGTTCATCCCGCATGTCGAGGACAAGGCCTCGGCCGAGCGCGCGGCCCGGAGCTGCCGCTTCCCGCCCGTCGGCGACCTCTCGGTGCCGGGCTACCTGCCGCAGATGGGCTACACCGGCATGCCGGCGCACGAGGCGACCCGCCGCCTCAACGACCTCTTCATGGTCGTCGCCATGATCGAATCGCGCACGGCGGTCGCCAACATCGAGGAGATCGCGGCGGTCGACGGCCTCGACGTGCTGTTCATCGGCCTGCACGACCTGACGCACGAGATGGGGCTGGCCGGCAAGTACACCGACCTCACGGTGATCGCCGCGCTGGAGGCGATCTGCGCCGCGGCCAAGCGCAACGGCAAGGCGGTCGGCATCGGCGGCGTCAAGGAGAACGCCATGTGGGAGCGCTGCGTCGCCATGGGCATGCGCATGCTGCTGGTCGAGAACGACCTGCACATGCTGGTCGCCCGGATGACCGAGCGCGCGCGCTACTTCAACGGTATTCCGACCGCCTGACGAAGGGGACGACGATGCTGCGACATGAGCTGGCCGACGCCGACGGCCGGGCGGTCCGCGAAGCGGTCCGCGCCGGGCGCTGGACGCGCACGACGCATGGCGTCGCCAACGGCTTCGTCCAGGCCAACCTGGCGATCGTGCCCGAGCGCTACGCCTTCGACTTCCTGCGCTTCTGCCAGCGCAACCCGAAGCCCTGCCCGATCATCGACGTGACCGACCCGGGCGACCCCGAGGCGAAGATCGCGGCCCCCGGCAGCGACCTGCGCACCGACCTGCCCGGCTATCGCATCTATCGCGACGGCAAGCTGGTCGAGGAGGTGCGGACGATCCACAACCTGTGGCGTCCCGATCATGTCGCCTTCCTGCTCGGCTGCAGCCTCTCCTTCGACCAGGTGATGACGGACGCGGGCATCCCGCTGCGCCACCTGGCGGAGGAGCAGGGGCGCGTCTCGGTCTACGTCTCGGGAATCCGCTGCCGCCCGGCCGGCATGTTCGACGGGCCGATGGTCGTCAGCATGCGGCCGGTCCCGCGCTCGATGCTGGTGCGCACCATCGAGGTGACCTCGCGCTACCCGATCGCCCATGGCGCGCCCGTCCATGTCGGCGACCCGGCCGAGATCGGCATCGCCGACCCGACCCGCGTCGACTGGGGCCGCTGGAACCCCCCGGCAGCCGACGAGGTGCCGGTCTTCTGGGCCTGCGGGATCACGCCACAGGCGGTCGCCATGGCCGCCGGCATCCCCGAGATGATCACCCATTCCGCCGGCCACATGTTCGTGACCGACATCAAGCTGAACAACAGCATCCAGTAGGGCGAGGCGCACAGCACGATGGCCGCAGCATCCCACCGTCTCGCTATCGACGTCGGCGGCACCTTCACCGACGTCGTCGTGGTCGACGACCGCGACGCCAGCCTGCGCTTCGGCAAGGTCCTCAGCACTCCAGCCGATCCGTCCGAGGGCTCGCTCGCGGGTGCCGTCGGCACGCTGGAGCGCCACGCCATCGCGCCGGCCGCGGTCGGCGAGGTCATCCACGCGACCACGGTCGCGACCAACGCCGTGCTGGAGCGCAAGGGGGCTGCGACCGGCCTCATCACCACGAAGGGCTTCCGCGACACGCTCGAGATGGGGCGGGAGTCGCGCTACGACATCTACGATCTCGGCCTGCGCCTGCCCGAGCCCCTGGTGCCGCGCCACCTGCGCACCGAGGTCGACGAGCGCATGGACTACACGGGCGCCGTCGTGCGCCCGCTCGACGAGGCGACGGTCGGCCCGGCGGTCGAGCGGCTGGTGGCGGCCGGCGTCCGGTCCATCGCGATCGCGCTGCTGCACGCCCACGTCAATCCCGCGCATGAGCGGCGCCTGGCGGAGCTGGTACGCGCCGCGGCTCCCGGCATCGAAGTCAGTGTCTCCCACGAGGTCGCGGGCGAGGTGCGCGAGTACGAACGCACGTCGACCGTCGTGGTCGACGCCTATGTGAAGCCGATGGTCCGCCGCTATGTCGAGCGGCTGGCGGACGGGCTGGGCAATGGCGGGCTGCCCGACCGCCCGGCGCTGATGCTCTCCCATGGCGGCGTCGGCTCGGCGACCGAGGTCGTCCGCCGCTACCCCGTGCGGATGATCGAGTCCGGGCCGGCGGCGGGTGCCATCGCGGCCGCCTACTTCGCCCGCCAGGCGCTGCCGGGCGGCGACGCCATCGCCTTCGACATGGGCGGCACCACCGCCAAGATGTCGCTGATCCTCGACGGCGCGCCCTCCGTCACCCACCAGTACGAGGTCGCCCACGTCCACCGCTTCAAGCATGGCAGCGGCATCCCCCTGCAGATCTCGGCGATCGAGCTGCTGGAGATCGGCGCCGGCGGCGGCTCGATCGCCCATCTGAACGCGCTCGGCCTGCTCAATGTCGGCCCGCATTCGGCCGCTGCCGTGCCGGGCCCCGCCTGCTACGGCCGCGGCGGCGAGCGGCCGACGGTGACCGACGCCGACCTCGTGCTGGGCTATCTCGATCCCGACCACTTCCTCGGCGGCGAGATGAAGCTGGACGTGGCCGGTGCGCGTGCCGCCATCGCGAAGCATCTGGGCGGCCCGCTCGGCATGGATATCGAGGCGGTCGCCTGGGGCATCCACGACGTCGTCAACGAGAGCATGGCGGCGGCCATCCGGGCGCACGCCGCCGAGAAGGGCGTCGACCTGCGCCGCTTCGGCCTCGTCGCCTTCGGCGGCGCCGGGCCGCTGCACGCCGAGGCGATCGCCCGCAAGCTCGGCGTCGGCCGCGTCGTGTGCCCCTTCGGCGCCGGCGTCGCCTCGGCGATCGGCTGCCTCGTCGCCTCGCCGGCCGCCGACCTCGTCTCGTCCTATTCCGCCCTGCTGCCGTCCGCCGACTGGGCCGAGATCGCGCGCCGCTTCGCGGTCATGGAGCGCGACGCCGGTGCGATGATCGCAGCCCTCGTCGGCGAGGGCGCGGAGACGGTGCTGCACGCCGCCTTCGAGATGCGCTGCGAGGGCCAGGGCTACGCCGTCATCGTCGATGCGCCCGACGGTGCCGCGCTCGATGCCGGCCTCAGGCCCGAGCTGGAGCGGCGCTTCGTCGGCGCCTATGCCCAGGTCTACGGCCACCGCCCGCCCGCCGGAGTGGCGCTGGAGATCGTCAACCTGCGCGCCCGGGTCGAGCATCCGCGCCCGGCCCAGGCGCTGCGCCTGGCGCGGCCGGCGGCCGCCGGCGCGGTGCCGCTCAAGGGCAAGCGCAAGGCCTGGTTCCCCGGCGCCGGCGGCTATGTCGATGCCGGCGTCTACGACCGCTACGCGCTTCCCGAGGGCGCGTGGTTCGAGGGGCCGGCGATCGTCGAGGAGCGCGAGACCTCGACCGTGGTCGGCCCCGGCTCGCGCTTCCGGCACGACGCGGCAGGCCATCTCGTCATCGAGCTGCCGGCGGCGGAGGGCTGAGCCATGAACGATATCGCCACGAAGACCGATATTACCGCGAAGGCTGGCGGCCGCCTCGACCCGATCACCGTCGAGGTCCTC
Organism: Alphaproteobacteria bacterium; assembly: GCA_050187535.1. GTDB lineage: Bacteria > Pseudomonadota > Alphaproteobacteria > ATCC43930 > Allostellaceae > Allostella. The sequence goes on along the minus strand of JBFWXJ010000204.1, from coordinate 1,975 downwards.
TGGACGCGCCTCGTCTCCGCCGTCGACGAGGCGGCGCTGGCGCTGCACCGCACGTCCTTCTCGACGGTGGTGCGGGAATCGCACGACTACACCTGCATGATCCTCGACCCCGCCGGGCGGGCGGTGGTGCAGGCGACGCGCAGCGTGCCGTCCTTCATCGGGACGCTGCCGATGTCGGTCACGGCCTTCCTCAAGAAGTACCCGGCCGCCACGCTGTCGCCGGGCGACGTCATCATCAGCAACGATCCCTGGATCGGCACCGGCCACCTGCCGGACCTGACCCTGGCGGCACCCATCTTCCACAAGGGCCAGCTCGTCGGCTTCGCCGGCGCCATCGCCCATATGTCGGATATCGGCGGCCGCCGGCGCGCGCCCGACAACACGGACATTTACGAGGAGGGGCTGCAGATCCCCATCCTCAAGCTCTACGAGGCGGGCAGGGCGAACGAGACGCTCTACGACATCATCCGCCGCAACGTCCGCGTGCCGGCCGAGGTCACGGGCGACATCCACGCCATGGTCGGCTCGACCGAGAAGATGACGGCGGGGCTGACCAAGCTGCTCGGCGAGTACGGCCTCGACGACATGGAGCCGCTGGCGGCCGAGGTGATCGGCCGTACCGAGGTCGCCATGCGCCGCGCCATCGCCGCGGTGCCGGACGGCGAGTACCGCACCGTCACCATGGTCGACAGCTTCAACTCGTCGGCGCCGCTGCGCATCGAGTGCACGATGCGGATCAAGGGAGACACGCTGGCGGTCGACTTCGCCGGCAGCTCGCCGCAGAACCCGTCGCCGCTCAATTCGGTGCTCGGCTACACCCGCGCCTACTCGACCTACGCCCTCAAATGCGTGCTCCTGCCGGACGTGCCGAACAACGAGGGCAACGTCCTGCCGATCACCATCGACGCGCCCGAGGGCACCTTCCTCAACCCGCACTATCCCGCCGCCGTCGAGGCGCGGGCGACCGTCGGCCACTACACGACCAGCGCCATCCTCAACACCCTGGCGCTGGCGCTGCCCGACCGCGTGCCGGCCGAGAGCGGCATCCCGCTGCACGGCTTCACCATCCGCGGCCGGCGCAAGGGGCGGCCCTTCTCGTCGATCTTCTTCTACAGCGGCGGCCAGGGTGCCCGGCCCGATCAGGACGGCCTGCCGACGCTCAGCTTCCCGACCAACGTCTCCAACACGCCGGTCGAGGTGCTGGAACGGCTGCTGCCGGTGCGCATTCACGACAAGACGCTGCTCCAGGGCTCGGGCGGGCGCGGGAAGTTCAAGGGCGGCCCCGGCCAGCGCATCGAGATGGAGATGCTGAACCCGGAAGGCGCCAACGTCGTCCTGCTCTCCCAGCGCATCAGCTTCCCGCCGGTCGGCCGCCAGGGCGGCGAGAATGGCCGTCTCGAGCGCATCCTCTTCAACGGCGAGCCGGTCGAGGGCGAGCGGCCCTTCGCCATGGCCGAGGGCGACCGCTTCGTGCTGGAGCTGCCGGGCGGCGGCGGCTACGGCGACGCGGCCGAGCGCGACCCCGCACTCGTCGCCCGCGACCGCGAGCGCGACCTGTGACCGCGGTGGCCGGCAGCCGCCATGCCGCGACGGGCGACGTCCTGGCGCTGGCGGTGGTGCTGGTCCTCGTCGCGGTCGCCGGCTGGCGTGCCGCCGCATACGGCCTGTGGAGCTACGGCGAGCCGGGGCCCGGCCTCTTCCCGCTCATCGTCTGCGCCTTCACCGGGGTCTTCGCCGTCATCGCCATGGTGACGACGGTGGCGAGCGGCGCTCCGGCCGAGGAGATCGACCCGGAAGCGGCCCAGCAGGAAGGGCCGCTGCTCTGGGGCAAGCTCGGCCTCTACGGCGTCGCCATCGTCGCGTGGCCGTGGATGATGGTGCCGCTCGGCTTCGTGCTGTCGACGGCGATCGCGCTCTTCGTCGTGATGCGCCTGGCCGAGGGGATGCGATGGGTGCCGCTGGCGGTGGTGCTGAT
>JBFWXJ010000203.1:0-10931 GCA_050187535.1 Alphaproteobacteria bacterium | reverse complement strand
CCTCGGCCCGTCGGGTTGCGGCAAGAGCACGCTGCTCAAATGCATCGCCGGGCTGGAGGGCACGACGAGCGGCGCCATCGCCGTGCGCGGCACGCCGCTCGCCGGACCGCCCCGCGGCCTCGGCATGGTCTTCCAGCGCGACGTGCTGCTCGACTGGCGCACGATCCTCGACAATGTGCTGATCACGGCCGAGTTCCAGGGCCACCCGCGCGCGGCGGTGACGGAGCGGGCCAAGGCGCTGCTCGACCGCTTCGGGCTCGGCGGCTTCCTCGACCGGCATCCCTGGGAGCTGTCGGGCGGCATGCGCCAGCGTGCGGCGATCTGCCGGGCGCTCCTCTGCGAGCCCGAGATCCTGTTGATGGACGAGCCGTTCGGGGCGCTGGACGCGATGACGCGCGACGACCTCAACGTCGAGCTGACGCGGATCTGGCAGGCGGCCCGCCGCACCGTCGTCTTCGTCACCCATTCGATCGCGGAAGCCGTCTACCTCTCCGACCGGGTCGCGATGATGTCGAAGGGGCCGGGCCGGATCGTCGAGATCGTGACCATCGATCTGCCGCGGCCGCGGCCGCTCTCGATCCGCGAGACGCCGGAATTCGGGCGCCACGTCGCCCATATCCGCGGCCTGTTCGCCGCACTGGGCATCGTGAAGGAGTGAACGCGTGACCGGGCTGTGGTCGGGATCGTCGGGGCTGCGCGGCACGATCCTCGTGCTGATCGCCGTGCTGGCGCTGTGGGAAGGCTCCGTCTGGGCGTTCAAGGCGCCAGTGATCCTGCTGCCCCCGCCCAGCCGCATCTGGGTCGACTTCATCGAGGCACCGGCCTACTTCCTGCGCCACACGTGGTTCACGCTGTCGACGACCCTGGCCGGCTTCGCGCTCTCGGTCGTGCTGGGCGTGGCGCTGGCGGTCGCGATCGTCAATTCCCGCTTCCTCGAGCGGATCATCTACACGGTGCTGGTCGCCCTCAACAGCCTGCCCAAGGTGGCGCTGGCGCCGCTCTTCGTCATCTGGATGGGCACCGGCGTCGAGCCGAAGATCGCCATCGCCGTGATGCTCGCGATCTTCTCGATCGTCGTCGATACCGTGCTGGGCCTGCGCTCGGTCGATCCCGACGCGATCGCGCTCGCCCGCGTCAACCACGCGAGCCCGCTGAAGATCCTCTTCAAGATCCGCTTCCCCAACGCGCTGCCCAGCCTCTTCGTCGGCATGAAGGTGGCGATCAGCTTCGCGCTGGTCGGCGCCATCGTCGGCGAGTTCGTGGCGGGCTCGGCCGGCCTCGGTTTCGTCATCCTCGTCGCCCAGGGGCAGTTCGACACCTCGCGCGTCTTCGTGGCGCTGGTACTCCTCGGCATCCTCGGCACCCTCCTCTTCTACCTCGTCGAGGCGGCCGAGCGGCTGGCCCTGCCCTGGCACGTGTCGCAGCGTGCCGTGGCCGACCGCGACGGCCACGGATAGCCTCGGCCCTCCCGGGGGGCTTGCCGGAACCATGGGGGGCTACCCAGGTTCTTCTCCGAGCCAGGGAGGAACCATGGGTCTCGATCCCGTCGACCGGACGGCGGAGGACGGGCGGCTGCGAGCGGCCGGGCGCGTCCTGCCGTTCCGTACGCCTGCCAAGACTGCGCCGGCATCCAGCTTGCTCGAACGCTATTTCGCCGTGCGTGCCGACACCGAGCGGCTGACGGCACCGCTCTCGCCCGAGGACCAGCAGATCCAGTCGATGCCGGACGCCAGCCCGGCGAAGTGGCATCGCGCGCACACGACCTGGTTCTTCGAGACCTTCGTGCTGATGCCGTCGGGTGCCGGCTACCGCCCGTTCGACCCGGCCTATGGCTACCTCTTCAACTCCTACTACGAGGCCGTGGGGCCGCGGCACCCGCGTCCCGCGCGCGGCATGCTGACGCGGCCGTCGGCCGCCGAGATCACCTGCTACCGCGCCCATGTCGACGACTGGATGGCGCGCTTCCTGCCGGATGCCGACCAGGCCGCGCGCGACCTCGTCGAGCTCGGCCTGCAGCATGAGCAGCAGCACCAGGAACTGATCCTGACCGATATCAAGCACGCGCTGTCGCTCAACCCGCTGCGCCCCGCCTACGACCCGCACCCATCGGCATCGGCCGAAACCGCGGCCTGCGGTCCGTCGATCGAGGTCGAGGGCGGCATCCACGCGATCGGCCATGACGGCCGGGGCTTCGCCTTCGACAACGAGGGGCCGCTGCACGAGGTGCTGCTGCGGCCGTTCCGCATCGCACCCCGGCCGGTGACGGTCGGCGAATACCTCGCCTTCATCGCCGACGGCGGCTATCGCCGGCCGGAGCTGTGGCTGTCGGAGGGCTGGGCCACGGTGCAGGCGCAGGGCTGGCAGGCGCCCGGATACTGGCGGCATGACGAAGCGGGTGGCTGGACGGCCTTCACGCTTCACGGCGACCGCCCGCTCGCCGCCGACGAGCCGGTCGCCCATGTCAGCCTCTTCGAGGCGGCAGCCTACGCCGAATGGGCCGGCAAGCGCCTGCCGACGGAGTTCGAGTGGGAGGTGGCCGCCCGATGCCACGGCCATCCGGCTGCGGCCGAGCCCGCCCGCTTCCATCCGCGCGCCCACGCCGACGGTTTCCGCCAGGACGTCTGGGAATGGACCGCCAGCGCCTACCTGCCCTACCCCGGCTTCCGCGCCGCCCCCGGGGCGGTCGGCGAATACAATGGCAAGTTCATGAGCAGCCAGATGGTGCTGCGCGGCCGCTCCTGCGCGACCGCGCCCGGACACGAGCGGCCGACCTACCGCAACTTCTTCCCACCCGGGGCGCGCTGGCAGTTCTCGGGTTTCCGGCTGGCGGAGGATGCGCAATGACCGCCATGCGCCTCCAGGACCTCGAGCCGACCGCCGAGGAGTTCCGCCTGGCCGTCATCGACGGTTTGGGTGCCACGCCGAAGACGCTGCCCTGCAAGTTCTTCTACGACGAGGCTGGCTCGCTGCTCTTCGACCGCATCTGCGAGCTGCCGGAATACTACCCGACCCGCACGGAGCTGAAGATCCTGCGCCGGTACGCGGGCGACATGGCGGCGCTCGCCGGCCCGGCGGCGCGCATCGTCGAGTTCGGCTCGGGTGCGGGCGTCAAGATCCGCCTGTTGCTGGAAGCCCTCGACCGGCCGGCCATGTACGTGCCGGTCGACATCTGCCGCGAGCATCTGGTCGCCGCGGCCGACGCGTTGGCGATCGACTTTCCCGAACTGCGGGTGGCGCCGGTCTGCGCCGACTACACCCGGCCCTTCGTCCTGCCGGCGGCCCAGGGCGCCGCCATCGGCCGCACCGTCGGCTTCTTCCCCGGCTCGACCATCGGCAACTTCATGCCGGACGAGGCGACCCGCTTCCTCGCCCGCGCCCGGCGCCTGCTGGGGCCGGGCTCCGCGATGATCGTCGGCGTCGACGTGCCGAAGGATCGCGCCGTGCTGGAGGCGGCCTATGACGACGCGGCCGGCGTGACGGCCGCATTCAACCTCAACCTGCTGCACCGCATGGTGCGCGAGCTGGGGGCGGAGATCGACGTCGACGGCTTCCGCCACGAGGCACGCTGGAACGCCGAGCTGTCGCGCGTCGAGATGCACCTGGTAGCACTCGGCCGCCAGACGATCCGCGTCGGCGACCGCGCCTTCACGCTGTCGGCGGGCGAAACCATCCACACCGAGAACTCGGTCAAATACGCGATCGAGCCCTTCCGGGCGCTGGCCGGCCGTGCCGGCTGGCTGCCGGGCGGCGTGTGGAGCGACGAGCACGGTCTCTTCAGCGTCCACCTGCTGACGACACCCTGATCGCAGTGTCGCCGGTGCGCCCCTCCACGATGCTCGGGGTGAGGAACGTCGTTGGATGGCAGTAGCGAAAGGCCCTCATCCCGAGCATCGTCGAGGGACGCAACTACGCGGTTCCCAGGCTCCACGACCCGCCGTCGGCCATCGCCGGGATAGCTTTCCGCCACCAGCGCCCCCGTGCTTCACTTCCCGCGCTCGGCGTCGTCGCCGACGGGAGGAGACATGAGACAGGCGCATCTGCTGCTGACGGCCGCATTCCTGGCCGCCGCGGGTCCCGCGCTCGCGCAATCGCCGCTGCCGACGGCGACACCCGAATCGGTCGGCATGTCGACCGAGCGGCTGGCCCGCATCGGCGCGGTTCTGAAGGCCGACATCGAGAAGGGCCGCATCCCGGGCGCGGTCGTCGCCATCGCGCGCAAGGGCAAGCTCGCCTATTTCGAGGCGTTCGGCTTCCACGACAAGGAAGCGGGCACGCCGATGACCAAGGATGCGATCTTCAGCATCGCGTCGATGACCAAGCCGATGACCTCGGTCGCGGTCATGATGCTGCACGAGGAGGGCAAGCTCCTCGTCAGCGACCCGATCGGCCGCTACTTCCCGGCGATGGGCAAGATGCCGGTCGCGGTGCTGGAGAAAGGTGCCGACGGCCAGCCCTCGTTCCGCACCGAGCCTGCGCGCCGGCAGATGACGCTGCAGGACCTGCTGCGCCACACCTCGGGCGTGACCTATGGCGGGCGCGGCGAGACGCCGGTGCACAAGCTGTGGCCGGCCTCGTCCGGCTTCTCCGCGACCAACTTCACCGGCGCCGAGTTCATCGAGAAGCTGGGCACCCTGCCGCTGCTCTACCAGCCGGGCACGGTGTGGAACTACAGCCTCTCCGTCGACGTGCTGGGCCAGGTCGTCGAGAAGGTATCAGGCAAGTCGCTGGGCGCCTTCCTGGCGGAACGGGTGTGGCAACCGCTCGGCATGAAGGACACGAGCTTCACCATCCCGGCCGAGAAGCAGGCGCGTTGGGCCAAGGCCCTGCCGAACGATCCGGACACCGGCAAGCCGCAGTCGGTGCTCGACCTGCGCAAGCCGCTGAAGATGGAATGCGGCGGCGGCTGCGCCGCCTCGACGGCGTCGGACTACCTCCGGTTCGCGCAGATGCTGCTCGACCGCGGGAAGCTCGGCGACGCCCGCCTGCTCGCGCCCAAGACGGTCGCGTTCATGACCTCGAACCACCTCGGGCCGGAGATCAGGAACGAGGTCGGTGCCGGCTACGGCTTCGGCCTCGGCTTCGCCGTCCGGCTCGGCCCCGGCGTCTCGGCGCTGACGGGATCGACCGGCGACTACTACTGGGGCGGCGCCTACGGCACCTATTTCTGGGTCGACCCGGAGCAGGAGCTGACCGCGGTCTTCATGGCCCACGCGCCGGGGCCGATCCGCGTCCACTACCGCCAGCTGATGCACGCCATGGTGCACCAGGCGATCCTCGACTGACGACCGCGCCCGGCCGGCGCGGGGATCAGCTCTCCGCGTCGACGGGGTGCAGCCGCGCGTCCGGCGCCTCGGCGGGCGGCGTGTGGGCGTGCAGGCCGCGGCGCGTCAGCGAGGCCCAGGCCTCCTCCGGCGTGTCCACGACCTCGAAGAGGGAGAGGTCGGCCGCGTCGGCCATCCCCTCGGCCACCAGCGCCTCGAAGCCGATCACCCGCTGCCAGTAATCGCGGCCGAAGAGCACGACCGGCATCGCCGGCGCCTTGCCGGTCTGCTGCAGCGTCAGGATCTCGAACAGCTCGTCCAGCGTGCCGAACCCGCCCGGGAACACCGCGAGCGCGTTGGCGCGCATCGCCAGGTGCATCTTGCGCATGGCGAAGTAGTGGAAGCGGAAGGAAAGCGACGGCGTCGTCCAGCGGTTCGGCTCCTGCTCGTGCGGCAACCCGATGTTGAAGCCGATCGACGGCGCACCGACCTCGGCCGCGCCGCGGTTGGCCGCCTCCATGATACCGGGCCCGCCCCCGGTCGCCACCACGTTGTCGCGGATGCGGTCGGGCCGCAGGTTGAGCGCGCCGCCGCGCACCGAGACGAGACGGCCGAAGGCGCGCGCCCGCTCGTACCATTCGGACTGTGCCAGCCGGCGCTCGGCGGCGGCACGGCCCTCCGGCGGCGCCGCGGCGACGGCCGCCTCGGCCGCCTCGCGCGACAGGATGCGGGCGCTGCCGAAGACGACGATCGTCGAGCGCACGCCCCAGTCCCGGAGCGCCAGCGCCGCCTTGTAGTACTCCATCGCGAAGCGCAGGCCGCGCAGCTCCGGCCGCAGGAGGAAGTCGCGGTCGTCGATCGCCAGCAAGTTGCCGGATGCCACGTCAGGCCGCCTCGAGCGGGGCGTTGAGCCGGGTGCCGGCGACGATGACGCCGCCACGGTCGCCGATCGTGACCGAGCCGTAGCGCTCCGCGAACACCTGGGGCAGCGGGCGTGCGCCCGGGCAGGCGAGCCACAGGCGCAGGAGGTGGCGGCGGCGCTCCGGCTCCGGCCAGTCGTCGAAGGCGGTGCGGTCGTGCAGCAGCGTGTGGTTGTGGACGAGCTGCACGTCGCCCGGCCGGAACTCCATGTGCAGGTTGAGCGCCGGGTCGTTGGTCAGCGCGTCGAACATGTCGAGCGCCTCCACATGGGCCGGCGTCAGGCGCGGCGCGTCGGGGAAACGCTGGGCGGAATCGACGTATTGCCGCTGGTAGATCGCGGTCAGGTTCCCGGCATGCCAGTTGAGCACGGGAATGAGGAAATAGGGCTTCATGCCGGGCGGCACCTCGCCGCGGCGATCGGTAGCGAGCGGCTCGAACAGCAGGGCCGCGAGGTCGGGCCGGCGGCGGCGCATCTCGTTGAAGATCGTGGTCGAGCTGACCAGAGTCGAAAGCCCCCCGGAACGCGCCGTGCGCAGGCAGAGCAGGCCGACCACGTCGCAGGAATCGGTGTGGTAGGTCTGCCGCTCGCTGGTCTGGTAGATGCGCACGTTGGGGTCGGTGCTCTTGAGGCCGAGGTCGCGGACATGGCCCAGCACATGGCCCTTGGCGTTCTGCGAGCGGGCGCTGCCGAGATGGGTCCCGATGCCGAAGAAGGCGGTGGCGGCCTCGCGCATCGACCAGCGCTCGACCGGCAGGCCACGCAGCAGCACGAAGCCGCGGCCGTTCAGCACTTCGTCCAGCGCGTGGGCCAGCCGCGGCCCCAGCGTCGGCAGCGGGAAGTCGTCGCGGCCGATGGCGGCGATGTCGGCGTCCGCGGCCGCCAGGCGGCGCGCGGCCGCGTCGACCTCGGCCACCTCGTCCGGCTCGAGGCGCACGAGCCAGTCGTCGCGCTTCGCCAGATCGGGGCCGTACCAGGCGGCGGGCCCGGTCTGCTCGGGCGGCAACCCCGCGCGCGGATCTACCGTTTCATCCATGGCGATATCATCCTCCCGGCCGCTACATAGACGAGCCGCTTGGAGGCGTCACCGCCCGCGTCTACTGTCTCGCGCCCGCCCGTCCGAGGAGACGATGTTCCGCCTGCCGCTCGCCGCCCTCTTCCTGCTCGCGCTCGCCTCGACACCGGCCGCGGCACAACAGCCCCAGCAGCCTTTCGTACCGGCCATCGTCTTCGATATCGGCGGCAAGCACGACAAGGGGTTCAACGAGGCCGGCCTCGAGGGAGCGGAGCGCTTCCGCCGCGCCACCGGCACCGCCTATCGCGAGGTCGAGATCACCCTGCAGTCCGACCGCGACGCCGAGCTGCGCAAGCTGGCCGAGGGCGGTGCCACGCTCATCGTCGCGCTGGGGTCGTCGCAGACGGCGGCCGTCGCGGCCGTGGCCAAGGCCTTCCCGGCCGTCCGCTTCGCCATCGTCGATGCGGTCGTCGCCGCCCCCAACGTGCGCTCCTTCGTCTTCAAGGAGGAGGAAGGTTCCTACCTGGCGGGCGTCATGGCGGCGATGGCGAGCCGCACCGGCGTGATCGGCTTCATCGGCGGCATGGATATCCCGGTCATCCAGACCTTCGCCTGCGGCTACGCCCAGGGCGCGCGCCGCGCCGCGCCGGCGATCACCGTGCTGCGCAGCATGGCCGGGGACACGGCTGCCGCCTGGCTCGATCCGGCCTGGGGGGCGGCCCTCGCGGACGCGCAGATGAACCAGGGCGCCGACGTGATCTTCGCCGCCGCCGGCGCCACCGGATTCGGCGTGCTGCAGGCGGTGACCGCGCGCCGCAGGCTGGGGATCGGCGTCGATTCCAACCAGAACGGCCTCCACCCGGGCAACATCCTCACGTCGATGATCAAGCGCGTCGATGTCGCCGTGCATCAGGCGCTGCGCACGGCCCTCGACGGCAGCTGGAAGGCCGACGTCGTTACGCTCGGACTGAAGGAAGGCGGGGTGGGCGTCGTCATCGACGAGCACAACCGTGCCCTCGTCACGCCACCGATGGATGCCGCCCTGCGCGCGGCGACGGACGACATCGTCGCCGGGCGCGTCGAGGTCGTCGACTACCGCAAGACCGGCACCTGCCCGGTGCGCTGACGGCTCACTTCTTGGCGGCGAGCAGCATGTGCTCGATCAGCGCATGCTGGGCGAGGTCGTGATCGCGGTGCTCGGGGCCGCCCTGCGGCTTGCGCTTGAGGCCGAGCCACACGGTGATCCCGGCGACCAGCAGGCCGAGGCCGACGCCCGCCAGCTTCGCCCATGATTCGACGGGATCGGCGACCTTGCCGAGAGGGACGTCCATCAGCTTGCCGAGGAGGCCGACGAGCGGCGGCCCGCCTTCCTTCAGGATCGTGAACGTCGTGAGCCCCGCCAGCGCCGCACCGCCGACGAGCCCGGCCCAGTAGTAGCGGTGGTGGACGCGCCGCTCCTCCACCAGCCGCAGATGCGCCTCGACCTCGACGATGTCGTCGGCCAGTTCGTCGAGCATCCGGTCGAGCCCGAGCACCTCGCGGAAGGCCCGGTTGACCGCGTTGTGCATCGTCACGCCGCTGATCTCGGAGAAGCGGAAGAACAGGCGGAAGGCGAGAGACTCCGATCGCAGCCGACCGAGGCGCTCGACCGCACCTTCGCCTTCATCCGAGGTGGCGACCGCCCGCGCGGTGCAGTCGACGAGGAACGCATGCTCGTGGCGGGCGAGCAGCCCGATCGGCACGTAGTGGCCGCGGAAGGTGGTGGTGCGGAACCCTTCCAGGAAGGGCGCCAGCGTGCCCGTCGCGGCGTCGGGGCAGACCACGGTCGCCGCCCCTTCCAAGGCCACGACATGGCCGACCGTGGCGAAGGCGCGGACGCGCGCGACGCCGCCCGCGTCCGGCAGGAGCGCATAGTCGGTCGTGTAGTGGCGGGCGAGGTGGGTGCCGAGGCGATCGGCATCCTCGACGGTCGCGGGCGCCTCCAGCTGGACATAGGTGTGGGTGGCGACGCGGTCGGCCGGACGCGCGGCGGCGTCCGCTCCCAGGACCAGCATCCGCAGCAGCGCGGCCAGCCCGAAGCGCCGCTCCGGTGCCGACGACCAGGCGAGCCATTCGAAGCGCCCGAGGGCGACCTGCGCCTCCAGCAGCTCGATCGCCCCGAGCGGCGAGCCGTCGTCGGCGTCGAGCCGGACGATCGCATGGAGGATGCTCCGCCCGGTCGAGAAGGCGTGGAGCGTCACCCGGTCGATGGTGACCTGCAGCGGGCGCGGCACCAGCCCGTGGCTGCGCAGGCGCGCGTCGGCCGCCTTCGAGAAGACCAGCTCCAGCCGCTTGCGCACGCGCGCGGCGGCCGGCGCGTCGTCGGGGTAGAGATCGGCCGAACCGACGAGCCGCCGCGCCTGCTGGCCCAGCGTCCACACCGCGGCGACGCGATCGCGGGCGCCGGCGGCGAGCGCGGCGACATGCGGGTGGAAGTCGGGCGCGGCATCGCCCGCCGCGCGCTCCCACACGGCGGTGTGGCGATAGCGCCCGGACAGCGCCGCATGCTGGTCGGAGGGCAGGCAGCCGGAGCCGTTCGCCGCCTCCGCGAGTCGGCCGAGGCCGATCTCGGGGCCGGCGAGCGTGACCCCGTCCATCGTCAGGAAGAGATGGATCTCGTGGTCGGCCAGGACCTGGACGGCGATCGACGACCACGGATCGGCCATGACGACCTCGGCAGCTGTGGTTTCGAATCTCGGGAAGGACCTTGGAGCCGCGAACGGCCGCGATCAAGTGACCCTTCGGCTCAGGGGAACCGGGCGCGGATCACGATCGAGCCGCCCACCAGCTTCACCCCGTCCTCCTCGGCGAGGATGGCCGCATCCCAGACGAGGTGGCGGCGCAGGAGACGGCCTCGGTCGTCGCGCAGGATGATGCGGCGGTCGCCACCCCAGGTGACGATCCGTCCGTCGGCGAGCTGGCAGATGCCGAGGACGCCGTCGCGGTGGCCCTCCAGCGCGTCGCCGGCCGGCGCACCCGCGGCGGTCCACAGGCGCAGCGTCCCGTCGTGGGATACCGAGGCGAACCGGCCGTCGGCGAGGCGCAGCACATCTGTCACGGAGGTCGCATGGGCCGCGATCGGCGAACCGTCGGGCACGCCGTCCAGCGTCCACAGCTGGAACGCGCCGTCGAAGTTCCATGCGAGGAAGCGTCCGCCCTCGACCTCGACGGCACCCGTGATGCGCTCGGCCAGCGGCTCCCCGATCGGCTCGCCCCACTTGTTCCACAGGCGCAGGCCGCGGCCGTAGGACCAGGTGAGGAAGCGGCCGTTCGACAGCGCCGCCTGCCCCGCCGCGAGCTCGTCGCGGTCGTCGGCGAGGAAATGCGCGGCGTCCCGCCCCTGCTGGTCGGTCATGGCGCTGAGCACCGCGCCGGTCCGCCGCAGGAGGCGCCGCGCGATCGCCTTCGTCGTCCCGGCGAAGCTGCCATCGCCGCGCAGCAGGTCGCCGACCGACCGGCGGCTCGGCACGACCGCCCGCCCGATCGCCCCGGCGACCTCCGCCGCGCCCGCGCGCAGCGTCGCCGCGGCGCCCGGTCCCGACACCGCCCGCGCGGCGGCCTCCGCGATCCGCCGCGCCTCGCGCACGCGCCACAGCCAGAGCGCCAGTTCCCGCCGGCCGGTCAGCCGCACGTCGTCCCATACGCCCTGCGCGACGGTCGGGCCGGACGGGCGCGTGCGGTCCCACACATGGAGCTG
>JBFWXJ010000202.1:0-10942 GCA_050187535.1 Alphaproteobacteria bacterium | reverse complement strand
GTCGCCGGGATGGCGGTGGCGGCGCAGGAATGCGGGCTGCTGCCGATCGGCATGTACGCGCTGGGCTTCGACGGTCAGGTCGCCTACCACGATTTCGAGGGGCCGAGCCTGGAGCTGGGCGAGCGCGGGCGGCTGGCGGCCAATCTCGGCAGCCGCAACGTCCTCATCCTGCGCAGCCACGGGCTGCTGACTTGCGGGCGGACCATCCCCGAGGCGTTCCTCTTCATGTACCGCCTGCAGCGCGCCTGCGAGATCCAGCTGGCGGCACAGGCCGGTGGTGCCCTCGTCGTTCCCCCGGATTCCGTCCGGCGGGCCAGCGTCGAGAAGAGCTTCGAGTTCTTCTCGACCGGGGGCTTCACCACCTATGGCGAGCTGGAGTTCGACGCCCTCGTACGCCTGATGGACGCCAAGGACCCATCCTTCCGCAACTGAGCGGCAGGTCGCCCGCGACCCTCATGTGGACGGCTCTCGCGGCACTCGCCCTGGCGGTCTGGGCGGTCCTGCTCTTCGCGCGCGGCGGCTTCTGGCGTTTCGCGCGGACGCCCGACGCTCCGCCCCCGGAGGTGTGGCCGGCTGTCGTGGCGATCGTGCCGGCGCGCGACGAGGCCCCGACCATCGGCTGGGTCGTGCGGGCGCTCCTGGCGCAGCACTATCCGGGATCGCTCAGCGTCATCGTGGTCGATGACGGCAGCACCGACGGCACCGCGGTGGCGGCCGGCGCCGATACTCGTCTCCAGGTGATCGAGGCCGGCCCGCGCCCGCCCGGATGGAGCGGCAAGGTCGCGGCGATGGACGCGGGCGTGCGGGCCGCCGGCAGCACGGCGGATCTGCTGTGGTTCACCGATGCCGACATCGTCCACGAGCCGACCGTGCTGCGGCGCCTCGCGACCCGTATCGGGGGCCGCGACCTGGTGTCCGAAATGGTAAGGCTGCGCATCGCGTCGTTCTGGGAGCGGTTGCTGGTGCCGGCCTTCGTCTTCTTTTTCGCCAAGCTCTACCCGTTCCCCTGGGTGGGCGAGCCGGCGCGCGCGACGGCGGCGGCGGCCGGCGGCTCCATGCTCCTGCGCCGGGCGGCGCTGGAACGCGCGGGCGGGCTGGCCGCCATTCGAGGCGCGTGGATCGACGACTGCGCGCTGGCGGCGGCGGTGAAGCGTTCCGGCGGCCGGCTCGCTCTCGATCTCGGCCCTGAAAGCCATAGCCTGCGCGCCTATCCCGATCTGCCGGCCTTCTGGCGGATGGTCGCGCGGACCGCCTATGTCGAGCTGCGGCATTCGCCATTGCGGCTGGCGGGCGCGGTCCTCGGCATGACATTGACCTATCTCGTGCCGGTGGCAGCCCTCCTCGCGTGGCCTCTGCATGACGATGCACTCGCTGCCGCCTTGGGCGCGCTCGCATGGTTCGCCATGGCCGTCGCGTATGTCCCGGTCCTGCGCTTCCATGGCCTATCCGCCGCCTGGGCCGTGACTCTGCCGGCCGCCGCGGCGCTCTACACGGCGATGACCGTCGATTCCGCCCGTCGGCACGTCTTCGGCGTCGCCACCGCCTGGAAGGGGCGGCGGCCGGAGATGGCGGCCCCATGAGCGCGGTCGAGACGCCGTCCGGCAAGGGGGCGGGCGACGAGAACTTCCCCGTCGGCTCCTGGCTGCTGCCCGCCCGCCTGCGCCCGCATGTCGCCGCCTACTACGCCTTCGCGCGGGCGATCGACGACATCGCCGACAATCCCGGTCTGGCACCCGACGACAAGTTGGAGCGCCTCGGCCGCATGGCGGACGCGATCGTCCACGGCAGTGGCGACCCGGCGCTCGCCACGGCCGAGCGCCTGCGGGCGAGCCTGGCCGCGACCGGTGTCCCGCAGCGCCACGCTGTCGACCTCGTCGACGCCTTCCGGCAGGACGCGGTCCAGTCGCGGTATTCGAGCTGGGAGGAGCTGATCGGCTATTGCGACCGCTCGGCTGCACCTGTCGGTCGTTTCCTGCTGGACCTCCACGGGGAACCGCGGCATCTCCACGCCGCCGCCGATGCGCTGTGCAACGCGCTCCAGGTCATCAATCATCTCCAGGACATGGGCGACGACCGCCGGACCCTCGACCGCGTCTACCTGCCGCTGCCCTGGCTGGCCGAGGCCGGCTGCGGCGTCGACGACCTCGACCGGCCGGCGCTGACGCGGGGACTTCGGTCAGTTTTGGACCGCTGCCTCGACGGCGTCGACCGCCTGCTCGCGACGTCACGCGCACTGGCGCCGGCGATGGTGAGCGGCCGGCTGGCGGCCGAGACGGGCATCATCCAGCGCATCGCCGAGACCTTGAGCCGCCGCCTGCGCCGCGAGGACCCGCTCGCCGGTCGCGTGGCGCTCGGCAAGGCAGGCTTCGCCGCAGCCGCGGCAGCCGGGCTCGCCGGCACGCTCGCGGCGCGATGGACGGGCGGCGCCGGCCGCCGGCAGCGCGCATGACCGGCGCGGCACTCCCGATAGCCGAGGCCGATCAGGCCGCCGTCGCGGCGGTCGTGCGCAATGCCGGCTCGTCCTTCTACTGGGCCATGCGGTTCCTGCCGCGCGCCAAGCGCGAGGCGATGTACGCGGTCTATGCCTATTGCCGGCTGGTCGACGACATCGCCGACGAGCCCGCACCCCTGCACGAGAAGGTGGCCGGCCTCGCGCGCTGGCGGGCGGAGATCGAGGCCGTCTACGGGGGCAGCCCCCGTGAGCCCGTCGCCCGCGCGCTCGCCGGGCCGATCGCCCGCTACGGCCTGCGCAAGGACGACTTCCTGGCGGTCATCGACGGGCTGGAGATGGATGCCGCCGGCACCATGATGGCGCCCTCCTGGCCGGAGCTGGAGCGGTACTGTGCCTGCGTGGCGGGTGCGGTCGGCCTGCTCTCCGTGCGAATCTTCGGCACCGGCGAGGCGGAGGGCAGGGCGCTCGCCACGGCGTTGGGCGAGGCGGTCCAGCTCACCAACGTGCTGCGCGACGTGGCGGCGGACGCACGCGACGGCCGCCTCTACCTGCCGCGCGAGGTCCTGGCGCGGCACGGGCTGCCGCCCGGCCCGCCGGCCGACGTCGTCGCCGACCCGCGGGTCGCCGCGGCCTGCGAGGACGTGGCCGAGGTCGCCCGCCGTCGCTTCGCCGAATCCGCCCGGATGCTGGCCGCCATCCCGCGCGCCGCCGGCCGGCCGGCGCACATCATGATGGAAGTCTATCGCCGGCTCTTCGAGCGGCTGGAGCGGCGCGGCTTCGCGCGCCTCGACGAGCCGGTGCGCCTCGGCAAGGCGGAGAAGCTCTGGATCGCCGTCCGCCACTCCTGGCTGTGACGCGATGACCGTCCATGTCGTCGGCGCAGGGCTGGCCGGCCTCGCCGCGGCGATCGACGCCGCCGGCCGCGGCAGGACGGTGCGCATCTACGAGGCAGCGGGGCAGGCGGGCGGGCGCTGCCGCAGCTTCTTCGACGCGACCCTCGGCTGCACCATCGACAACGGCAACCACCTGCTGCTGAGCGGCAACCGTTCGGCCATGGCGTTCGTCGATGCGATCGACGCCCGCGACGAGCTGATCGACCCCGGCCGTGCGGCGTTCCCCTTCGTCGACCTCGCGGATGGCCGGCGCTGGACGCTTTCGCCCGGCGCGGGCGCGATTCCCTTCTGGGTGCTCCATCGTGGCCGGCGTGTCCCGGAGACCGGCGCCGCGGACTACCTCGCGCTGGCGCGCCTCGCCTTCGCCGGCGGCGACGCCACCGTCGATGCGGTCGTGCCGCCGGGCCATCCGCTCCATCGGCGGCTGGTGGCGCCGCTCGCCGTCGCCGCGCTGAACGCCAGAACCGACGAAGGTGCCGCCGCGCTGCTGGCGCCGGTGCTGCGCGAGACGTTTCTGCGCGGCGGCGACGCCTGCCGCCCGCTGGTCGTCCGCCGCGGCCTCGATGCCGCTCTGGTCGCGCCGGCGCTGCGCTGGCTCGCGGGCCGCGGAATCGTGCCGCGGTTCAACGCCAGGCTCCGCGACATGCGATTCGACGATGGGCGGGTCGCCCGCCTGCGCTTCACGGACGGCGAGGTCGCGGTCGCGCCCGGCGACGCGGTCGTGCTCGCGGTGCCGCCGCCGGTCGCGGCCGACCTCGTGCCGGGCCTCGTCGTGCCGGAAGGGGCGCGGGCGATCGTCAACGCCCATTTTCGCCTCGACGATCGGCCGATGCCGATGGGGGCACCCGCCTTCCTCGGCATCGTCGGCGGTACGGCGGAATGGCTGTTCGTGCGCGGGGACGTGCTTTCGGTCACGGTGAGCGCGGCCGATGCGATCGCGGATCGCGCCGCGGACGATCTGGCGGCGGCGATCTGGGCCGATGTCGCCCGCGCCCTGGACGTTCCCGGCGCCATGCCGCGGGCGCGCGTCGTCAAGGAGAAGCGGGCGACGTTCGCGCAGACCCCGGACCAGCTCGCACGCCGTCCGCCCGCCTGGACGGGGTGGCCGAACCTGTTCCTCGCCGGCGATTGGACCGCGACCGGGCTCCCGGCGACCATCGAGGGAGCCGTCCGCTCCGGCTTCCGGGCGGCCGCCCTGGCCTGCGGCATCGAGAATGCCCGGGACAGGCGCGGCCCGGCCGCGGCATAAGGGGGCGGCTCAGGATTCGCCGATGAACAGCCTTCCCGCCTTCGCCCCGGCCGAGAGCGCCGGGGAATCCGCACCCGATCTGGACGCCGTCGCCGCCCGTGTCGCGACGGCGACCGATGGGCTGCTCGCTCTTCAGAAGCCGGATGGCGAGTGGTGCTTCGAGCTGGAAGCCGACGCCACGATCCCGGCCGAATACATCCTGCTCGGCCATTTCCTCGGCGCGCCGGAGCCGGAGATCGAGGCCAAGCTTTCCGCCTACCTGAGGCGCATCCAGGGGGCGGATGGCGGCTGGCCGCTGTTCCACGGCGCGGTCGGCGATGTCAGCGCCACGGTGAAGGCCTACTACGCGCTCAAGCTCGCGGGCGACGATCCGACCGCGCCCCACATGGCCCGCGCGCGTGCCTTCGTGCTCGGGGCCGGCGGAGCGGCGCGCTCCAACGTCTTCACCCGGATCGCGCTGGCGCTGTTCCGGCAGGTGCCCTGGCGGGCGGTCCCGGCGATGCCGGTCGAGATCATGCTGCTGCCGCGCTGGTCGCCGTTCCATCTCGGCAAGGTGTCGTACTGGTCGCGCACGGTGATCGTGCCGCTGCTCGTCCTCATGGTGCTGAAGCCGGCGGCCGCCAACCCGAAGGCCGTCGACATCGCCGAGCTGTTCCGGGTGCCGCCCGACGAAGAGCGCGACTGGATGGGCCACGCCTCGGGCAATGCCTGGGGCCGCTTCTTCCTGGCGCTCGACCGGGCGGTGCGGGCGGCCGAGCCGCTGCTGCCGCGCAATGCCCGCCAGCGCGCGATCGACGTCGCGCTGGCGTTCATGCGCGAGCGACTGAACGGCGACGACGGCCTCGGCGGCATCTTTCCGGCGATGGCCAACGCCGTCATGGCCTACGCGGCGCTGGGACGCCCGGCCGGCGATCCCGACCGCGCCATCGCCATGGCGGCGGTGCGCAAGCTCCTGGTGCTCGGCGACGTGGAAGGCTACTGCCAGCCCTGTCTCTCGCCGGTTTGGGATACCGGCCTCGCCATGCACGCGCTGATGGAGGCCGGCATCACCGGCGCGCCGATCGACCGGGCGGCGGAATGGTTGCTCGACCGGCAGATCCTCGATCTCGCCGGCGATTGGGCGCAGCAGCGTCCGGACCTGCGTCCCGGCGGCTGGGCCTTCCAGTACCGCAACGACCACTATCCCGATGTCGACGATACCGCGGTCGTGGCGCTTGCCCTGCATCGCAGCGGGCTCGCCGGCTCGAACCCGCGGGTGACGCCCGCCATCGCCCGCGCGGTCGAATGGATCGAGGGGATCCAGAGCCGCAATGGCGGCTGGGGGGCGTTCGACGCCGACAACGTGCACTATCGCCTCAACCACATCCCATTCGCCGACCATGGCGCGCTTCTCGACCCGCCGACGGTCGACGTCACCGCGCGCTGCCTCGCCTGCCTGGGTGGCGTCGGGCGGGGCGGTGGCACGGCTGCCGCACGCGGGATCGAGTTCGTGCGCCGCGACCAGGAGACGGACGGGTCCTGGTTCGGGCGCTGGGGCACCAACTACATCTACGGCACCTGGTCGGTGCTGACGGCGCTGAACGCACTGGGCCATTCTTCCGCGAGCCCGATGGTCGAGCGCGCGGTCGGCTATCTGCTGGCGGTCCAGCGCGGCGACGGCGGCTGGGGCGAGGACGGGGCGACATACTGGGCCGACCGTCGCGGTGCGGCGACCGCGAGCACGCCTTCGCAGACGGCCTGGGCTCTGCTCGGCCTGATGGCCGCGGGCGAGGTCGATCATCCCGCCGTCGGACGCGGCGTGCGCTGGCTGCTGGAGGCGCCGGCGGAAGGCGCCTTCTGGTCCGAGGCTTGGTACACGGCCGTCGGTTTCCCGCGCGTCTTCTACCTGCGCTACCACGGCTACCGCGCGTATTTCCCCCTCTGGGCACTCGCCCGCTATCTGCGATTGCGGCGCGGCGGGACGCGGAAGGTGCTGGACGCTCTGTGAAGCTGGACGCCTTGTGAGGATCGGCGTCGTCACCGGCCTGCAGCGCGAGGCGCGCATCGCCCGGCGTGCCGGGCTGGCGGTGGCCTGCGACGGGCCGGGACCGGAGCCCGCGCGCCGCGCTGCGATGCGCCTGGCCGACGACGGCGCCGAGATGCTGGTCAGCTTCGGCTATGCAGGTGGCCTCGATCCCGCGCTGCGGCCGGGAACACTGGTCACGGGCACGCTGGTCGTGGACGTGCGAGGCTGGTCCTGGCAATGCGTCGCCCTCCCCGGGCGGAGCGTGCCCGCGACGATCGTCGGGGTGGACGAGCCGGCGATGGATGGAATGGCCAAGGCCGCGTTGCGCCGGCTGGGCGCCGCTGTCGACCAGGAGTCCCACGCGGTCGCGGCGGTGGCGGCCGACCGCGCCATGCCAATGGCGGTGCTGCGCGTCGTCGTCGACGACGCGACGACCGCGATCCCGCCTACGGCGGCGGCGGCGGTCGACGCCGCGGGGCGTTCCCGGCCGGGCCTGGTGGTGCTGGGCCTCCTCCGCCGCCCCTGGGAACTGCCGGCACTGCATCGGCTGGCATCGGCTGTCGGCCGTGCGGACCGCGCTTTGGCATGGGGCGCGGAGCTCCTCGCGGCGCTCAGCGCCAACCGAAACGCGCCGCCACCTCGTTGACGATCGCGACGTGGCGCTTCTGCGCATCGTCGAGGGCGGTCATCACGCTGCTCGGCAGGTGCACGCGATAGCGCGACCCGCCCGGTGAGGCGGCCCAGTCGTTGGCCACCAGCATGACCCGGGCGCGGCCCGACCGCGCGACGCGCAGCTTCGGCGTGAAGGTATCCGCCGCCTGCCGCAGGCTGTCGACGAACATCGTATCGTCGAGCCCGCCATAGGGCCGGCCGGCGCGGTCGCGCAGGTTGAGATAGAGAAGTCCCTGGGCGATCGTGCTGTAGCCGCCGGCGAGCCCGCGCTCGATGCCGGCCGCGTGCAGGAAGAAGAGCTGCGTCGTCGCCGGGTCGGGCCGGCCGGACGGCAGCGCCACCATGGCGTAGACGGTGTCGCCTTTCTCGTCGCCGATGTCGACCGCCAGAACCGCGGACTGCCGCAGCACGTATCCCAGCCCTGCGGCGAGGCGTGTCGCCGGGGCCTCGCCGCCCTGCACGGTCGCCTGCAGCGACGGTTCGGTCGCGAGCATCCAGCCGCCCGGCCGGGTCGCGATCTGGCCGACCTGCTTGTCGAGCCCGAGGGCCGTGACGACCGGCGGCACGATCTCCGCCACGACGCGGTCGGCCAGGACCTCGCGGTCCTCGTAGGGCGCCTCGGCAAGGCGCGGCAGGTCGATCCCGGTCGCCGGAATCGCCTCGAAGAAGACGGTCCAGGGCCGCTGCTGGGCGGCGGCGGGCGCGCCGATGGCGAGCGCCAGGGCGACGAGGAGGATCGACAGAAGTCTCATCATCGGCTCGCAGGCACGGGGGAGCATTCCCATATCTCCGCCACGCCCCGGCCGGGAAGAGGAATCCGCATGCCCGACGACAGCGCCGCCACCCGCATCGAGACCGACAGCTTCGGCCCGATCGCCGTCCCCGCCGATCGCCTGTGGGGGGCGCAGACCCAGCGCTCGCTCGAGAACTTCCGCATCGGCGTCGAGCGCATGCCCGTCGACCTCATCCACGCCTACGGCTTGCTGAAGCAGGCGGCCGCGCGCGCCAACATGGCGCTGGGCGTCCTCGACGAGACGATCGGCAAGGCGGTCGACGCGGCCGCGGCCGAGGTCGCGGCCGGGGCGCTCGACGACCATTTCCCCCTCGTCGTCTGGCAGACCGGGTCGGGCACCCAGACGAACATGAACGTGAACGAGGTGGTGGCCAACCGCGCGGCCGAGATGTTGGGCGATGCGCGCGGCGGCAAGCGCGTCCATCCCAACGACCATGTCAACCGCAGCCAGTCGTCGAACGACAGCTTTCCGACCGCCATGCATGTCGCAGCCGTGCGGGCGATAGAGCGCCGCCTGCTGCCGGCGCTCGAGCATCTCGCCCTGCTCCTGCGCGCCAAGGCGGACGCCTTCGCCGACGTGGTCAAGCTCGGGCGCACCCACCTCCAGGACGCCGTGCCGCTGACCCTGGGGCAAGAGGTCGGCGCCTGGGCGACCCAGGTCGAGGACGCGGCCGAAGGGATGCGCGCCGCCCTGCCGCGCCTGCGCGCCGTGCCGCAGGGCGGTACCGCCGTCGGCACCGGCCTCAACGCGCCCGCCGGCTTTGCCGCACGCTTCGCGGCCGAGCTGTCGCAGCTGGCCGGCACCGAGTTCGTGCCGGCGCGCGACCGCTTCGCCGCGATGGCGGCGCACGACGCCTTCGTGGCGGCGTCGGGTGCCGCCAACACGGCAGCCGTCGCGCTGACCAAGATCGCCAACGACGTGCGCCTGCTCGGCTCCGGCCCGCGGGCGGGGCTGGGCGAGCTGCTGCTGCCGGAGAACGAGCCCGGCTCGTCGATCATGCCGGGCAAGGTCAACCCGACCCAGGCGGAGGCGCTGACCATGGTGGCCGCCCAGGTGATGGGCAATCACGTCGCCGTCACCGTCGGCGGTGCCCAGGGGCATCTCCAGCTCAACGTCTTCAAGCCGGTCATCATCTACGCCCTGCTGCAGTCGATCCGTCTCCTGGCCGACGGCGTGCGCAGCTTCGCCGACAACTGCGTCGCGGGCCTGGAGCCCGACCGCGCCCACATCCGGGATCACCTCGAACGCTCGCTGATGCTCGTGACGGCGCTCAACCCGATCATCGGCTACGACAAGGCCGCCAGGATCGCCAAGAAGGCCCATGCCGAGGGCACGACCTTGCGCGAGGCCGCGCTGGCGCTGGGCTTCCTGACGCCCGAGCAGTTCGACGCCGCGGTGCGGCCGGAGACGATGATCTCCGGCGGATGAGCCGGACCTATCCGCGCGCCGCCACCGCTTCGGCCAGGAACGCCTGGACGGCGGCCCAGGACTCCTCGTTGGCCCGCGCGTTGATCGCGGGTGTGCCGCCGCCGGTCGTCAGGATGCGCGAGACGGGGTGCGGGCGGGCGATCTCGGTGGTGGGGACGTAGGGGAAGACGATGGCGTGGCCGCCGCCCGTGAACGCCAGGTGCCGCACCGGCCAGGGGTGTTTCGAGCGGCGGAGGGTATCGGCCACCATCTCCGAATAGCGGGTCGACGGCCAGGAACCGTCG
This sequence comes from Alphaproteobacteria bacterium, assembly GCA_050187535.1. Taxonomy (GTDB): domain Bacteria; phylum Pseudomonadota; class Alphaproteobacteria; order ATCC43930; family Allostellaceae; genus Allostella. Next base: position 1,165 of record JBFWXJ010000202.1, on the reverse strand, counting down.
TCGGTCGCGGAAAGCAGCAGCACCGGCCCGCGGATGCGCTCGACCGCGATGCGGGCGCGGGCGACGGCATCGGGATCGTCGAGGGCGGTGGCGACCGCGGCCGCGTGGCGGCGCGGCGACGGTGCCTCGTCATACGGCTTCCAGGTGGCGGTGCGGTTGTTCTCCCAGAGATGGGGCAGGGGCCGGCCCTGCCACGTCCAGGTCGGACCTTCGCGGCCCGTCGCGGGATCGGCCGCGCTCTGGGCGCTGTGGACGACCGCACCCGGCACGTAGGCGACGACCGCCGAGACGGCGTCCGGGAACATCGACCCCAGCAGCAGGACCAGCTCGCCGCCACGCGACTGCCCGCTCAGCGCCACGAAGTCGTGCTTCGGGCGCACCGCCCGGCGCAGCCATTCCATCCCGCGCACGAAATATTCGAGCGGGGTGTTCGAGATATAGTCGGAGAGTCCGGGCGCCTTGAAATAGCCGAGCGCCAGGGCGGCATAGCCGCGCGACGCGTAGAGCGCCCCCCGCGGCTCGTTGATGCCCCCGCCCGAGCCGTTCAGCACCATCACCGCCGGATGCGGTCCCGGTCCCGGCGGCAGGAAGAGTGTCCCGACCAGCCCGTCCTCGCGCACCTCGCGGCGGGTTACGCCCGGCGCCATGTAGTGCTGTTCCAGCACCATCTCGGCGTGGCCGCCGATGCCGTCGTCGGCGGTGATGCGGATCGCGATCGGCGCCACCGACACGCCGGAGGAGGGAGGCGTCTTCTGCGCCTGCGACCAGACGAGCCCCATGGGCGAGACGCCGTCGTAGCTGCCCGCGAGGGGTGCGGCGGTCGTGATGTCGAGCGTGCCCGTCGCGTCGCTGCGGAACTGAGCGCCGCTCTCCCACAGGCTGCCGTCGCCGTGCGGGGCGGTCGCCGTCACGGTGACGACCGCATCGGGGGCGAAGCCTTCGAGGCGGATCGTCCGCGGGACGTCGATCAGCGCGCTCGCCGGCGCGACGGAGACGCGGGGCATCGTCACTGCTTGTCGATCGTGACCATGATCGCGGCGGTGCGGTCGCTGGTCATCGGCGTGACCGTCAGCCCTTTCCGCGCCGCCCAGATGTTGGTGTAGTGGAAGAGCGGGATGATGCCGACGTCGTCGGCGACGACCTGCACGGAGCGGCGCAGGATCTC
>JBFWXJ010000201.1:0-11012 GCA_050187535.1 Alphaproteobacteria bacterium | reverse complement strand
GGCGAGCGAGCATCCGCTGGCCGCCGCGATCGTCGCCGCGGCGGCCGAGCGCGGCATCACGCCGCCGCCGGTGCGCGGCTTCGACCAGCCGACCGGCAAGGGCGCCTTCGGCATGGTCGAGCGGCGGCGCGTGGCGATCGGCAACGCCGCCTTCCTTACCGAGATCGGCATCGCGACGGACGCGCTCGCGGCGCGCGCGGACGCCCTGCGCCGTGACGGCGCGACGGCCGTCTTCTGCGCGATCGACGGCAAGGCGGCCGGCATCCTCGCCATCGCCGACCCGATCCGCGAGACGACGCCGGCGACGCTGCAGGCACTGGCCGCGGACGGCATTCGCGTCGTGATGCTGACCGGCGACAACCGCACCACCGCGGAGGCGGTCGCCCGCCGGCTCGGCATCGCCGACGTCGAGGCCGAGGTGCTGCCGGACCGCAAGGCGGAGGTCGTCACGCGGCTCAGGCACGAAGGCCGCGTCGTCGCCATGGCCGGCGACGGCGTCAACGACGCGCCGGCGCTGGCCGCGGCCGATGTCGGGATCGCCATGGGCACCGGCACCGATGTCGCGATGGAGAGCGCCGGCGTGACGTTGCTCAACGGCGACCTAGGTGGCATCCTGCGCGCCCGCCGCCTCTCCGAGGCGACGATGCGCAACATCCGCCAGAACCTCTTCCTCGCCTTCGTCTACAACGCGGCCGGCGTGCCGATCGCGGCCGGAATCCTCTACCCCTTCCTCGGCATCCTGCTGTCGCCGATGGTGGCCGCCGCCGCGATGGCGCTGTCGTCGGTCAGCGTCATCGGCAACGCGCTGAGGCTCGGGAGCACGCGGCTGTGAGTCCCGTCCGGGACATGACGATAGGCGAGGCGTCGGCAGCGTCCGGCGTCTCGGCGAAGATGATCCGCTACTACGAGTCGATCGGGCTGGTGCCGGCCGCGGCACGCACGCAGAGCGGCTACCGGATGTACGGCGACCGGGAGGTGCACACGCTGCGCTTCATCCGCCGTGCCCGCGACCTCGGCTTCCCGGTCGAGCGCATTGCCGACCTGCTCGCGCTATGGGCCGATCGCGGGCGGGCGAGCGCCGATGTGCGCAGGGTCGCGACCGATCAGATCGCGACGCTGAGCGCCCGCATCGCCGAGTTGCAGGGGATGGTGCGAACGCTGGAGCACCTGGCCGCCCATTGTCACGGCGACCAGCGGCCCGACTGCCCGATCCTCGACGACCTCGCGGAGGGACCGGACGGCCGTGCGTCGCCCGGCCGCCGCGACGTCAGCGCAGCGGTTCGAGGATGCTGACGTAGTTCGCGACGCAGGCGCCGCCCATGTTGAAGACGCCGGCTAGCTTGGCGTCCTTCACCTGGATGCCGCCGGCCTTGCCCGTCACCTGCTGGGCCGCCAGCACATGCATCGACACGCCGGTGGCGCCGATCGGATGGCCCTTGGCCTTGAGGCCGCCCGAAGGATTGATCGGCAGCTTCCCGTCCTTCTCGGTCCAGCCCTCGGCGATGGCACGGGCACCCTGGCCGCGTGGCGTCAGGCCCATCGCCTCGTATTCCAGCAACTCGGCGACGGTGAAGCAGTCGTGCGTCTCGACGAGGTCGAGGTCGGCGAGCGTGAGACCCGACGCGGAGAGCGCCTTCTTCCACGCCATCTCGCAGCCCTCGAAGAGGGTGATATCGCGGCGCGACATGGGGAGGTAGTCGTTCACATGCTCGGCCGCCCGGAAGACCACCGCCTTCGGCATGGCGAGGGCGGTATCGACGTCCGTCAGCACCACGGCGGCCGCCCCGTCGGAGACGAGCGAGCAATCCGTGCGCTTCAGCGGCCCGGCCACCAGCGGATTCTTCTCGGAGATGTTACGGCAGAAGTCGTAGCCCAGGTCCTTCTGCATCTGGGCGAGCGGGTTGGCCGCGCCGTTGCGGTGATTCTTGGCGGCGATGCGGGCCAGGGCGTCCGACTGGTCGCCGTGCTTCTGGAAATAGGCCTGGGCGATGCGGCCGAAGACCCCCGCGAAGCCGCCTTCCTGGTCGCCCTCCTCCTTGATGTAGCTGGCGCGGATCAGGATCTCGCCGACGGCCGGCCCGACGATCTCCGTCATCTTCTCGACGCCCACGACCAGCACCCGCCGCGCCTTGCCGGCGCCGATCGCGTTCAGGCCCTGGTGAATCGCCGCCGATCCGGTGGCGCAGGCATTCTCGACGCGGGTGGCCGGCTTGAAGCGGAAGGCGTCGGATGCCTGGAGGGCGAGCGAGGACGGGAACTCCTGGCGGACGAAGCCGGCATTCATGTTCCCGACATAGATCGCGTCGATGTCGGCCGGTGCCAGCCCGGCATCGGCGATGGCGTCGGTCGCCACGCGCACGATCAATGATTCCAGGTCCTGGCCCTCGAGCTTGCCGAACTTGCTGTGGGCCCAGCCGACGATGCAGGCGGTCATGACGGTGATCTCCGGGGCGGTCCGTTCCGCGCTGCAATATAGGGATTGCGTGCTCCCGGCGCATCTGCCGGGGCCAACGCGCAAGAGCCGGCCCGTCGAAGGGCCGGCTCCCGCTGCCGTCCGGGTCGGGAGGAGGGGGTTCACATCCCCGGGGGCAGTGCCGTCGTGCCGTCGATGCCGGCGACGCGCGGTCCATTGAGCGGCCCGATCGCCGCGGCTTGCGTGCCGCATCTCATACGGAAAGCTCCTCCTCGCCCCGCGGCGCACTCCAGCGCCGGCATGCGTCCGAAGGTTCCCGCGCGGCCACCGGGCCGGTGCCGCCGTCTGCCAGCCGCGATGCGGCCTCCTCGATGCCCGTCATCGCATCCAGCGCCCGGCAGACATCGGGATAGATCGCCGTCGCCGCCTTGGTGGGCTGCAGCCGCCGCCCCATGCCGCGGACGAAGAGCACGAATCCGAACGCCTGCTCGATGCGACCGATGAGCTGGCTCACGGCGGGCTGCGAGAGATCGAGCCGCTCGGCCGCGCGCGTGATGCTGCAGGTCTCGAAGACGATCCGAAAGGCGTCCAGGTTCCGCTGGCGCAGTTGGCCTCTGATCGCGTCGCCGTCCATTCTCGTCCCCTTCCATGTCGGGGACAATTGGTAGCAACTCGGCGGGCCGGGGCCTCGTCTTCTTGGCTGCTTCGATTCGATAACCTGCGGTTAGTCGGCCCCGCGGCGCCGGCCGGCGCGCCTGGCGCCGCCGCTACCCGGCAGCACCAGCGGCACCCCGATCTCCGCAGCGACCTTGCGCCCCAGCGCCACCACCTCCTCGGCGAAGGCGGCCACATACGGCGTCTCGACGCCGCCCTTGCGGACGAGAAGGTGATAGGTGCAGTCGAGCGGCGGATCGAGCGGGCGCAGCAGCACGCCGCGATCACGGTGATGCCATCCGGCGATCGGTCCGAACAGGGCGACGGCGTTGCGACGCAGAACGAAGTCGCCGAGCGTGAACACGGGCGCCTCGATGCTCGGCGAGAGGATCAGGCCGGCCTCGGCGAATGCCGCATCGAGGCGCGTGCGCAGGCTGGCCGGCCGTCGCGGGACGGCGAGCGGCTCATGGACGAGATCGCGCGGCGATATCTTGGGGCGGTCGGCAAGAGGGTGGCCCGCGGGCATCCCCACCATCGCCGGGAGCGTCATGAGCGGCCGCGAGTCGATCCGTTCCCCGACCGCCGGCATAGTGGACAGGCTGATGTCGATATCGCCCTTGACGAGCAGTTCCTCATGGAGCCAGGCGTACCGGGCATCGAGGCCGACCTCGGCCTCGGGAAATTGCCCCATCAGGCGGTCCATCACGTCCTGGGCGAACCCCACCGACATCTCCGGCACGACCCCGACGATCACACGTCGCCCGTGGCCCGCCTCCAGCGAACCGGCGATCCGCTCGACCGTCGCGGTTGCCTCAAGGACGCGGCAACAGGCGGGATAGAGTTCCCGCCCCTCGGCCGTCGGTGTCAGGCGCTTGGTGCCCGAGCGATCGAAGAGCGGGAACCCGACAGCCTTCTCGAGCGCGAAGATCGCCTGGCTGACCGCCGGCTGCGAAACGCCAAGCCGTTCGGCGGCGCGCGTCACGCTGCCCGTGTCGTAGACGTGGCGGAATGCCTCGAGCGTACGCAGCCGCAGATGGTTGCGCAGCTCGCGGATGTCGGCACGCCCGGTCAACCGTACCGGAGTGGCGACGTCCGGCTCGGATGCTCCCCGCCCCCCCGCGCGGCGCGTCTTCTTCACGTCGTGACGTGCCGGGCTGATTTTACGGCTGCGCATTGCTTTCATTCTGTCCGGTAGTCGGCTGCCCGAGCGCACGAGCGGCGCTCCGTCCACCCGCATCCGGCGCCAGGCCGAAATCCGCGAGCACCTGGCGGCACGCCCGACCGAGCTCTGCGAGGAGCGCTTCGCCGATCGACGGCAGCGGCGAAGCCAGCCGCTGCAGGCCATAGAAGACACAGTCGACCCGCGGCACGAGCTCGCGGAACACCGCGCCCCCCTGATCGCGCCACGCGGCAATCGGGGTGACGACCGAAATGCCGGCACCGCACGCAGCGTAGGCGCAGAGCGTGAAGGCGGGTGCCTCGAACACGATCGTCGGCGTCGTTGCAGCGTCCCTGAAGGCCGCGTCCACCACGTCCCGGATGCGTGACGGCCGGCGCGGCAGCGCCAACGGCTCGCCGGCCAGCCCGGCGATGTCGATCGGCCCCGGCACCGCCAGACGATGGCCCGTCGGGATGGCCGCGAGGACCGGCATCGTCGTCAGGACACGCCCCTCGACGCCGCGCAATGCGGGCGCGTCGGTCCCGATCGCAAGGTCGATTGCGCCGGCCAGCAGCGCCGTCTCCTGCTCCCGCGACACTCGCGCGTCGAGGACGACCCGGGCGTCGGGAAAGCGGGACCGCAACGTTGCGATCGCGGTCTGCGCCACGCCCGTCGCCATCGCCGGCACGACGCCGATCGTGATGCGAGCGCCATTCCCGGTCCCGAGGCGCGCCGCCCGCTGGCCGAAATCCCGAGCCGCCTGCAGGGCGTCGCAGCACGGCTGGTAGAGGTCCCTTCCTTGCGCCGTCGGCTCGAGGCGGCGCGACGTGGCGCCGCGCAGGAACACGCTGACGCCGATCGCGCGCTCGAAATCCGATACCGCCTGGCTGACGGCAGGCTGCGAGATGCCGAGCCGACGCGATGCGGCTGTTACGCTGCCGGTGTCGTACACGGCGCGGAACGCCTCGAGGGTGCGCAGCCGGAGCTGGGCTCGCAAGTCACGCTGGTCCAACGGACAACCCCGCTCCCATGGAACCGCCGGCGGCGGGGATAATTGCCCTTGGACACCTCTCGTTGCGACAGGAAAATTAGAGCGGCTCAATCGCCGATACGGCGCGAACGTCAGGCGCGCGATCCCGCCGCTCGTCTCGCTTCCGGCAGCCGCGACCCTTCCTCGGCGCCGGACGTCCCGGCGGCGACGCTCAACCGGCCGATCGTCGTGATAGCCGCGGCGAGCCGATCGAGGGCATCGACGGCCCGGCAGACTTCACCATAGAGCGCCCGCGCCTCCCCGGTAGGGACGAGGCGCCGGCCCGGACCTCGAGCGAACAGGCGAAAGCCGAGCGCGGCCTCGAACGCCGCGAGGATCTGACTGATCGCGGGCTGCGTCACGTCCAGGTGCTCCGCCGCGCGGGTGACGCTGCACGTTTCATATACGACGCGGAAGGCGGACAGGGCCCGGTATCTCAACTGGCCGCTCAATCTCTGCGCGCTCAAGGTGCTTCTCCCCATCGCCATCGGTTCAGTGCGAGAGCTATACGCGCGGCGGGATCGGAACGTTCCAAGCGGCTGCACGTGCGCAGCCGAGCGACCCGGGGCGGTCGCCTTGACCCCTCCGGGGGCGGTCATTAGGTTGCGTCGCAATATCGCCAGGGGATGGCCGTCGGCGACGGCCCGACGTGCCGCCGCTGGCTCCAGCGAGCAGGCCCCCCGCATGACCGAGCGCCCGAGCTTCCAAGCGATGATCCTGAAGCTCCAGACCTTCTGGGCGGAGCAGGGTTGCGTGATCCTGCAGCCCCATGACGTCGAGGTGGGTGCGGGTACCTTCCATCCGGCGACGACTCTGCGCGCGCTCGGGCCCAAGCCGTGGCGGGCGGCCTACGTCCAGCCGTCGCGCCGGCCCACCGACGGCCGCTACGGCGAGAACCCCAATCGCCTGCAGCACTACTATCAGTTCCAGGTGATCCTGAAGCCGTCGCCCGCCGACAGCCAGGCGCTCTATCTGGAGAGCCTGCGCCGCCTCGGCATCGACCCCCTGGCGCACGACATCCGCTTCGTCGAGGACGATTGGGAGAGCCCGACCTTGGGCGCCTGGGGCCTCGGCTGGGAGGTCTGGTGCGACGGCATGGAGGTCAGCCAGTACACCTATTTCCAACAGGTCGGTGGCATCGAGTGCGATCCCGTGTCGACCGAGCTGACCTACGGGCTGGAGCGGCTGGCCATGTATCTCCAGGGCGTCGACAGCATCTACGACCTGGAATTCAACGGCGCAACCGGTGACCAGCGGATCACCTACCGCGACGTGTTCCTGCGCAACGAGCGGGAATTCTCCGCCTTCAACTTCGAGAAGGCCGACACCGCCATCCTGCTGCAGCACTTCCGCGACGCGGAATCCGAATGCGGCCGCCTGCTGGACGCCAAGCTGGCCCTGCCCGCCTACGACCAGTGCATCAAGGCCAGCCACAACTTCAACCTGCTGGACGCCCGCGGCGTCATCAGTGTGACCGAGAGGGCCGCCTATATCGGCCGCGTCCGGGCGCTGGCGAAGGGTTGCTGCGAAGCCTGGCTCGCCGGCGAGCTGGCGGGAGCCTGACGCCATGGCCGAATTGCTGCTGGAGCTGTTCAGCGAGGAGATCCCCGCCCGCATGCAGGTGCGAGCGGCCGAGGACCTGCAGAAGCTGCTGGCCGACGGCATGACGAAGGCCGGGCTCGCCCATGACGGCGGCCGCGCCTTCGCCGGTCCCCGCCGCCTGACACTCGCCTTCGAGGGCGTGCCGACGGCGCAGCCGGACACGGTCGACGAGCGCAAGGGCCCGCGCGTCGGCGCCGCCCAGCCGGCGATCGACGGCTTCCTGCGCGCGGCCGGCGTCACCGGCCTCGACGCCTGCGAGAAGCGCGCGACCGACAAGGGCGAGTTCTGGTTCGCGACCATCCGCCGCGCCGGCCGCCCGACCGCCGACGTGCTGCCGGAACTGTTGCGCGCCGCCGTCGCCGCCCTCTCCTGGCCCAAGTCCATGCGCTTCGCCGATCAGGGCTTCCGCTGGGTCCGGCCGCTGCACCGGGCACTCTGCCTGTTCGACGGCAAGCCATTGCCGGGTGCGCTCGTCATGGACGAGAAGACCGCGCTGCCCTTCGGCGCCGAGACCAGCGGCCATCGCTTCATGGCGCCGGCCGTCTTCCACGTCGCCGGGTTCGACGACTATGCCGCGAAGCTGGCGGCCGCCAAGGTCGTGGTCGATCCCGCCGAGCGCGCGCGCGTGATCCTCGAAGGTGCGCGCACCCTCGCGAAGGCCGAGGGCCTGGCGCTGCGCGAGGACCAGGGCCTGCTGGCGGAAGTCTGCGGACTGGTCGAATGGCCGGTGCCGCTGATGGGCCGCATCGACGAGGCCTTCATGGACGTGCCCCCCGAGGTGCTCGTCACCTCCATGCGCGCGCACCAGAAGTACTTCGCCCTCGACACCGCCGACGGGAAGCTGGCGCCGCGCTTCGTCGTCGTCGCCAATGTCGAAGCGGCCGACGGCGGCAAGGCGATCGTCGCCGGCAACGAGCGCGTGCTGCGCGCGCGCCTGTCGGACGCCAAGTTCTTCTGGGACCAGGACCGCAAGGTCAAGCTGGCGGACCGCGTGCCGGCCTTGGACAAGATCATCTTCCATGCCCGCCTCGGCACGCTGGGCGAGCGCGTGGCCCGCCTAGAGGCGCTGGCGGTCGAGCTCTCCGCCCACATCCCCGGCTGCGACCGTGATCTCGCGGCCAGTGCTGCGCGCCTCGCTAAGGCGGATCTGACCAGCGGCATGGTCGGCGAGTTCCCCGAGCTGCAGGGGATCATGGGCCGCTACTACGCCCGCCACGACGGCGAGCGGGAAGAGGTCGCCGGGGCGATCGCCGACCACTACGCGCCGCAGGGACCGGGCGACCGTTGCCCGACCGCACCGGTCGGCGTCGCCGTGGCGCTGGCCGACAAGATCGACGCGCTGGTCGGCTTCTTCGCAATCGACGAGAAGCCGACCGGATCGAAGGACCCCTATGCGCTGCGCCGGGCCGCGCTCGGCATCATCCGGCTCGCGACCGAGAACCGCCTGCGGCTGCCGCTCGCGCACATCTTCGACGCGGCGCTGACGCTCTACCGACCGGTCCTTGCCGATCCGCCGGCTTCGGTCGCGCCGGCGCTTCTCGAGTTCCTCGCCGACCGCCTCAAGGTGCATCTGCGTGGCGAAGGCGTGCGGCACGACCTGATCGCCGCCGTCTTCGCGCTGGGCGGTGAGGACGACCTCGTGCGGCTGCTGGCGCGGGTGGCGGCTCTCGGCTCCTTCCTGGCGAGCGAGGACGGCGGGAACCTGCTGACCGCCTATCGCCGCGCCTCGAACATCGTGCGCATCGAGGAGAAGAAGGACGGGCCGCATGGCGGGCCGGTCGATTCCGCACTGCTCGCCGAGGCGGAGGAGAAGGCGCTGGCCGACGCACTGGCGGGGGCGCGGCCGGCGGTAGACGCCGCGTTGGCGACGGAGGACTTCGCCGGCGCCATGCGCGCGCTCGCGGGAATGCGCGCACCGGTCGATGCGTTCTTCGACCGCGTCACGGTGAACGCGACGGACCCGGCGGCACGGCGCAATCGTTTGCGATTGTTGGCGGCCATCCGGGCGACGCTCGGGCGGGTGGCGGATTTCGCGCAGATCGAAGGATAGGGCGATGACGAAGTGGGTCTACACCTTCGGCGACGGCAAGGCCGAGGGCCGTGCCGAGATGCGCGACCTGCTCGGCGGCAAGGGCGCCAACCTGGCCGAGATGAGCAGCCTCGGCCTGCCCGTCCCGCCGGGCTTCACCATCACGACCGAGGTATGCACCTGGTTCTATGCCAACGACCGGCAGTATCCGGCCGAGCTGTGGGATGCCGTGGCCGGCGCGCTGGCGGGCGTCGAGACGCTCGTCGGGAAGCGGTTCGGCGATGCGGCCGACCCCCTGCTCGTCTCGGTCCGCTCGGGCGCGCGCGCCTCGATGCCGGGGATGATGGATACCGTGCTGAACCTCGGCCTCAACGACGCGACGGTCGAGGGCCTGGCCGCGAAGAGCGGCGACCCGCGCTTCGCCTACGACAGCTACCGCCGCTTCATCCAGATGTTCGGCAACGTCGTCCTCGAGGTCGACCACCACTATTTCGAGGAGGTCCTGGAGCAGCACAAGCTCGACCTCGGCCACAGCCTCGACACCGAGATGACCGCCGAGGACTGGCGGGCGGTGATCGTCGACTACAAGGCGCGGATCGAGGAGATCCACGGCGCGCCGTTCCCACAGGAGCCCGAGGCGCAGCTCCGCGCCGCCATCGGCGCGGTGTTCGGGAGCTGGATGAACCAGCGCGCCATCACCTATCGTCGCCTGCATGACATCCCCGAGAGCTGGGGCACGGCGGTCAACGTCCAGGCGATGGTGTTCGGCAACATGGGCGAGGACTGCGCCACCGGCGTCGCCTTCACCCGCGATCCCTCGACCGGCGAGAACGTCTTCTACGGCGAGTACCTGGTGAACGCCCAGGGCGAGGACGTGGTCGCCGGCATCCGCACGCCGCAGCACCTGACGATCGCCGGCAAGACCCGCAACGGCTCGACCCTGCCGGCAATGGAAGAGGTCATGCCGGCGGTCTTCGCCGAGCTGGACCGCGTGCGCGGCGTCCTGGAGCGGCACTACCGCGACATGCAAGACATCGAGTTCACGGTGCAGCAGGGCAAGCTCTGGATGCTGCAGACCCGCACCGGCAAGCGCACGGCGGCGGCCGCACTGCGCATCGCCGTTGGCTTCGCCGACGAGGGCGTGATCGACGAGCGCACCGCCGTCGCGCGCATCGAGCCGGCCTCGCTCGACCAGCTGCTGCACCCGACGCTGGATCCCAAGGCCGCGCGCAACGTCATCGCCAAGGGCCTGCCGGCCTCCCCCGGCGCGGCATCGGGCCGGGTCGTGTTCTCCGCCGACGAGGCCGAGACGGCGGCTCAGCGCGGCGAGGCGGTCATCCTCTGCCGCGTCGAGACCAGCCCCGAGGACATCCACGGGATGCACTCCGCGCGCGGCATCCTGACGACGCGCGGCGGCATGACCAGCCACGCGGCCGTGGTCGCCCGCGGCATGGGCCGGCCCTGCGTCGCCGGCGCGGGCGAGCTGCGCATCGACTACAAGGCGGGCACCATGACGGTGCGCGGCGCCACCGTGAAGGTGGGCGACATGCTCACCATCGACGGTGCCACCGGCGAAGTGATGCTGGGCGCCGTGCCGACGATCGAGCCCGAGCTGTCGGGCGACTTCGCCAAGGTGATGGCGTGGGCGGACGGCATCCGCCGCATGAAGGTCCGCACCAACGCCGAGACGCCGGCCGACGCGCGCACCGCCCGCGGCTTCGGCGCCGAGGGCATCGGCCTCTGCCGCACCGAGCACATGTTCTTCGACGCCGGCCGCATCGTCGCCGTGCGCGAGATGATCATGGCGGGCGACGTGGCGGGCCGGCGTAAGGCCCTGGCCAAGCTGTTGCCGATGCAGCGCGCGGACTTCGTCGAGCTATTCCGCATCATGCGCGGCCTGCCGGTGACGATCCGCCTGCTCGACCCGCCGCTGCACGAGTTCCTGCCGAATACCGACGCCGAGATGGCCGAGCTGGCCAAGGTCACGGGCACCGACGTGGCGACCGTGCGCCAGCGCGCGGCGCAGCTCCACGAGGCCAACCCGATGCTGGGCCATCGCGGCTGCCGCCTCGGCGTGACCTATCCCGAGATCTCCGAGATGCAGGCCCGCGCCATCTTCGAGGCG
>JBFWXJ010000200.1:0-11072 GCA_050187535.1 Alphaproteobacteria bacterium | reverse complement strand
CCGCCGCAACCGCGGCGAAGGCACGGGCAGCGTCGCCGTCGATGTCGAAGAGGGCCGCCATCAGCGGTTGACCAGCTTCCAGCGCAGCACCACCGGCTCGAGCCGGTTGAGCAGCTCGTGCAGCGTCGTCGAGATGATCATCAGCACGAAGAGCGCGGCGAAGACGCCGGCCGTGTCGAACTGTCCGGCCGAGCCTTCGATCAGGTGTCCCAGCCCCTTGTTCGACGCCATCATCTCGCCGACCACCGCGCCGATCAGCGCGTAGGGCACGGCGATCTTGAGGCCGGTGAAGACCCAGACCATGGCGCTCGGGATGACCGCGATCATCAGGACGTGGCGGCGCTTGCCCTTCATCAGGCGCACGACGTCGATCAGATCCTGGTCGGCGTCCCTGACGCCGGCATAGGTGTTGTAGAAGACGAGGAAGAAGACGATCACCGCCGACAGCACGATCTTGGCGGACATGCCGATGCCGAACCACAGGATGAAGAGCGGCGCCAGGGCCACCTTCGGCAGGCTGTAGATCGACAGGATGAACGGGTCGAGCACGCGCCCCAGGAACTCGTTGCGGCCGAGCAGGAAGCCCAGCGACATGCCGACGAGGCTGCCGCAGACGAAGCCGGCGATGGTCTCCTGCAGCGTGATGCCGAGATGGAACCAGATGGAGCCGGTGGCGACCCACTCGCGCAGGCGCTCGAACACCTGGCTCGGCGAGCTGACCCAGAACGGGTCGATGATGGTGCCGCTCGCCCATTCCCAGAAGCCGAGCGCGCCCGCTGCGACGGCCAGGCGCGTCGCCCACAGCTTGAGGGTGAAGCCCAGCGTGCCGACCGGCGCGTCGTGCAGCGCGTCGTCGGCGCCGGCGCGCGCAGGCGCCTCGCCGGCGAGCGCGCTCGCCTTGTCGCTCATACCTCCTCCCCCTTGCGCATGTCCTGCTCGATGGCGCCCCAGAGCGTCTCGAACACCTCGCCGAACTGCGGCGTGAAGCGGATCTGGAAGACGTTGCGCGGCCGCGCCAGCGGCACGTCATGGATCATCTTCACCCGGCCCGGGCGGGGCGCCAGCACGACCACGCGGTCGGAGAGCGTGACGGCCTCGGTCAGGTCGTGGGTGACGAAGACGATGGTCTTGCCGGTGCGGTCGCGGATCGCCAGCAGCTCCTCGTGCATGACCATCTTGAGCTGCGCGTCGAGCGCTCCGAAGGGCTCGTCCATCAGCAGGGTTTCCGGGTCGTAGACGAGCAGGCGGGCCAGCGCCACGCGCTTGCGCATTCCGCCCGACAGCTCGCCCGGATAGTGGTTCTCGAAGCCGCCGAGCCCGACCAGCTCGATGAAGTGGCGCGCCCGGTCCCGCCGCTCCGCGCGGCCGACGCCCTGGATACGCAAGGCGAGGTCGACATTGCCCTCGACCGTGCGCCAGGGCATCAGGTTGTCCTTCTGCGTCATGTAGCCGACGCGGTGGTTCACGTCGGTCACGGGCACGCCGTCGTAGCGCACCTCGCCCGCGGTCGGCGCCATCAGCCCGGCGGCGAGGTTGAGCAGGGTGGACTTGCCGCAGCCCGACGGCCCGACGACGCTGACGAACTCGCCCTTGGCGACCGAGAAGGTCAGGTTCTCGATCGCCTGGATCGGCTTGCCGCCCTTCCAGAACCGTTTCCCGAGGCCGCGGTACTCGATCAGCATCCGTGCGCCCCCTTCGGCCGGTTCGCGAGCGCGGCGGTGACGTACTTGTTGGTCGCCAGCCGGTCGACCGGGACGGCGGCTTCGCGGCCGGAGACGAGGCGATATTCGGCCAGCGCGGTCTCGAAGGCCTTGGGGTCGATATCCGGGCAACTCGCGTAGCTGCGCATGTTCGCCCGGAACGCCGCGTCGAAGACCGGCTCGTCCAGCTTCGAGAAGATCTCGCGCAATACGCCGCGTGCGCCCGCCGGGTTGCCGTGCAGGAAGGCCATCGCCTTGGCCAACGCCCGCACGACGCCGCCGACCTTGGCCGGTTCGGCGTCGAGCCAGTCGTCGCGCGAAATCAGGGAGATGTAGGGATAGCTGGCATAGCCCGGCACGTCGCCGGCACTCATGTCGAACAGCACGACGCCGGGGCCGCGCTCGATCGCCTGTTCCTTGAAGGGCGAGCTGAAGGTGTAGATGTCGACCTTGGCGGCGAGGAAGGCGGCGAGGGCCGCACCGCCGGCACCCACCGGAACGATGTCCGCGTCGCGGTCGGCGTCGAGCCGCCCCTGGCGCAACAGATTGCGGTAGAGCGCCTCGCCCGAGCTCTTGGGCGAGCTGATCCCGAGCTTCAGCCCCTTCAACGCCTGGATGCGGGTCGCCACCGGCGCATCGGCGGCGATGCCGATGCGCTGCGCCACGTCGGACCTGAGGACGAGGCTGATCATCACCTTGTCCATGATCTCGGCGAAGGCCTTCACCTTCTGCCCGCGCTCGGCCGCGTTGATCAGCTCGAAGGGGGCGCCGACATAGATGTCGCCGGAGCCCGACAGCACCGCCGACATGGCCTTGGCGCCGCCGCCCATGACGATCACCTCGGCCGCGATGCCCTCTTCGGCGAAGTAGCCCTTGGCCTTGGCGATGTGGACGGGGCCGTAGAGGAAGCCGTCGTTCGACTGCGTCAGCACGACCTTGGCCGGCTGTGCCGCGGCGGCAACCGTCAGCGCCGCCAGCGCCGCCGATGCGGCGAGGAGACGGCCGATCATTTCAGCGCCGCCGCGACGTAGCGGTTCGTCGCGATCTGCTCCGGCGTCACCTTGGCGGGCTGGTCGGCCGCGCCGTCGTACTCCTTGAAGGCGACGCCGAAATTGGCCGGGACGACCGTCGGCGACGCCGCGTAGCCCGGCCAGTTGGTCTCGTAGGAGGCGAGGAAGAGGTCCTCCTCGAGCTTGGGGAAGTACTGCCGCAGCATGCCGCGCGCGGCATCCTTGTTCTCGCGCATGAACTTCTCCGCCCCCGCCAGCGCGCGGATCACGCCGCCCACCGCCTTCGGATTGGCGTCGAGCCATTCCTCCCGCGCGATCAGGCAGATGAAGGGGTAGCCCTTGTATTCGGGGATCTCGCCGCTCACGAGGTCGATCAGGATGATCCCTGGGCCGCGCACCAGGGCCTGCTCGATGACGGGCGAGGTGAAGGACATGATGTCGACCTTGCCGGTCGCGAAGGCGGCGACGGCCGCCGCGGCACCGCCGACCGGCACGATCTCCGCGTCGCGGTCCGGGTTGTAGCCGACCTTTTTCAGGAAGTAGCGCATGAGCCCGTCGCCCGAGCTCTTGGCCGAGCTGACGCCGAGCTTCATCCCCTTCAGCGCCCGCATCCGGTCCTCCAGCGGCGAGGACGAGGTGATGCCGATGCGGTCGGCCACCTCCTTGCGGATGATGATCTGGCTCGGCCGGCGCTCCATCAGGGTCGCGAAGGCGACGACCTTGCGCCCCTGGTTGGCGGCGTTGATGAGCTCGAAGGGCGCGCCGACATAGATGTCGGCCGAGCCCGAGATCATCGCGGTCATCGCCTTCGAGCCGCCGCCGCTGATGACGATGTTCGGCTTGACGCCCTCGCGCTCGAGGTAGCCGCCGGCGCGCGCGATGTAGAGCGGGCCGTAGAGGAATCCGTCGATCGACTGGGCGAAAGTCACTTCCTCGGCTGCGGTCGCGGCCGGACCGTGCAGCGAAGCGGCGGCGAGAACGGCGGCGGCGGCGGCGAGCCGGGCGGCCGGTCGGAGGTAGCTCATCGTTTCCGTCCCTCCCTTCGGGCGGCGGGCATGTCCGGTCTCGATTTCGGCATGCCCCAGATTCGTTCCATATTGCGGAACGTGCGTTCTTTGTTCGTCGACCGTACGGACGCCGTCGTGGGATGTCAACGCGGCTTCGCACGGGCGTCCAGCGCGAATTATTTGAACTGAGGGTGATGAATTCTGACAGGTCGCCCGGCCTTGACACTGCTTCCCATCGCTCCCTAGCATCCGAAATTGAGGAAACGCGTTCCATATATCGGAACAACAATGTCCAACAAGACACTGCTGCGCGGCCTGCAGCTGATCGAGCACCTGGTGCGGGTGGACGGCTCCTGCGGCGTGTCGGAGCTGTCGCGCACGCTGCGCATCCCCAAGAGCAACATCCACCGCGTGCTGGAGACCCTCGTGGAGGGCGGCTATGCCCGCAGCGACCCGGAGACCGGCCGCTATTCCCTGACGCTGCGGCTGTGGGAGCTGGGGTCCGCCCTGGTTTCGCGCATCGAGCTGCGGCCGGTCGCGGCCCCGCATCTGAGGACGCTCGCCGGCAGCTCGGACGAGACGGTGCACCTTTCCGTCCTCGATGACGGCGAGGTCATCTATCTCGACCTGATCGAGGGCGCGCAGCCGGTGCGCGCCTATACCCGGGTCGGCGGCCGCGCGCCCGCGTACTGCGTCGCCACGGGCAAGGCGCTGCTCGCCTTCGAGGAGCCGCATGTCGTCGAGCGCGTGGCGGCCCGGCTGGAGGCGCATTCCGGCACGACCATCGTCGACCGCGTACGCCTGGAGGCGGAGCTCGAGCGCATCCGGCGCGACGGCGTCGCGTTCAACCACGGCGAATGGCGCGCCGCCGTCTGCGGCGTTGCGGCGCCGATCCGCGACAGCACGGGACGGGTGGTCGCGGCCGTCGGCATCTCCGGCCCCTGCGCCCGGCTGACGCCGGAGCGGATGATCCACTCGGCGCCGCCGGTCATGGCGACGGCGCACGCGATTTCGCGCGACCTCGGCTTCATCGAGCAGCCGGCCGCGCCGCGGCGGACCGACCGTCGCGCGCGCCCGACGACCGCCGTCGTGGCGCACTGACGTCAACGGGAGAGGCATATGGGGACCTACGAGCGTCGCACCAGCTCGCACTGGGGCGCCTTCACGGCCCGGGTCGTCGACGACCGGCTCGTCGGCGTGCGTCCCTTCGAGCGCGATCCCTATCCCTCCGACCTCATCGACTCGACGGCGTCGTCGGTCTACGCGCCGACGCGGATCCTGCAGCCGATGGTGCGCCGCGGCTGGCTCGACGACGGGCCCGACAGCCGCGGCCGGAGGGGCGGCGAGGCCTTCGTGCCGGTCGCGTGGGACAAGGCGCTCGACCTCGCGGCCGGCGAGCTGGATCGGGTGCGCCGGACGCACGGCAATATGTCGATCTTCGGCGGCTCCTACGGCTGGGCCAGCGCCGGCCGCTTCCACCACGCGCGCACCCAGCTCCACCGCTTCCTGCACGGCTTCGGCGGCTGCGTGCAGCAGGTGACGAACTACAGCTGCGGGGCGGCCAAGGTGCTGCTGCCGCACCTGCTGGGCTCGGAGGAGGCGACCGCGGGGCCGGTGACGAGCTGGGCCAGCATCGCCAAGCATACCAAGCTGATGGTGATGTTCGGCGGCGCCGGCCTCAAGAACGGCCAGGTCTGCGCCGGCGGACCGGGCGAGCATTCCTTCGAGAAGTGGCTGCGGCTGGCCCGCGAAGCCGGGGTCGAGTTCATCAACATCGGCCCGGTGCGCACCGACGCGCCGGATTTCCTCGACGCCGAGTGGCTGGCGCCGCGGCCGAACTCCGACACCGCGCTGATGCTGGGCATGGCCCACACGCTGCACGCCGAGGGGCTGCACGACCGCGCCTTCCTCGACCGCTGGTGCGTCGGCTTCGACCGCTTCGAGCGCTACCTGACCGGCGCCGACGACGGCGTCCCGAAGGACGCGGACTGGGCCGCCCCGCTGACCGAGATCCCGGCCGAGACGATCCGCGGCCTCGCCCGCCGCATGGCCGGCACCCGCACGATGCTGACCGCGAGCTGGTCGCTGCAGCGCGCCGACCACGGCGAGCAGCCCTTCTGGATGATGATCACGCTGGCCGCGATGCTTGGGCAGATCGGCCTGCCGGGCGGCGGCTTCGGCTTCGGCTACGGCTCGATCGGCGGCATGGGCAACCCGCGCCTCCGGCTGGCGGTGCCGGACCTGCCGTCCGGCCGCAACCCGCTCGCCTTCGCCATCCCCGTGGCGCGCATCGCCGACCTGCTGCTGCAGCCGGGCGAGACGATCGACTTCAACGGCCGCAAGCTGGTCTATCCCGACATCCGCCTCGTCTACTGGGCGGGCGGCAACCCGTTCCACCACCACCAGGACCTGAACCGTCTCGTCCGCGCGTCCCAGCGGCCCGATACGGTGATCGTCCACGAGCCCTGGTGGACGTCCGTCGCCCGCCACGCCGACATCGTCCTGCCGGCGACCACGACGCTCGAGCGCAACGATGTCGGGGCCTCCTCGCGCGACCGCTTCGTCATGGCGATGCCCAAGGTGATCGAGCCGGTCGGCGAGGCGCGCAACGACTTCGACATCTTCCGCGACCTCGCCGGGCGCCTCGGCTTCGCCGACGCCTTCACCGAGGGCCGCGACGAGATGGCGTGGGTCCGTCATCTCTACGACGTCGCCCGCGGCAAGGCGCTCGCCGCCAACGTCGCGATGGCGGACTTCGACACTTTCTGGCGCGACGGCTTCGTCGAGTTCCCCGAGCCGTTGGAGGATCACGTGATGCTGGGCGATTTCCGGCGCGACCCCGACGCGCACCCGCTGAAGACGCGGTCAGGGCGTATCGAGATCTTCTCCGAGGAGATCGCCGGCTACGGCTACGACGACTGCCCGGGCCACGCGACGTGGCTGGAGCCGGCGGAATGGCTGGGCGGCCCGGCCGCGGCGCGCCACCCCTTGCACCTCATCTCCAACCAGCCGCGCACGCGCCTGCACGGCCAGCTCGACGACGGTCTCGTCAGCCGCGAGAGCAAGATCGCCGGTCGCGAGCCCATGTGGATCAACCCCGCCGACGCCGCGCCGCGCGGCATCGCCGACGGTGACATCGTCGTCGTGCACAACGACCGCGGCCGGTGCCTGGCCGGCGCAATCGTGACGGAAGACGTGCGGCCGGGGGTGATTCAGCTCCCGGCCGGGGCGTGGTTCGACCCGGCCGAGCCCGGGCGCGTCGGCAGTCTCGACAAGCACGGCAATCCCAACGTGCTGACCATGGACAAGGGCACCTCGCGTCTCGGCCAGGGACCGATCGCGCTGACGGCGCTGGTCGAGGTGGAGCGGCTCTCGGGCGATGCGCCGGCGGTGACCGCCTTCCTGCCGCCGGCCGTCGCATGAGCGCGCTTCCCGCCGGTGCGGTGCCCGCACCGCTCACCCGCGAGCTCGCCGCCTTCGCCGTCGCCATGACGCGCGACGGTGCGCCGGCCGAGGCGCTGCCGGTCGTGCGGCTCGGCTTCACGGACTGCGCGGCGGTGCTGCTGGCTGGCCGCGAGGAGCCGGTCACACGAAGCCTTCTCGCCTATGTCCGCGGCCGCGGCGGCAACGCCGAGAGCCGTCTGCTGCTGGGCGAAGAGCGCACGTCGGCACCGGCCGCAGCCCTGGTCAACGCGTCGGCCGCCCACGCGCTCGACCTCGACGACTACGCTTTCGCCAACCATCCGAGCGCCGTGCTCGTCCCCGCGGTCCTGGCGATCGCCGAGACGACCGGCGCCGACGGCAGGGCGATGGCGGCGGCCTATGTCGCCGGCTACGAGGCATGGGCGGCGCTGATGGCGCGCGAGCCCGACCACCTGCACGGCAAGGGCTGGCACCCGACCGGCCTCTTCGGGCCGATCGCGGCCGCCGTGGCGGCCGCCGTGCTGCTGCGCCTCGACGAGGACCGCGCCCGCGATGCGGTCGCGATCGCCGCCTCGCATTCGGGCGGCATCATGGCCAATTTCGGCACCCCCACGAAGCCCTACCACGGCGGCAAGGCGGCGGAAGCGGGACTGGTCGCTGCACTGCTGGCGAAGAACGGCATCTTCGGCGGCCCGGCGGCGATCGAGGATCGCCTCGGCCTGCTGGCCGCGCTGTCGCCGGCGGGTCGCGTCGACCGCACCACGCCCATGGGGCTCGGCCGGGAATGGCGCATCCTCAAGGCGCGCCTCAACATCAAGAAGTACCCGACCGTCGGCGCCTCGCAGCGCACCATCGATTCCGTCGTCGCCTGGCGGCGGGCCAACAGCGTCGATCCGGCGCGCATCGTCCAGGTGGTGCCTCGGATCAGCGCCAAGCAGGCCGCCGTCATGAACTTCCACCGGCCGCAGACCGCGCTCGAGGCCAAGTTCAGCCTGGAGTTCGTGGTCGCGGCCGCCCTGCTGCGGGGCAAGCTCGGCCTCGCCGAGATGACCGACGCGTTCGCGGCGGCGCCCGAGACGCAGGCGCTGATGGCCAAGGTCGCCATCGAGAAGACCGAGATCTACGACCCGACCTATCCGATCGCCGCACCCGAGGACTTCGTGCGCATCCGGCTGGACGACGGCAGCGAGCACGTGACACCGCCCGTGAAGCGTGCGACCGGCCATGCCGACCGCCCGCTCGAGACCGCCGAGCTGTGGGCCAAGTTCGTCGACTGCGCCGCCGCGACCGGTGTCGGCGAGGCCGCGGCCCGACGCCTCTTCGACACGATGCAGACCATCGACTCCCAGCCCTCGGCCGCTTCCGTCGCCCTCGGCTGATCCACTTTCCGGAGCAGATCATGGCCCATGACATCGAGGGCGACGCGGGCCGCGTCGTCGACACCGTCGCCACGGGCGGCGTGGCGTTGTTCCCGGTCGACGTCGGCTACGCCATCGTCGGCAACCACGAGGCGGCGATCGCGCGCATCTTCGCATGCAAGCAGCGCAGCTTCGACAAGGCCTGCGGCATGTTCAGCAACTGGCAGATGCTGCTCGACATCGCCACCGTCGGCGACCGCGAGTATCGGATCGTCGACACGGTGATCCACGGCCACGGCATGCCGTTCTCGGTGGTCGTGCCGTACCGGGTCGACCATCCGCACTTTTCGGGCCTGACGCCCTTGACCCGCGGCCGGTCGTCGCGCTCGGGCACCATCGACATGCTGCTCAACGCCGGCCCCCTGCACGACGCCGTCGCCCGCATCTCCTATGCCCGCGGCACGCCGGTCCTGGGCTCGTCGGCCAACCAGTCGCTCTCCGGCAGCAAGTACAGGCTGGCGGACGTCGAGGCGCCGGTGCGCGCCGGCGCCGACCTCGTCATCGACCACGGCCCCACCAAGTACAGCCACCCCGAGGGCATGGGCAGCACGATCATCGAGTTGCCGAGCCTCAGGCCGATCCGCCGCGGCATCCGCTTCGACGACATCTGCGAGGTCATCGCCGCCACCGCCGGGGTCGATCCGCGCAGGCTCTGAGCGGCCCCGCCCGCGTCGCCGCGCCGTCCCGGTCCACCCGGACCCTTGACCTTGCCATGATGGCAAACAGCAGCTTCGCGGCATGACCGGCGCGGGCCCGTCGCCCGCGCCGCTGCCGGAGGTCGCGATGAATCGCCTTTTCGCCGTTCCGCTGTTCCTGTCCGTCGTCGCAATCGGCGGCTTCGCCGTCGCCCAGTCCGGGCATCGCGGTCACGAGGCCCCGGCTGCGGCGGCGTCCGACGCCGCCTCGACGCGGGAGTACCGCGCGGCCAACGACCGCATGCATCGTGACATGGCGGTGGCCTTCACGGGCGACGCCGACATCGACTTCATGCGGGCGATGATCCCGCATCACGAGGGCGCCGTCGCGATGGCGCAGGTGGTGCTGCGCCACGGTGCCGATCCCGAAGTCCGTCGCCTTGCCGAAGCGGTGATCGCCGCGCAGGAGGCCGAGATCGCCCAGATGCGCCGATGGCTCGCGGCCCGCGGCCGTTGACGAGTCGGCGCGGCAGACGTGCCCGGGCGGCCGGCGGACAGGCTCGTGAAGCCCGCCGCAGCGGCCGCGGGCGCTGCGGCTTTCCTCGGGGCGCCGTTCGAGGCAGGATCGGCCGAGCGTAGCCCGGCGTGCCGGCGGCGCGCAGGAGCCTTCCCTTGCCGACCTTCTCGATCCTCGACCAGTCCATCGCCATCGCCGGCCGACCCCAGGGCGCGTCCATCCGCGACACGATCGCGCTGGCGCAATGGTGCGACCAGCTCGGCTATGCGCGCTTCTGGGTGTCGGAGCACCACAACCACCCGACCATCGTCGGCAGCGCGCCCGAGATCCTGATCGCCGCCATCGCGGCGACGACGACGCGCATCCGCGTCGGCAGCGCCGGCGTCATGCTGCCGCACTATTCGCCGTACAAGGTGGCCGAGCAGTTCCGCGTGCTCGACGCGATCGCGCCCGGCCGCATCGATCTCGGCCTCGGCCGGGCGCCGGGCTCGGACGGCCGCACCGCCTTTGCGCTCAACCCCAATGCCGCGGAGCGGCCCGACCATTTCCCGAGTGACGTGCGCGACCTGCTCGCCTGGGTCGCCGGCACGCCGCTCGCCGACGGCCACCCCTTCGCCCAGGTCAAGGCCTATCCCCAGGGCGACACCGTGCCGGAGATGTGGATTCTCGGCTCGTCCGACTTCGGGGCGCGGGTGGCCGCGCATTTCGGGCTGCCCTACAGCTTCGCCTGGTTCTTCACCGACGGGCAGGGCGGCGAGCAGGCGCTCGACATCTACCGCCAGACCTACCGGCCGAGCCCGCGCCACCCGGAGCCGCGGGCGGGCATCTGCGTCTGGGCGCTGGCGGCCGACGACATGGCGACGGCGGAGCGGCACTTCGCACCCCGCGGCAAGTGGCGGGTGCTGCGCGACCGCGGCGTCTACACCGCGCTCGAATCGCCCGAGACGGCGCTCGCATACCCGTTCACCGACCACGAGCGGGCGCGCTACGACGAAATCCGCCGCAAGGCGCTGATCGGCACCGCGCCCGACGTGGCCCGCCGCATCAACGAGCTGGGTGCTTCGCTCGGCGTCGACGAGATCGCGATCGTCGCCTGGGCCCATGACGAGCAAGTCAGGCGGCGCAGTTACGAGCTGCTGGCGCGCGAGCTGATCCCGCCGGCCGGCGCCTGAGCCGCGGGGCCGAGGGGGGAGGCGATGCGCATCGAGATCATCTGCACCGGCGACGAGGTGCTAACCGGCAAGATCGTCAACAGCAACTTCAGCTGGATCGCCCAGAAGCTGGAGGATTTCGGGCTGGGGGTGATCTGGGGCACCACCGTCGGCGACGACCGCGAGAACCTGCTGGAGGCGTTCCGGCTCG
>JBFWXJ010000199.1:0-11106 GCA_050187535.1 Alphaproteobacteria bacterium | reverse complement strand
GGAGGCGCGAAAAGCGGGCCCAAATGGGCGCTCACGCCATTCCTTGCGATTCCCGAGTGCCAGCAGTGCTATCAGTTGTTCGCGACGTCAGGCAGTCGCTCCGCCAACCGCAGCGCATCGGCCAGCATGCCTTCGATCAGCTCGCTCACCGACACGACGTCGCTGATCATGCCGGCAACCTGGCCCGCAGCCGATTGGCGGCGATCGCTCCTGTCCTCGCCGTAGCGCGACGTGCGGACGCGGGTGGCGAGGTCCTTCAGCTCGGCGGCGTCGGCGCCGCGCGCTACGGCGTCTTCATAGGCCGCGATCTCGGGCGTGCGGATGCAGCGCACCGTGGCGCCGGTCATGGCGCGAGTGACGATGGTGTCGGTCTCGCGCATCGCCAGCAGCCGATCGCGGCCCCAGTCGTTGAGATCGGACTCACGTGTCACCATGAAGCGCGTGCCCATCTGGATGCCGACCGCGCCCAAGGCGAAGGCGGCAAGGAAGCCGCGCGCGTCGCCGATGCCGCCCGCCGCCAGCACCGGGATCTTCACCGCATCGACCACCTGCGGCACCAGCGGCAGCGTCGAGACGGTGCCGACGTGGCCGCCCGCCTCCGCGCCGGAGGCGACGACGGCGTCGACGCCCTCGGCCTCCATGCGCCTGGCATGCTCGACCGTGGGGATCACCGACACGACCTTGATGCCGGCCGCCTTCAATCGGCGCACGACGGTTTCGCCCGGATCGGCCCGACCGGTGGTGACGATGGGGATGCCGAGCTCGATGCAGGTCGCGGCGCAACGCTCGGTGATGCCGCGGCCCATGGGCATGATGTTGACACCGAACGGCTTGTCGGTGCGCGCGCGCACGCCGGCGATGTCGGCCCGCAGCTTCTGGTCGGTGCCGCCGAAGGTCGGCAGCACGCCCAGGCCGCCCGCTTCGCTGACGGCCGCGACCAGCTCGACGCCGCCGCCGCCCTGCATGGCGCCCTGCAGGATGGGATAGCGGATGCCCAAAAGATCGCAGATGACGGTGTGGAACACGTCAGCCGGCCTTGGTTCCGGTGACGCGGCCGAGCGATCCCGGGATGAAGTCGTGCAGGCCGACCTCGCTGAATCCGGCGGCGCGGAAGTATCCCAAGACGTCGGCTTCCGAATGGGCAAGGCCCAGCGAATCCGACACCGCCTGGCCGAGGCCCCAATAGGCCGGTCCCCAGGGGCCGGTGCGCTGGTCGTTGGTCATCTCGCCGATGAGGTGCATCTGGCCGCCGGGCAGCAGGGCGTCGTGCGCCTTGCGGATGACGCTGGCGATCATGTCGCGGCCGTACATCGGCAGGTTGGAGGCCATGATGGCGACGTCGCAGTCGGCCGGGAACGGATCGCGCGTGAAGTTGCAGGCCCGGGCCTCGACGCGGTCGGCGACGCCGTTGGCGGCGATGAAGTCGCGCGCCACCTCGCAGACCACGGGCAGATCGAGCACCACGGCACGAAGGCCGGCATGCTCCTTGGCGGCGGCGATGCAGTAGGCGCCCGAGCCGCCGCCGATATCCATGATGCGCTTGGCGTGGGAAAGATCGACCTGGCGGACGAAGCGGCGGCCGGCGCCCAGGCCGATCGAGTAGGTCGCGTCGTGGTAGCGCCGCGCGTCGGCCACGGTGAAGGTCTCGATCGAGCCCATTACCTTGAGGTCCTTGATGCGCAGGTGCTCGGCGAGTCGCCCCCACTGGCTCCACTGCGGCTTGGTGAAGGTGATCCACGGGCCCATGTAGCCGGGCTTGCCTTCGACCAGGTAGCGCTCGACGTCGGCCGCGTTGCGATGCCGGCCGTCGGCCTTCTCGAGCAGGCCGGCCGCGCACAGCATCACCATCAGGCGCTCGGCGTTGGTCGGATGGACATCGACCGCTTGCGCCACTTCCTCGTAGGTCCCCGCGCCGTTGCTGATCGCGGTGAACACGCCGATCTCGACCGCCGCCATGAGGGCGGCCGACTGGCCGTAGGACTGGGCGATGTTCTGCAGGCGGACGGTGGTGGGCGCTGGATCCGCCATGCTGCACTCCGGTCAGGTTGAAACAACGCTCAGGCCAGGAGCTTCCAGGCCCAGTACACGGCGATGATCATCTGCACGGCGAAGGCCGTAAAGCGCAGCGAGACGGCGATTGCGCTGAGCGATGCCAGATGGATCAGCGACTGGACGATGCGCGCGCCCAGCAGCCACAGCGCCAGCGGATCGGTGACCGACGTGCGCGACGTCATGATCGCGATCGCCAGCAGGCCGCCGAACACGGCGAGACCCTCGATGCAGTTGAGATGCGCACGGGCCAGTCGCTGCATGAATGGCGACAGGTTCGCGTTGTCCGGCACGAACCGGTTGGCCGGCACCCTGCCGGTCAAGACATGTGCGGTGCGCACCGCCTCCATCAGGACCAGCAGCGCCAATGTCCAGGCGACAAAACCCGTCAAAGCTACGACAGAAGCCGTCATCGTCTCCCCCATCCGACCTCTTTCATCAGGCCTTGGCGGCGAGTGTGGAAGGGGCCGTGCAGGACGGCAAGCCTGCAGTCGGGTGCTTCGAAACTGACGCGCCACACTCGATGAAGACAGCCGCAAAGCTTCGCGGTGGTGCTGCGGTGCGTCTCGACCAATCCCGACTTCCGAGAGCGATCGCCCGACTTGACACGCGAAGGCTACGACCTGGCGGCTGCGAAGGGCAGCTATGCGGCCCGGCGGGCGACTTTGCGCGCCGGCACATAGTGCGCTGCCAGGACATGCTTGTCGCGAGCGAGCACCCGGCAGGCAATGGCCACGACCGGGGGCAGATCGTCTTTCTGCAAATAGCCCATGATCGTGCGCCGACTGACGCCAAGCAGCTTGGCTGCCTCCGTCAACGACAGTCCCAGCGCAGTCCGCCACTTGGCAAAATCCGCACCGGTCATCGGCTGCTGCTCTTCCGCGATCCGGCGCAGCGTCGTCGCCGAAACGTCCAAGCGACCCCATTTTGTCTGGACGGGCCAGGATACTCCAAGGCCGTCTTCCACGATTCCAATCCCGGCAAACGTCTTGGCGTCCATCAGCGGTGCGAAATGTACGCTGCGGGCGATCAGTCCAGTCATGTCCAGTTCGTGGTCGCGCCGTTCACCGGCGAACCGGACGCGGAGAGAGCGCGCGCCAGTCGCTCGTACCTTCATCACTCTTGCGATGTCGTCGTTCATGGTGGTCACCTCTGGAATTCGGCCCACATCGCCAACAACTCGGCCCGATGTTCCTCCACCCAACGACGAGCCTGTCTCAGCACCCTGTTGGGCACAGCTCCGGCCAGCAACTCGCCGTTCGAGATACGCATCTTCGCGGCGAAGTCCGATCCCTTGATGTGTACGTGCGGCGGATTCTCGTCCTGAAAAAACATCAGGAGCTTGAAGCTGCCAAACCTCGCGATCTCCGGCATCTACGCTCCCGAACCGATCCCTATATAGGGCAGTATTTGCCCTAGTTCAAGGAGGGGCGGCTGGAGAGGCTGCAACAGATTGGAAAGAAAGGCGCGCGGCGCATCGGAGCGCAGGACTGGGCCCGCGCTGGGGGAGCGTTGTGTGCTCTGGCGTAGTGTGGCGTCCCAACGTCGATGAAACGGATAACTTGTGTTGGTGCAGGAGTCCCCGGCGCGTCATCGGCCGACTGCTCTGTGGCGTGCTTCGCGCGCGCTGTCGAAGATGCGCTTCGCCGGCCCGAGCGCCTGGACGAACTCGAGTTGCTCGCCTTCGGAGCCCTTGCAATAGATCAGCCGCCATCCGTTCGACCGGCCTTCGGTGATACCATTGCTGTTCGCCTCGATCGGCGCGGCCAGCCGTTCCTGCTCTGTCGTCACCGTGATCACGCGATTGGCGCGGACCTGCGTCATGCCCCGCCGCGCCGCCTCCGCTTCGAGGTCGGCGATGAACTTGTTGAAATCGACATCGTCGCGGATGTGGAAGCAGATGTGCATCATGCGCGGAAAGGCGGGGCTCATATGGTCGAGCGGCTCGGCGAAGGCGGCGCCGCTGCCGGCCGGCTGCCCGGCGTCGCGATATTGCAGCAGCTCGATCACGACATTGTCGAACTGGATGAAGCGAACATCCAGGCGCTGCGCGCCGCCTCTGAGGTCCGGAATGCCCATCGTGCGCGGATTGACCTGACGCACCCGCGCCTCGATCTCCTGATCCGTCAGCAACGTGTTGTGGATGCGCTCGCCATGGAAGTCGC
This sequence comes from Alphaproteobacteria bacterium, assembly GCA_050187535.1. GTDB lineage: Bacteria > Pseudomonadota > Alphaproteobacteria > ATCC43930 > Allostellaceae > Allostella. Next base: position 6,892 of record JBFWXJ010000199.1, on the reverse strand, counting down.
CGTCGCGCATCACCTCGGTTCCTCCAAGCACTTCGGTGTAGAACGCGAACGCGCGATCCATGTTCTGCACCGTGAGCCCGAAATGCTGCACGCCCTGCAACCGCGCGCCGAGCGGCCCTTTGTCTCTCGCCGCGGCGGCCGAGGCCACCAACCCGCCGACGACCGCAATCCCGGCCGCTCGAAGGACGCCCCGCCGCCGGAAGTCCGTCTCGTTTCGGTGGTTGCTCATGTCGTATCTCCCTGGATGAAGCGTGCCTGATCGTCAGCGACCCGACCTCGCCTTCCATAGGCGGATCGTGGCGATCGAAGCCTGCGTGTACCCGGGCGGCTCCGTGTCGCCGCCGAACGGGGCCTTGGTGGTCATCGTGTTCGTCGTCAGAAGCCCCCCGACAAAGGGCGCCGGCAGGCCGCCGAGAACGAGCTGGCATCGCACGGGGAAGAGTCCGGTCTCGGGGAAATCGATCATCAGGGCGAGGCACTCGCCGCTGCCGCGAAAGGAGAGCGCGCCCAGCCGGACCTCGGCATAGAAGTTCTGCCGCGCGCGGTCGTCGGTCGGGCCGAAGCAAGCGCGCAGCTCGGCGACGCGCGCGGCCTGTGCGTTGACGACCCTGCCGTCCTCCGGCCGCGATCGGACGCTCCAGAACGAGAAGAAGCGCTCGGCGTCCGTCGACATCGGCTCGAAGCCCGTCCTCGATCGGGCGCACCAGTCGGCGGTGGGCGCCTGCGGCTCGCGAATGCTGCGCAGAATGTAGATGTCCTCAAGGTCCGCTGCCGATGCGGTCGGCCCGATGACGGCGCCGGCGATCGCAACCGCGGCGATCAGGGCCATCCCGCGCCTCATCGCGGCACCCAGCCGATCGTGTGGGCGTGCAGGCTATGGATGTAGAGGCGATCCGCCGTCTCGGTCGCGCCGGTCGTCTCCGGATAGGCGCCTTCGGGATCCTGCAGATCTTCCGTGACGCGGCCCTCCTCGTCGAAGGCGAAGACGTGCCCGTACGGCGTGCCCAGCGGCAGCAGGGACCGCGGCAGCCGCAGCAGCACCTTTCGCAGGAACGGCCGTTGCGCCAGGCCGTCGGCCGCCGGGTTGCGCGGCCTGAACAGCCCGACCCAGATGCGGCCATCGCGCCCGCGCATCAGATTGTCGGGATAGCCGGGCAGGTTGTCGATCAGCGCCCTGGCCTGCGGCGAGCCGCTTTGCGCGTCGAGGTCGCGCGCGCGGCTGTCGATCTTCCAGATCCGGTAACGACCGGTCTCGGTCACGAACAACGCTCGTCCGTCAGCAGACAGCGCGATCCCGTTGGCGAACGAGAAGCCTCGGGCCACCACGCGGGTGGTCCCGGTCGCCGGGTCATGGGCCAGCACGCGGCCGCTGGCGGATTGCTCCAGGATGTCGAGCACGCTCGCCTGGTAGGTGCCGCCCCATTCCACGGGTGCGAAGCGCGTCGATGCATCGGTGAAATAGATCGTTCCATCCGGCGCCACGACGATGGAATTGGCATAGCGGACCGGGTCACCGGCGCTCACCCGATCGACCAGCACGCTCACGCGCCCGTCGGCCGCGATGGCGAGCAGCCCCTTCATCGGATCCGCGGCGATCATTCGTCCGCCGGCGTCGAAGTCGAAGCCGAGAACCCGCCCGCCCGTGTTGGCGAAGACCTCCCGCCTTCCGCCGTCGGGGTCCATGCGCAGCAGGTTGCCGCTCTCCATCGCCGCATAGAGCTTGCCGTCCGGTCCGATCGCGATGTGCTCCGGGCCGATCTCGTTGCCGATGTCGATCGTGCGCAGGCCGGCCAGGCGCGTGTTCGGCGCGTAGGCGCCGGTGAAGCCTGGCGGCGTCGGCGCCGGCCACGCAACGGGTTCCGCGGGAACCGGCCAGAAGCAGAGATAGGCGGCCACCGCGGCCAGCCCGAGTCCCGCGGCGCCGGCGAACCAAGCGACGAAAGCGCTCACATCATGTCTCCTGCTGCCGTGACGGCAGCACTGTTGGGCCGACCGTTCACCAGCTCAGAACTCCTCTGCGGTCGGACGCAGGACGATCTCGTTGACGTCGACGTCGGCGGGTTGTTCGATCGCGAAGGCTATGGCCCGCGCCACCGAATCGGCGGGAATGGCCGACTCGTAGAATTTCCTCACCACCGCCTGCGCGACGCCGGTGGTGCCGTACTTGAGATCGCTTTCGACATATCCGGGCGCGATGGAAGTCACGCGCACATGGGCCCCTACCTCCTGACGCAAACCTTCGGAGATGGCGCGCACGGCGAACTTGGTGCCGGAATAGACGGCGCCGCCGGGGGCGACCTTAAGCCCCGAGACCGAGCTCATGTTGATGATGTGACCGCTCTGCTGGGCGAGGAAAACCGGCAGGGCTGCGGCGATCCCGTAGAGCGTGCCCTTGAGATTGACGTCGATCATCGCGTCCCATTCGTCGGTGTTCACCTCGGCCATGAAGCGGATGGGCATGATCCCGGCGTTGTTCACGATGACGTCCAGCCGACCGAAATCGGCGATGACGGCGTCGACGACGGCCTTCACTTGCTCCTTCGCGACGACGTCGAGCCGATAGGCGCGAGCTCGCCCGCCGGCGTCGACGATCGCCGCAGCGACCGAATCGACCTTGTCCTTGCGCCGTGCCGCGACCGCGACACGTGCGCCCCTCGACCCGAGCAGCCGTGCCGTCGCGGCGCCGATGCCGCTGCCGCCGCCGGTGATCAGCACGACCTTGCCCTGAATGTTCTCGCTCATGGATGATCCCCGCTGGAAGTGACCGACCTCGAACCACCGCTCATTGCGCGAGGTAGCCGCCATCGATCACCAGTTCGGCGCCGGTGACGTAGCTCGCCTCGTCCGAGGCGAGGAAAAGACAGCCATAGGCGACCTCGATCGGCTTGCCGCCGCGCTTCATCGGCGTCGACGCGATGACGGCGTCGTTGAGGTCGGCCGCCTGCGCGTCGGTCAGGGACGTGTGGATGAAGCCTGGGTGGACGGAGTTGACGCGAATTCCGTCGGCGACATAGGTCATCGCCGCGTTCTTCGACATGTTGCGCACCGCCCCCTTGGCGGCGTGGTAGGCGTGCGCGCCGGCGACCGCGGCGCTGCCCCAGATCGACGAGATGTTGACGATCGAGCCCGACGTTCGCTTCCGCATGACGCGGACCGCCTCGCGCATGCCGAGGAAGACGCCGGTCTGATCGACCGCGATCATCTTCATCCATGCGTCCATCTCGAGCGCGTGCAGCGGCTCGTAGGCGATGATCCCGGCATTGTTGATCAGAACATCGAGACGTCCGTGCTTGCGGACGATCGCGTCGATAGACGCCGCCCAGTCGGGCTCGCTGGTCACGTCGAGCCGCATGGCCTCGATGCCGTCGGAATAGGCCTGCTTCGGCGAGGCGATGTCGCTGGCGAAGACGGTCGCGCCTTCCTTGACGAAGAGCTCCGAGACGGCGCGGCCGATGCCGCTCGCCGCTCCGGTCACCAAAGCCACCTTGCCATGAAGTCTCATTGCTCGGCTCCCTCGTCGCACGAGGAAGACATGCGCCCGCAGCCGAGCGTTCGCGAGTTAATCGTCGTTAAGCGCGGCAGAGCCGCCCCGGGGACCGCGGGGGCCCTCGTGACCGGGTTCAGGCCAGGGTGTCGAGGAACGCCCGTGCCGAGACGATCTCGCTGTTCGGGCCGGCTTCCGTGAACTTGGCGCACGTGCGACCCAGAACGCCAGAGGCCGCGTCGCGGCGACCCTCCGCCGCGAGACAGCGCGCCATGTCACGGGCCGCGCGCAACTCGAGGTTCAGCGCTCCGAGCGCGTCGGCGTCCGAGATCGCCTTCGCGAAGCAGGCCTGCGCCGCCGTGCGATCGCCGTTCGCCGCCTCGATCAGCCCTCGAATGCGCAGAATCTCGGGCCGGCACAACCGTTCCCGATACCCCCCGAGGCGCGTCGCGGCGTCGTCGATCCGCGCCTGCGCCGCGCCGACCAGTCCCTCGCCCGCCAGGGCCTCGGCGAGCATGCCAAGATACATGGGGGCACGGGTGACCAAACCGGTCTCGAGCAGGTCGTCGAGGCTCTCACCCATCTCCGCGGTCGCCGCCCGCTCGCCGCGGGCCTGGCGCAACGCCGCCTCGAAGAAGCGCGTAATGCGGCGCCACACCGCGGTGTTGCGGATGGCGAAGTTCCGCTGCAGCGCGCCGATCCCCGCCTCGGCGCGATCGAGGTTCCCCGTCCAGAGCGCCAGGGGCACGCCCGCGAACACCAGGGCGTTCGAGTGCGAGACCGCGTGATCGACCGCGAGGGCGGCGTCGACCGCCTGCGCGGCGGCCTCGAGCGCCGATTCGCTGCGTCCCCCAAGCCAGCGCGTGAAGGCCAGAGAGCTGCGGATGATGCAATAGCGGTCGATCGAGAAGCGGGTGAGGCGCGCCCGCTTCTCGACGCGGTTGAAGCGCAGAGCGAGCTGCTCCAGCAGCTCGTTGCCCTCGCGCAGCTCACCGACATAGGCCCGCGCCAGCGCCAGCAGGCGTTGGCCGTCGGGAAGCACCGACCAATCCTCGGCACGCTCGGCCATTGCCGCGAACTCGAGCAGGTGGCCGATCGCGGCGGGACATCGTCCCGTGAAGGTCTCGTAGATCGCCAGGCCCCACAGCGCGCGAAGCTGGTACTCGGTATCGCCGGCTTCGCGGGCCAGACGCAGGCAGTCGAGCCACGGCGCCTCGGTGGCGGGAAGCCGGGACTCCGACCACGTCAGGGTCCAGCAATGCCGGTACGCCAGCTTCGTCTTCAACCCCAAGTCGCAGGCGGGAAGCCCGTCGGCGACTCGCAGCGCTTCCCTGACGCGCATGCCGCACTCATCGACAAGACACAGGGCTTCCCACAGCGGAATGGCGGCGGCGGCGAGCCGGATGCCAATCATGCTGTCGCCGTTCGCCCCGAAGGCCCAGGCGATCGCGCGGCGCAGATCATCGACGCGCCGGCCGTGGTGGGCGATCCAGTCGTCGGCCACGCGCCAGCGCCACTCGTCCTCGGCATGTTCCAGGACCGTCAGGATGTGGCGGGCGTGCGAGACATGCGCCTGATCCCGTTCTCCGTTGGCGTCGAGACGGGCGAGCGCATAGCTGCGGCTGCTCTCGAACAGCCGGTAGCGGCGCGATCCGGGCGACACGTCCGCCAGCACGAACGACCGGGCGACCAGGCTTTCGATGCCGGCGACGACGTCCGCCGGATCGAGACCCGCCGGGCCGAGGATGGCGATGACATCGTCCAACGCGAAATCCCGCGCGAAGATCGCGACGAACCGCAGGATGCGGCTCTCGGCATCCGACAGCAGCCGGTAGCTCCAGTCGAGCGTGGCCAGCAACGTGCGATGGCGCGCCGGCGCCGCCGGGTCGGTCCGCCTCAGGATGTCGAAGCGGTCGTGCAGCCGGCTCAGCAGCTCGGCCGGGCGGATCGCATCGAGCCGCGACGCGGCAAGCTCGATGGCGAGCGGGATGCCGTCCAGCTGCTGGCAGATCAGGGACACCACGGCGGCATTGTCGTCGTCCCACAGGGAGAAGCCGGCCCGTTCCCGGGCCCGGGCGACGAACAGCGCGACGGCCGGATGACGCAGGGCCTCGGCGGCGGTGATCCCCGTCGTGATCTCCGGGCAGGCCAGTGGGGACAGGCGGTAGACATGCTCCTGGCGCGCGCGCAGCGGCCCGCGGCTGGTGGCGAGCAGGGTCGACCGACCGAGGTCCGACGCGAGATACTCGGCGGCGGCGGCCACGGCGGCCGACAGATGCTCGCAATTGTCGAGGATCAGCAGCCGCGATGTCGCCCGCAGGTGGTCGCCGATGCCGCCCAGCAGATCATTGAGATCGACGCGCACGCCCAGCGCGGCGGCGATCGCGTGCACCACGAGCTGCGGGTCGTCGACCGAGGAGAGGTCGACGAAGCACGGGGCCGCGTCGTGGCGGCCGGACAGCCGCTCCGCCGCCGCCAGCGCGATCGTGGTCTTGCCGACGCCGCCGGCGCCAACGATCGTGACCAGGGGATGCTGCGAAAGGGCCTGGAGGACGGAGGCGATCTCGTCGTCGCGGCCGATGACCTGGGCAGGCGGGCCGAATGCATTCGGCCCCGCCTTCAGCGATCGTCGCGCCGACGCGCGGGCGCGGCCTTCGACCGTCACCGGGAGCGTGAAGCAGTAGCCGCGTCCGGGGATGTTCAGGATGCAGCGCGGATCGTCGGACGCGGCGCGCAGCACCTTGCGCAGCGCCGTCACATGGACCTTGAGGTTGCTCTCGTGGACGAAGGTGTCGGGCCACACATAGGCTTCGAGCTCGGCCTTGGTCACCAGCTCCCCGGCGCGGTGGACCAGCAGGGTGAGGATGTCGAGCGCCCGGCTGCCGATCCGGACGGGCCGGCCGGCGCACAACAAGGCTTGCCGGTCGGGCAGCAGACAAAACTCACCGAACGCGTAGGACCGCTCGGCCGGGTGCCGCCGCCTTTCGGATCCCCCACGCCGTGCATCGCCCGTAGCAATTGCTTCGCGCATCGAAGCCCGCTCGCGGCCTCGATCCACCGAGGGTCTGCGACGGACGTGCGTGTCTTCCTTGCGACGCATCTGTCCCCGCCATCGCGCGCCCGACGCAATTGTGCGGAGAACAATGATGAAGCGCAACCGCGGGGAGAATTCGTGGAAGACGAACCGCGCCGGCATCTCACGGTCCTCGTCCTGGCCGCGCGACATGCCGCGGTGGAGCATGGGAAATCGCAGATTCGGCGGCGTTTTGGCGTGCCGGAGTGGTTAAAGGAGAGAACTGGCACACCACAGTTTCTCTAGGGCCTGTCCTCAATTAGGGGAAGAATCGGCGCAATAATAGAATCGGGACGCCGGGCGCGGCGAATCGATCTTGCGTTGTCGCCGTCGAG
>JBFWXJ010000198.1:0-11141 GCA_050187535.1 Alphaproteobacteria bacterium | reverse complement strand
CGACAATTGCGGCAGCGGCATCTACACGCTGGCCCTTTCGGCGATCGACACCGCGCTGTGGGACATCCGCGGCAAGGCATTGGGCCTGCCGTTGTGGCGACTGCTGGGCGGCCACCGCGACCGCGTGCCGGCCTATGCCAGCGGCGCGCTGCGCCGCGGCCTGACGCTGGACCAGGCGACATCGGTCGGCCGCCGGCTGGTCGAGGCCGGCTATCGCCAGATGAAGACGCAGCTGGGCCTGCCCGGCAACCCGACCGCACGCCAGGAGGTCGAGCGCGCCCGGCTGGTGCGCGAGGCGGTCGGCCCGAGCGTCGAGCTGATGTGCGACATCAACCGGCTGTGGCGCGTCGAACAGGCGATCGACGTCGGCCGCCGGCTGGAGGGCGAAGGTGTCGGGCTCTACTGGCTGGAGGACGTGACGGCGGCCGACGACTTCGCCGGCATGGCGCGCGTCAACGCCGCCCTCGACACGCCGATCGCCGGCGGCGAGTACGTCTGGGGCGTCGTGCCGTTCCGTCACATGATCGAGGCGCGCTCGGTCGACATCGTCATGATCGATCTCGCCCGCGTCGGCGGCATCACGCCCTGGATGAAGGTCGCGGCGATGGCCGAGGCGTTCAACCTGCCGGTCGTCAGCCACGTCTTCCCCGAGGCGCACCGCCATCTCGTCGCGGCCGTGCCCAATGGCCTCACGGTCGAATACATGCCGCGCTTTCAGCGCCTCTTCGCCAACGCGCCGGAGCCGGTCGCCGGCGAGTTCGCGCTCCCCGAGGCGCCCGGCCTCGGGCTCGCCTTCGACGAAGCGGCGATCGCCCGCTGGCGCGCGTAGCGGGGGCGACCGGACCAAACTGAACCAGTCCCTTCACGGCATCGCGGGGCCAGCTTCGTATCATCGCGCGATCGACCCGCGCGAGGCTGCCATGCTCGAGGAGAACGCACGACCGGCGACGCCGGACTTCGCCCAGGTCAGCGACGTCTTCCAGGGCATCTACCGGCGCGGCGCCTGGGGCAAGGGATCGGGCGGCGGCTCGAAGATCGAGCTGACGCGCGGCTACATCGAGTTCCTGATGCGGGCGATGGACGCCCTCGACGTCCGCTCGGTGGTCGATATCGGCTGCGGCGACTGGCAGTTCTCGCAGTTCGTCGACTGGGGCGACCGCATCTACACCGGCGTCGACGTCGATCCCGAGCTGATCGAGACCAACACGAAGCGCTTCGGCGCCCCCAACATCCGCTTCCGCCGGCTCGACGTCTTCAAGGAGGCGCCGTTCGGCGATCTGCTGATCTGCAAGGACGTGCTGCAGCACTGGACCATCGAGATGGTCCTGGCGTTCCGGGAAATCCTGCCGAACTTCCGCTACGCGCTCATCACCAACTGCATGGAGCCGGCGGCCAAGCGCAACATCGCGGTCGATCTCGGCCGGTTCCGTCCGCTCGACGTATCGGCGGCGCCGTTCAACCTGCCGGTCGTCCCCGTGTACGACTTCCGGGGGCCGACCTGGCACAAGGTCGTGATGCTGTGGACGCGGGAGAGTGCGCGCGTCGTCGCCCCCGGCCGCGACGGCGAATGGGCGCGGTTCTCGACGCGGCCGGCGGCGGAAGCTGCCGCTCCCACTCCCTGACATCGTTGCGCCGCGGCGCCCGAGGGGGGATCATGTCTCCCCGCGGGTCATCCGAGGGAGCGGCACCGTGGAGTATCGCAAGCTGACGACGCGGTCGGCCTGGAAAGGGTCCGAGGTCGACTACCGCGCGGAGATGATGCATCGCTTCGCCGACGACGAGGTGGCGGAGATCGATGCGGCGCTGCGCGCCTGCGGGCAGCGCGACGTCCCGGAGATCGACCGAACGACCTTCCCGCTGCCCGGCTTCTCCACGACGCTGGCGCGCCTCGGCGACGAGCTGCTGAACGGCACCGGCGTCGTCCTCATGCGCGGCTTCCCGCGCGAGCGTTACTCCGCCGACGAGATGGCGCGCATCTATATCGGCCTCGGCGCCCATCTCGGCCGGCCGATCGCGCAGTCCTGGCAGGGCCAGCTCCTCGGCTCGGTCATCGACATCAGCGACGTGATCGAGAAGGTGCGCGGCTACAACGCCGGCGGCGGTCAGCACTTTCACATCGACGGCTCGGCCTGCGACATCGTCTCGCTGATGTGCCTGCGCGCCGCCAAGTCGGGCGGCGCCAGCCGCATCGTCAGCGTGGCCGCCCTCTACAACTGGTTCGTCGACCACCGGCCCGACCTGCTGCCGGTGCTGCAGCGCGGCTACTTCCATCGCCGGCACGAGAAGGACGCCGAGAATTCACTGTCCGGCGCGCAGAGCCCGGCGCGCATCCCCGTCTTCGCCGAATGGGACGGCCGGGTGAGCTGCGTCATCGACAGCGGCACGTTGCGCTACGCCGTGCAGTTCGGCGGCGTGACGCTGGCGCCCGAGGAGACCGAGGCGTTCGACGTGCTGCAGACGGTCGCGCGCAGCGACGAGTTCTTCCTCGACATGAGCTTCGAGGAGGGGGACATCCAGTTCCTCAACAACCGCGTCGTCATGCATGGCCGCACCGACTACGACGACCACGACGATGTCGGCCTGCGCCGCCACCTGCTGCGGCTTTGGCTCCACGTGCCGGAATGGCCGGCCAGGCCCGGGAACCAGATCTTCACCAATCTCGCCGACTGCCGGCACTGGCTGAAGCGGCGCACGCCCTTCATGGACCTGCCGAGCGAGTACCTGGCGATGCTGGCCCGCGAGCAGGACCGTCGACGCGACACGGGAACGGTGATGCCGAAGATCGCCTCCCAGCGCAGCTATCGCAGCGCCGGCGACTGGAAACCGATGTCGGAACAACCGGTACAGGGATAACCCGAACATGTGAGGCAACAGGATGAACGACAGGAACGATCGGATGGCGGGCTCGTCCCGCCTGCTGCTGCCACGTCGTGGCTTTCTCGGGATGGCGGCACTGGGCGGCCTCGCCGCGGCGCTGCCCGGCACGCCCGACGCCCGAGCCCAGGGGACCCCGTCCCCGCCGCCGCGCGGCACCCGCCGCGGCCAGGTGATCGTCGGGCTGTCGCAGGAGCCGACCAAGTTCAATCCGCTGATGGCGCGCATCGAGGTCGACGAGGGCGTCCACCTCAACCTCTTCAGCCCGCTCTGGTCGATCGACACCACGGGCCAGCTCGTGCCCGAGCTGGCGACCGAGATCCCGAGCGTGGCGAACGGCGGCATCTCCGCCGACGGCCTCTCGTGGCGGATCAGGCTGCGTCCGGGCGTCGTCTGGCACGACGGCCAGCCGTTCACCGCCGAGGACGTCAAGTTCACGCTCGAGCTCATCCAGCGGCCGGACTTCCCGGCGATGAGCCGCAGCGGCCACAGCCTGGTGCGCGACATCCAGGTGGTGAGCCCGACCGAGATCACCTGGAAGATGGAGCGCTTCTTCGCGCCGTACTTCTCGATCGTCGCGTGGACCTACATCGTGCCCAAGCACATCCTGGGCGCGGGCGGCGACCCCAAGGATTCGCCCTTCAACAACAAGCCGATCGGCACCGGGCCGTTCAAATGGGTCGAGCGCCGCCCGGGCGATTTCCTGATGCTGGAGGCGAACGACAAGTTCTACGGCGAAGGGCCGTACATCGAGCGCCTCGTCTTCAAGTACATTCCCGATCTGATCGTGCTGAAGACCCAGTTCATGACGGGCGCAGTCGACGCCGTCGGCATCCAGGGCATCACCCCCGACAACTACGAGGAGGTGAGCAAGGTCAAGACGGTCAAGCTGTTCCGCGCGCCGATGCCCTTCGTGGAAGGCTGGATCCTCAACAACGGCCGGCCGCAGTTCCAGGAGCGCGCGGTGCGCGAGGCGCTGTACTACGGGCTCGACAAGGACACCATCATCAAGGACATCTACTACGGCGTCCCGCGGTCGACCGAGACGTTCCTGCCGACGCAGTCCTGGGCGTACAATCCCAACCTGCCCAAGCACAGCTTCGATCCCGCCCGGGCACGCAAGATCCTGGACGACGCCGGATGGAAGCCGGGTTCCGGCGGCGTCCGCGAGAAGAACGGCGTCAGGCTCGAATTCTCGAACTCCACGACCGCGGGCAACCACCTCCGCGAGCAGACGCAGCAATTGGTCCAGCAGGGTTGGCAGCAGATCGGCGTCAAGTTGTCGATCAGGAACTTCCCGCCCGCCGTCATGTGGGGCGACTACTGGCGCAAGAGCGAGTTCGACACGGCGATGGCGGGATCGGTCTATTCGATCGGCTCCGATCCGGACGCCAGCGACCGCATCGCGAGCTGGGCGATCCCGAGCAAGACCGGGACCGGCGCCAATACCATGCAGTACGCCAACGCCGAGGTGGACGCCCTGCTGAAGGAGAGCGTCGGCCTCGTCGACCAGGAGAAGCGCAAGGCCAACTACCAGAAGGTGCAGGCGCTCGTCCGCGCCGACCTGCCGCTGCTTCCGATCTACCAGTACGTCCAGACCGAGGGCACGAAAGCGAACCTAATCGGCTACGAGGCCAATGTGAACTACCGGTCGAACTGCTGGAACATCCGCAAGTGGTACTGGGCGGCCTGACGCGCGCCGTCGCCCCCTCCTCGCCCCTCGCGGCGGGGAGGCGGGCCAGCCCAGAGATCATGTAGTCTGCGGGCCGGGGCCGGCGCGCGGGACGCACGGCACAAGGGAGACATCTTCCATGCCGAGCTTCCAGCACCGCGGCGCCGAGATCTACTACGAGGTCCACGGAACGGGCTTCCCGATCCTGACCTTTGCGCCGGCCGGGCTCGCCTCGGTGATCGAGGTCTGGCGGCAGCCGTCGGCCCCGATCAACCCGATGGCCGAGTGGGCGGACGCCTTCAGCGTCATCGCCATGGACCAGCGCAATGCCGGCGGGAAGTCGCGCGGCCCGATCGCGGCCTCCGACGGCTGGGACACCTACACCGCCGACCATGTGGCGCTGCTCGACCATCTCGGCGTCGAACGCTGCCACCTCTACGGCCAGTGCATCGGCGGCTCGTTCATCATGAACATGCTGAAGCGCGCGCCGGGCCGGGTGGCGGCCGCGGTGATGGCCCAGCCGATCGGGCGCACGACGAATGCCATGCCGCCGCCCTCGCCGCGCTTCCAGGCCTGGGCGGCGTCGCTCGACGACCACCCCGAGGCGACCCCGGACGTGCTCGATTCCTTCTACCGGAACCTCTATCGCGAACCGTTCGTCTACTGCGCGGACCGCGCCTTCGCGAAGACGGTCGCATCGCCCTGCATGGTGCTCGCCGGCCTCGACGACGTCCATCCGCGGGAAATTTCCGAGGAGTTGACGCAGCTGATCCCGGGCTGCGAGCTGATAGGTGAATGGAAGAGCGGGGAAGCGCTGGCGGCCGCCAAGCCGCGGGTCCGAGCCTTCCTGGAAACGCACACGCCCGGCGCCTAGCTTAGCGGCGGGCGCGGCCCATGGCAGAGGACGCGCCCGGCGTCATTTGCAGGGGGTCCAGCTGTTGCTGTTCATCAGCCGGTCGTTCTGCCAGATCACCGGCGCGGACTGGCAGAACGTCAGTCCCATGCCTTCGGACCCGTCGGTCTGGCACGTGTCGCCGGCGGTGGGACTGTGATAGAAGCGGTAGTACGTGCTGTAGTTGTAGGTGACGTAGCCTGAGATCGAGCCGGCGTTGTAGGTGCTCGCCTCGCTGATGCTCAGCGGGTAGCCGGTCGCTCCCGGGACACAGATCTGCTTGGCGAGCTCGTTGCCATCGAGGCAGTAGGCGCTGGCCGGGGCCATCGTTGCGACGACGGCAGCGACGACGACGATCCGCATCGAATCCTCCCCGCCCGGGTCCGGTGGAACGCCGGCGCCGGCCGAAGATACCACCAGCCGCGTCCGCAAGCGAGACGGCACTCTACCGGAGCTTGCAGAAGGCCGGACAGAAGTGGCCGAAATCAGCTGCAGCTCCCCCAATCCGTCCACGAGCGCGTGTTCGTGAGTGTATTGCCGTTGCGGGCGACGGGCGCCGAGCGGCAGACATTGATGAACATTCCCTCGGACGTCTGCTCGACGCAGCGGTCCTCGCTGCTCAGCGGATGGACCAGCCGGTATTGCGTGCTGCCGCCATAGCTGAAGCTGCCGTAGACGGCAGTGCTGTTGTACCAGGCGATGTCGGTGCCCGTCAGCGTATAGCCGGGCTCGTTGGGCCCGCAAATCTCCCGCGCCAGCTCCGTGGGCGTCACGCACCATGCGATGCTCGGACACGCCGTCGCGACGACGGCAACAATGGCGAATAGCCGCATCATTCCTCTCCAGCGCGGGCGCCGCGCCCGCGACGGGGCGGAGCTTGCCACCGCCGGCTTCCCGAGGCGAGCCGCGTCGCTACCGAAGCTTGCGGATGAGTCGGCGCAGCGCCGCGTCGCCGGCGCATTCGGGCGGCAGGCGGCCGTCGAGATAGGCGGTGACGACTCCCGGATGGACGTAGCATTTCCGGCAGACGGCGGGCGTGTTGGCGAGCGCGCGGGCGACCTCGCGGATGCAGTCGGCGACCACCCGCCTGGCCGCGGTCTGCGACAGCCCGCGCGCCGCCGCGGCGAGGCGGCCGGCTGCCAGCGCGGTCGCCGCCCAGGTGCGGAAATCCTTGGCGGTGAAGTCCTCGCCTGCCACCTCCTGAAGATAGGCGTTGACGTCCGCCGAGCCGACGGCGTGCCTCTGGCCCGCGTCGTCGACGTACTGGAAGAGGCGATGGCCCGGCAGCTCGGCGCAGCTGCGCACGAGCCGGGCGACGCGCGGGTCGCGCAGCTCGCTGGCGTGGAGCCGGCCACTCTTGCCGCGGAACTCCAGCACCACCTTGTCGCCGCGCGCCCTGGCGTGCCGCTTGCGCAGCGTGGTCAGGCCGAAGCTGCCGTTCTCCTTGGCGTAGCGGTCGTTGCCGACGCGGGCCAGCGTCCGGTCGAGCAGCCGCACCACGCCAGCCACCACCTTGCGCTTGGTGAGGCCGCGCTCTCCCAGGTCGCGCGTGACGCGGCGGCGGATGACCGGCAGCGCCCGGCCGAACTCGGCCATCTTCGCGAACTTGGCGGCGTCGCGCACCTCGCGCCAGCGCGGGTGGTAGCGGTACTGGCGGCGGCCGCGAACGTCGAGTCCCGTCGCCTGCAGGTGCCCCTTGGGGTCGGCGCAGATCCACACATCGGTGTAAGCGGGCGGGATGACGAGGCTGCGGATGCGGGCCAGGGTCGCGGCGTCGCGCACCGGGCTGCCGTCGGAATGGCGATAGGTGAAGCCGCGGCCCGCTCGTATGCGCCGGATGCCCGGCTCGTCGTCCGAGCTGAAGACGAGCCCGGGCGGCGTCGGCGACTCCATGCGGTCACCCTCCGACGGGAATTCCGCCATTAGGGTGCAGCACCTGCCCGGTGATGTAGGAGGCGTCCGCCGAGGCGAGGAAGACGTAGCAGGGCGCCACCTCGTTCGGCTGGCCGGCGCGCTTCATCGGCGTCGATTGGCCGTGCTCGGCCACGCGCTCGGGCGGGAACGATGCGGGGATCAGGGGCGTCCAGATCGGCCCGGGTGCCACCGCATTGACCCGGATGCCGCGATCGACGAGGGCGGCCGCCAATGAGCGGGTGAAGGCGACGATCGCGCCTTTCGTCGCCGCATAGTCGACCAGGTGGTCGCTGCCGCGATAGGCGGTGACCGATGTCGTGTTGACGATCGCGGCACCGGCCGCCAGGTGAGGCAGCGCCGCGCGCGTCAGGTGGAACAGACCGAAGACGTTGGTGTGGAAGGTCCGCTCGAGCTGGGCCGTGTCCAGCTTGGCGAAGTCCTTCTCCATGTGCTGTTCGGCCGCGTTGTTGACGAGGATGTCGAGGCGACCGAAGCGGCCGATCGTGCGCTCGACCGCATGCCGGCAGAAGCCCTCGGAGCCGATGTCGCCGGCGAGCGCCAGCGCGGGTCTGCCCTCGGCCTCGACGAGGCCCACGGTCTCGTCCGCGTCCCGCTGCTCGCTTTCGGTGTGCAGGATCGCTATGGACGCGCCTTCGCGCGCCATCGCGACGGCCACGGCGCGACCGATGCCGCTGTCGCCGCCTGAAATCAGAGCGACGCGTCCCTCCAGCCGCCCGCTGCCGCGGAAGCGCGGAGCATAGTCCGGGTGCGGCTCCATCTCGGACTCGAGCCCCGGCTGGTGGTCCTGGCTCTGTGGCGGAAACTGCTGTGGCATCGTCGTCTCCCGAACGTCTGCACAAACCCGCGCCGTCGCGGTTCGTTCCGGAGGTGTCACGTTCCCGCGCTCGACTTGGGTCGCCGGCTGCGCCATCCTGTGGGCCTCCGAACCTTCCGGGCCGACATGGGCAGGATCCGCAAGCCGCTGCTGCCGCTCGGTGTCCATCGCTCGCTGCCGCGCGACCGCGACGTCGTCTCGTATCGCGCGGCCGTGGTCGGTCGCCGGCGCGAGGTGGTGCTCAAGCTGGCGATGTCCGGCGGCGCCGCGGAGCGGGTATTCCTGCCGGGCACGCTCGCAGGGAAGCTGGCCGACCTGCTGGACGTGGCGGTCGCCCGCCGCGGCTGGCCCGACGTCGCCCCGGCCGATGATGAGGAGGAGGCACCGGGAGTGGCCGAGCTGCTGCGCCGCCGGCCGTCGTTCACGGCGCGCGACCGGGCCCGCGACGACGCGGCAGCCGCCTTCGAGCCGGCCGATCTCGAGCTGCATGCCCGGGCCGACGGCTTCGTGGTCGGCTTCGGCGACAGAACCGGCCTGGTGCGCGCCTTCCGCTTCCCGGTCGTGCTGGCCCAGCCGCTCCGCCGCACGCTGCGCCATGCGCTCGACCGCGGCGGCGCGATCGACCTGCGCACGGTCCTGCCCGCGACCCTGCGCCCGCAGTGAGGCCCGTTGCCGGCCCGGCCGGCGCTTGGCTACCTTGCCCGCGGCGATCGGGAATGCCCGGCGCGCGGGAGGAAGCCCAGTGGCGGAAGTGGCGGAAGCGGAATACGACTACATCGTCGTCGGCGCCGGGTCGGCCGGATGCGTCCTGGCGGGACGGCTGAGCGAGGATCCGGCGACGCGAGTCCTGCTGCTGGAAGCGGGCCGCAAGGATGACGGCTTTTGGATCCCGATCCCGGCCGGGTTCGGGAAGCTCATGGTCGACACGCGCTACAACTGGTGCTTCCAGTCCGAGCCGGAGGAGAGCTGCAACGGCCGCCGCATCCCGATCCCGCGCGGCAAGACGCTGGGCGGCTCCAGCTCGATCAACGGCATGCTCTATGTGCGCGGCCAGCCCCTCGACTACGACGGGTGGTCACAGCTCGGCAACCGCGGCTGGTCCTACGAATCCGTCCTCCCCTACTTCCGCAAGTCCGAGAACTACGAGGGCGCGGCCGGGGCCGCGCGCGGCAGGGGCGGCCCGCTCAACGTCGGCGAGATGCCGCTGCGCCACGAGATCCTCGACGCCTTCATCGACGCGGCGGAGGCCGAGGGCTTCCCGCGCAACCCCGACTACAACAGCGGCGACCAGGAGGGCTTCGGCTACTACCAGGTGACGCAGAAGGGCGGCCGGCGGTGGTCCACGGCGCGCGCCTTTCTCGATCCCGCACGCGGCCGGCCCAACCTGCGCGTCGAGTGCGACGCCCAGGCGACGGGAGTGATCCTGGACGGCAGCCGCGCGGTCGGCGTCGCCTACATGCAGGGCGGCGTCGCGCGCCGGGCGATGGCGCGGGCCGAGGTCGTGCTGGCGGCGGGCGCGGTGCAGTCGCCGCACCTTCTGGAAGTCTCGGGCATCGGCCGGCCGGAGCTGCTGCAGGACCTCGGCATCGCCGTCCGCCACGCGCTGCCGGGGGTGGGCGAGAACTACCAGGACCATTTCGCCACCCGCGTGAACTGGCGCGTGAAGCTGCCGATCACCCTGAACGAGCAGACCCGCGGGCTGGCGCTGGCGCGCGAGCTGCTGCGCTACCTGACGACGAAGCGCGGCGTCCTGACGCTGGCGCCCGGCATCGTCTACGGCTTCGTGAAGACCCGGCCGGAGGTCGCCGGCCCCGACGTGCAGTACCACTTCGCCCATGCCAGCTACCCGTCGGGCGGCGACCGGCGCCTCGACCGGCAGCCGGGGATGACCGTCGCGATCTGCCAGCTACGCCCGGAATCGCGCGGCTCGATCCATGCGCGCTCGGCGGACCCGCTGGCGCCTCCGGCGATCCGCCCGAACTTCCTGGCGACGGCGGTCGACCGGCAGGCCGTGGTCGACGGGATGAAGATCGCGCGGCGGATCGTCGACAACGCCGCAATGGACCGCTACCGCGCGTTCGAGATGAACCCCGGCGACAAGGTGCAGTCCGATGCCGACTGGCTCGGCTACGCGCGGGACACCGGCCAGACCGTCTATCACCCGGTCGGCACCTGCAAGATGGGCCGCGATCCCATGGCGGTGGTCGACGACCGGCTGCGCGTCCACGGCATCGGCGGCCTGCGCGTCGTCGACGCCTCGATCATGCCGACGCTCGTCTCCGGCAACACCAACGCACCGGTCATCATGATCGCCGAGAAGGCGGTGGACATGATCCGCGAGGACGCGAAGGTGCGCTTGGCAGCGTAAGTCCGATGGCACCCGCGCTCGTGCGGTCGTCCGCGACTCCATGAGTGAGCGTCAGGCTGTCGCCGACGGCCGAGCCGCCATCCAGCATTCCGTCACGAGACGACCCAGAGCCTGGAAGTCGCGGCGGCGGGGCGAGGTGGCGCGCCAGGCGAGCGCGATCTCGCGGAAGGGCTCGGGAGCGCGGAAGGGGCGCAGGCGGATACGCGGGTCGTCGAAGCCCGCTCGCAGCACCAGCTCGGGCACCAGCGTGGCACCGTAGCCGGCGGCGACCATCTGCAGCACGGTCGTCAGACTGGTGGCGCCCAGCGTCGCGAGATTGGCCGGGTCGGCGAGGCGGCAATGGGCGAGCGCCTGGTCGCGCAGGCAGTGCCCCTCCTCCAGCAGCAGCAGGCGCCCGGGCGAGATCGCCGCGGGGTCGGCCGGCCCCGTATCGGCGCCCTCGGCCGCCTCGGCCAGCAGGAAGCGGTCGGTGAACAGCGCCTGCACCTCCAGTTCCGGGCGGTCGATCGGAAGGGCCAGGATCGCCGCGTCGATGCGGCCCGCCGCGAGCTCGCCCAGCAGCGCGTCGGTGCGCGTCTCGCGCAGC
>JBFWXJ010000197.1:0-11150 GCA_050187535.1 Alphaproteobacteria bacterium | reverse complement strand
GCACCTGCGGCAGGACGATCCGCCGGAAGGTCAGCATAGGCGTCATGCCGACCGCATAGGCAGCCTCGCGCTGGCCGCGGCCGATGTTCTCGATGCCGGCGCGGAAGGTCTCGGCCAGGTAGCCGCTCGACTGGAGACCCAGCGCGACCCAGCCGGCAGTGTAGAACGACATGGGCCAGCCGATGACTTCCGGCCAGACGTAGTTGACCCACATGAGCTGCACGTAGATCGGCGTGGCGCGGCAGTACTCGATCCAGACGACGGCGAGCCAGCGTAGGGGCCGCACGTAGAGGCGTACGAGAGCCAGCGCCAGCCCGGCCACGACCGCCACGACGAACGCGATGGCGCAGATCTCCAGCGTCACGAGGAAGCCCTCGATCAGCAGGTGGCGCTGGTTCCAGACGAGCCTTTCCCAGTTGCCCATGGCTCAGGCCCAGATCTTCCGCCGCCAGCGCTCGCTGCCGGCGCGGGCCAGGGCGGCGACCACCCAGATCAGCAGGAAGTAGGTGAGTGCGGCACCGGTATAGAGCGGCAACGGCCGCATCTCCTGCTGCGTCACCATGGAGACGCGGTACATGAGGTCGGGCACGGTGATCAGCGAGACGATCGTCGTCGCCTTGAACAGCGAGACGAAGTTGTTCATCGCCTCGGGCAGCATCATCCTCACCGCCTGCGGCAGGATGATGCGGCGCATGATGAGCGCGCCGCTCATGCCGCAGGCGCGCGCCGCCTCGATCTGGCCCTTGGGCACCGCCTGGATGCCGGTGCGGAAGGTCTCCGCCAGATAGCCGCTGTAGACGAGGCCGAGCGCGATCACCGCCGAGACGAAGGGTGGGAAGACGATGCGCATTCCGAGCGCCTGGCCGATCAGCAGCGGCAGGACGAAATGCACCCAGACCAGCATCACGTAGTCGGGCGCGTTGCGGAACGTTTCGACGTGGATGGCGCCGAGCCAGCGCAGCGGGCGGAGCGGATTCACCCGCCCGAGGGCTGCGAGGAACCCCAGCGAGATGGCGACCGCCGCCGAGGCCGCGAACACATAGAAGTTGAACGCCAGGCCGGCGAGCAGGATCGCCCGGTACTCCCAGAAGAGCCCGAGGTCGAGCATCTGGCGGAGGTTTTCCGACATGCCGGCGTCAGTGCAGCAGCTTGGCGAGGAACTGTCGGCAGCGCTCGGAACGGGGATCGCCGAAGACCTGGGCGGGCGGGCCTTCCTCCTCGATCTGGCCGCCATGCAGGAAGATGACGCGGTCGGAGACCTCGCGCGCGAAGCCCATCTCGTGGGTGACGACGATCATCGTCGTGCCGTCAACCGCGAGCCCGCGCATCACCTCCAGCACCTCGCCCGTCAGCTCGGGGTCGAGGGAGGACGTCGCCTCGTCGAACAGCATAACCTTCGGCCGCATGGCGAGCGCGCGCGCGATGGCGACGCGCTGCTGCTGCCCACCCGAGAGGCGGGCCGGATACTCGTCCGCCTTCTCGCTGAGCTGCACGCGGGCGAGGCAGGCACGACCCACCTCCAGCGCCTCGCGGCGCGACATGCCGCGGACGCGGATCGGCGCCTCGACGACGTTGCCGAGGACGGTCAGGTGCGGCCACAGGTTGAACTGCTGGAAGACCATGCCGAGGTCGCGGCGGAAGCGGGCAATCTCGCGCATGCTGCGCCGGCGCTGCGAGCCGTCGGCGCGCCGTTCGGCGCCGATCGCGGCGCCGTCGATGCGCACCTCGCCCGAGCTCGGCACTTCCAGATAGTTGATGCAGCGCAGCAGCGTGCTCTTCCCCGAGCCGCTGGCGCCGATGATGCTGACGACGCTGCCGCGATCGACGGAAAAGGAGACGCCGCGCAGCACCTCCAGCGCGGCGAAACGCTTGTGCAGGTCGACGACCTCGACGCAAGGCGGCGTCGCCGGCTCAGCCATGGGGCGGGTGGGTCGGTTGCAAGGAAATAACCATCGCGGCCGGGTTTCTCTTGAAATACGCTATCGTCGATTTCAGCCCCTGCAAAGGTCCCACCTTGCCGCAACGCCCCCCCGCCGAAATCGGCATGCCGGTCGGCGAAGTCGACACGCCCGCCCTCCTGGTCGATCTGGACGCCTTCGACCGCAACCTCGCGAAGATGGCCGAGGTATCGCGCCGCACCGGCGTGCGCGTGCGCCCGCACACCAAGACGCACAAGTGCCCGGTCATCGCGATGAAGCAGATCGCGCTGGGAGCCGTCGGCCAGTGCTGCCAGAAGGTCGGCGAGGCCGAGGTGCTGGTGCAGGGCGGTGTGCGCAACGTGCTGGTCAGCAACCAGGTCGTCGGCGCCCGCAAGCTGACCCGGCTGGCCGCGCTGGCCAAGGACGCATGGATCGGCCTCTGCGTGGATTCGCCCGAGCATGTCGAGGCGGCCGGCGAAGCCGCGCGCGACATGGGCGTCGAGCTGGCGACCCTCGTCGAGATCGACGTCGGCATGACCCGCTGCGGCGTGCCGCCGGGCGAGGCCGCGGCCGACCTCGGGCGCCGCATCACCGCGACCAAGGGGCTGCGCTTCGGGGGCCTGCAGGCCTATCACGGCACCGCCCAGCATCTGGCGACCTGGGGCGAGCGCGAGACGGCGATCGGCGTCGCGGTCGAGAAGACCAAGGCTTCGATCGCGGCGCTGTCTGCCGCCGGCCTCAAGTGCGACATCGTCGGCGGGGCCGGCACCGGAACGTTCCAGTTCGAGTCGACGAGCGGCGTCTACAACGAGCTGCAGGTCGGCTCCTACGTATTCATGGACACCGACTATGCCCGCATCGGCGGCAAGACCTCGAACCGCTACGACGAGTTCGACCACAGCCTGTTCGTGCTGGCGACCGTGATGAGCCGCCCGACCGCCGACCGCGCCATCGTCGACGCCGGCCTCAAGTCCTATTCGATGGAAAAGGGCGTGCCGTGGGTCCATGGCCTGGAGGACGTCGAGGTGACCGGCGTCTCCGACGAGCACGGCAAGCTGCGCGTCGGCGCGGGTGCGGCACCCCTCAAGCTCGGCGACAAGGTCCGGCTGATCCCCGGGCACTGCGACCCGACCGTGAACCTGCACGACTGGTATGTCGGCATCCGCAACGGGCGGGTCGAGGCGTTGTGGCCGATCGCGGCGCGCGGCGCCAGCCACTGAGAACGGAATAGACGGAGCCCCCGAATTTCGTCTGGGAACAGGAGGCAAAGGATGGACGAGAAGATCGACGGCGGCAGGCGCGGCCTGCTGGGCGGCATGGCATTCGCGGGCGCGGCGGCAGGTGCCGCCGGGCTGCTCACCGGAGCAGCCTCGATCCGCGAGGCGCATGCCCAGATGCTGGACACCGGGATCAGCGAGAACTCGGTGCTGGCCAAGGTGAAAAAGACCGGGGTCATCAAGGCCGGCTACGCCCAGACCGGCCCCTGGTTCTACAAGGACGCCAAGACCGGCGAGCTCGGCGGCATCTACAAGGACTGCATCGAGCGCCTCGCGCAGGAGATGCAGGTCAAGGTCGAGTGGTCGGAGGTGACCTTCGCCAACGCGACCGTCGGCCTGCGCCGCGGCGACTTCGACGTATTCGGGTCGTCGGCCGTCTACACCATGGCCCGCGCGCTGGTCGTGAACTTCATCGGCCCGGCATGGTCCAAGGGCACGCTGTGCCTCGCGCACAAGGACAATGCCCACCGCTTCAAGACCGCGGCCGACTTCAACGACCCGTCGGTCACCATCTCGGTCACGACCGGCGCCAGCGAGGAAGGCCGCATCGCGACGCTGTTCCCCAAGGCGAAGGTCATCACCACGACGGGCCAGGTTTCGCTCGGCGCCGAGCCGGTGCGTGCGAAGCGGGCCGACCTGTGGATCTCCGGCGACAGCGACGTCGTCCTCTTCGCCAAGCGCAATTCGAGTTGGGCGGTCGCGATCGATCCCGACCATCCGTTCGACAAGCGGCCGAACACCTGGATGGTTCGTTACGGCGACCCCGAGTGGAAGGCGTTCCTCGACTTCTACGCGACCTTCCTCAACATCAACGGCGAGGTCGCCCGCCTGCTCGACCACCACATGGCGAAGCTCACCTGACCTGCCGGGGCGGGATCGTCGCGATCCCGCCCCTCCTTCCCCAGCGAGCCCCTACATGATCGTCGACTGCCACGCGCACGTCTTCCAGCATTGGGACGGGCCCTGCGGCCACCCGTCCGTCGAAATCCACCTCAAATACCTGCAGAAGGTCGTGACCCGGCCGGCGGCGCGCACGTTCCGCGCCCGCGACGGCGCGGAGACCAAGCCGACCATGCTGTTCCGGCCCGGCGACAATACCTGGGCCGGGCTGACCGACGTGCGCTTCCGCGTCGGGCCGCACGGGCAGCTGGGCTTCACCTGGGAGGGCGAGGACTACTACGTCCAGTACATGCCGGTCGCGATGCAGGAGATCGTCTGCCCGCCCGAGCAGGCCATCGCCCAGATGATCAACGCCGGCGTCGACCACTGGGTGCTCCAGGCGGGCGGCGGCTACGGCGCGATGAACGACTACAACGCCTTCGCGCAGAGCCAGTACCCGACCCGCTTCACCGCGCTGCTCAACATCGACGAGGCGACCGCGCACAAGCCGGAGACGCTGGCCGAGGTCGACCGCGCGGTGACGAAGCTCGGCATGCGCGGCATCTACTATGCCCACGAGATGTCGCGGCACGGCTACGACCGCAATGTCGATCATCCGGACTTCCGGCCGTTCTGGGACAAGATCGCGGGCTATGGCCTGCCGGTGCTGATCGAGCTGTCCTCGACGCCGAACTACGACCGCGCCAGCTACATCGCCAATCTGATGGCGCTCGACCGGGTGATGGCGGCCTATCCGACGTTGCGCTGGCTGCTCGTGATGGGGCCGCCGGTCGGTCACCTGGCGCCCAAGGGAAGCTGGGAGTTCCCGGACGAGGTCGCCCGCGTCTACGCCCGCGACAATGTCCGGATCGAGGTCATGTTCCCCATCACCTGGGGCGGTGTCTGGGACTATCCCTATCCCGAGGCGCAGGAGCTGATCCGGCAGATGCGCGACCGCTGGGGTGCGGGCAAGCTCGTCTGGGGATCGGACATGCCCAATGTCGAACGCTTCTGCACCTACCGGCAGTGCGTCGACTACGTCCGGCGCCACTGTACCTTCCTCACGGCCGCGGAGAAGGACATGATCCTCGGTGGCAACGTCGTCGATCTCCTGGGCATCGGCCGCGCCTGAGAGCACGAAAGCCTGAGGCATCCCCACCCCTCGAGGTAGCGCCATGGCGCAGCAGCTCGCCTTCGTCCACACCGTCCCCGGCCTGGTGCCGACCTTCGCGGACCTCGCCCGCGAGCGTCTGCCGGACTGGGAGACCTTCAACATCGTCGACGAGAGCCTGCTGCGGAACACCATCCGCGCCGGGCGGTTGGCCGAGGCGACGATGCGCCGGGTCGCGGGCCATGTCCTGTCGGCGGTCGACGCCGGCGCCGATGCGGTGCTCGTCACCTGCTCGTCGATCGGCCCGGCAGTGGCGGCGACCCGCCCCTTCTGCCCGGTCCCCCTCTTCCGCATCGACGAGGCGATGGCCGACCGCGCGATCGGCATCGGCCCGCGTGTCGGCGTGCTCGCCACGCTGAACTCGACGCTGGAGCCGACCCGCGACCTCGTCGCCGCCCGGGCAGCCGCGGCTGGAAAGGCGGTCACGGTCCTCCACGACGTGTGCCAGGGCGCGTTCGAGGCGCTCCAGCGGGGCGACCGGGACGGCCACGACGCGGCGGTCAAGACCGCCGTGGAGCGGATGCTGCCCAAGGTCGACGTCATCGTGCTGGCGCAGGCGTCGATGGCCCGCGTGCTGGACGCCATGCCCGCCGGCAGCGTCGCCGTGCCGGTGCTGACCAGCCCGGCGCTCGCCATGGAGCAGGTCGCGGGCCGCCTGCTGGCCCGGTGACCGCCGACACGTCGCGCCGGCCGGCGAACCCGCCGGCCGGCCGTTCCATGGCGGCCAACGTCGCCCTGCTCTCGGTCGTCTGGATGGCCTGGGGCCTGAGCTACCCGATCATGAAGGTGGCGCTCGACGCGATCGACCTGTGGTCGAGCCGCTGCATCGTCATGCTGACGGGATCGGCCGCATTGCTGCTGGTCGCGACGACACGCGGCGCGTCGCTGCGGGTGCCACGCGATCTCTGGCCGCACCTGGCGGTGGCGGCCGTCTTCAACATGTCGATCTTCCAGATCGGTATGAGTTACGGCGTCCTGCTGCTGAGCCCCGGCCGCACCGCGCTCCTCATCTACACCATGCCGATCTGGACGGCGGTCCTGGCCGCCCTCTTCCTCGGCGAGCGGCCGTCGCCGCGGCAACTGGGCGCCCTGGCGCTGGGCGTCGCCGGGGTCATCGTGCTGATGACCCAGGACCTGTCGAATCTGGTGAATGCGCCGGCGGGTGCGGGCTTCACGCTGATGGCGGCATTCTCCTTCGCCGTCGGCACGGTGCTGATGAAGCGTCGCGCATGGCGGGCGGACATCACCGTGGTCGCCGGCTGGCAACTGCTGGTCGGTGCCGTTCCCTTGCTCGTCATCCGGTTCGCGACCGGTGCCCATACGGATTGGGCGACGGTGCCGCTCGAAGGATGGCTCGCCACCGCCTTCCTGGCGCTGATCGCCAACGCGCTCGCCTACATCGCCTGGTTCCGCGTCGTGACGGCCCTGCCGGCCACGATCTCCGGCATCGGAACCCTGGCGGTACCGGTGATCGGCCTGGTTTCGAGCGCGCTTGCGCTGGGCGAGTTCGTGGGCTGGCGCGAGATCACGGCGCTGCTCTGCATCGGCTCGGCGCTCGTCATCGCGCTGGCCCAACCGCGGCGTGCGGCTCGACTCTGATATGCGCCTGATATGCGGAAGGCCTTTCCTTCCGTATGGGATCGGCATTAACCTTTCAGGCAATCGATGCGGAGGCCCCAGCGCAGGCACCGCGCCCCCCGGGAGATGACCGCATGTCCGCCATCGCCGAACCAACGCGCACCAAGTCGTTGACTCCCAACGAAGTGGCCGCCTATCGCCGCAACGGATTCCACTTCCCCATCCGCGTCCTCTCCACCGAGGAAGCGACCGGCTACCGCCGCCGGCTGGAGGCGTTCGAGTCGATCGAAGGCCACCCCCTCAAGGGCGCGCTGCGCCACAAGTCGCACCTGCTGTTCCCCTGGCTGTGGGAGCTGGTCAGCCACCCCCGCATCCTCGATGCGGTCGAGGACATCCTCGGGCCGGACATCCTGTGCTGGTCGAGCTCCTTCTTCATCAAGGAGGCGCACGACCCCGGCTTCGTGTCCTGGCACCAGGATTCGACGTATTGGGGCCTGTCCGAGCCGGAGGTCATCACCGCCTGGGTCGCCTTCAGCCCGAGCACGATCGCGTCGGGCGCGATGCGCGTGATTCCCGGGACGCATGGCGAGCAGGTCGCCCACCAGGACACCTACGACAAGGACAACCTGCTGACCCGCGGGCAGGAGCTGATGGTCGAGGTCGACGAGAGCAAGGCGGTCGACCTCGTGATGCAGCCGGGCGAAATGTCGCTACATCACGTCCGCCTGTTCCACGGCTCGGAGCCCAACCGATCCGACGACCGGCGGATCGGCTTCGCCATCCGCTACATCCCCACGCGCATCCGCCAGGTGATCGGCCCGAAGGACGGCGCGGCACTGGTCCGCGGCGTCGACCGCTACGGCAATTTCGTGCCCGAGCCCGCCCCCGACGCCGAGCTCGGGCCGGGCGCGCTGGCCGCCCACCAGGCCGCGGCCGAGCGCCAGGCGGCCATCCTCTACGCCGGAACCAAGACGACGAGCTTCGAGAACGTCGTCCGCAACTGATCGCCACCTGCCCCCACGGGAGAAGACACCGTGACCAAGCTCCTTTCCGAGAGCCAGGTCGCCGCCTACGAGCACGACGGCTACCTGTTCCCCATCCGGGTCCTGCCGGAAGCCGACATGGCCGGCTACCGCGCCCGCCTCGCCCAGCTTGAAGCGAGCGAGGGCGGCACGCTGACCAAGCGCACGAACCAGAAGCCGCACCTGCTGCTGCCCTGGCTCAACGAGCTGATCCGCCATCCGAAGATCCTGGACGCGGTCGAGGACGTGCTGGGCCCCGACCTGCTGTGCTGGGGTTCGGGCTTCTTCGCCAAGCGGCCGGGAGACGGCGGCTATGTCTCCTGGCATCAGGACTCGACCTACTGGGGCTTGTCGGAGCCCGACGTCACCACCGCCTGGATAGCCTTCACGCCGTCCTTCAAGGCGAACGGCTGCATGCGCGTGGTGCCGGACACGCACAAGAAGGACCAGCTGCCGCACGCCGACACCTTCGCCCAGGACAACCTGCTGAGCCGCGGCCAGGAGATCGCGGTAGAGGTCGACGAGAACCAGGCCGTCGACGTCGTCCTCCAGCCGGGCGAGATGTCGCTGCACCATGTGCGCCTCGTCCACGGGTCGGAACCCAACACCAGCGATCAGCCGCGCATCGGCTACGCGGTGCGCTACATCCCGACGCGCATCCAGCAGATCAAGGGCATCCGCGACAGCGCCACGCTGGTGCGCGGCGTCGACCGTTTCGGGAACTTCGACGTCGAGCCGACGCCGCGCACCGACTTCGATCCGGAATGCGTCGCCTACCACACGGCCATGCTGGAACGGCACACCGCGATCCTCTATGCCGGCGCCGAGAAGCGGCCGGCCTATGCCGAAGCGTTGATGTAGCAGCTGCAGAATCCATCCAGGGAGGGAATGGCATGATCACGAGACGAGGGTTCGGGGCCGTAGCGGGTGCCGCCGCGGTCGCCGCGGGCACCGGAGCGGTCGCCCCGGCCATGGCGCAGCAGTCCGCCAAGTGGAAGATGCAGTCCATGTGGCAGGCGGGGACGATCAACCAGAAGGTCGTCGACGACTTCTGCACGCGCGTGAAGGCGATGAGCAACGGCCGGCTCGAGATCGAGTCCCTGGCCGTGGGCACCATCGTCGCCTACACCGAGACGCTGGACGCCATGCAGAACGGCATCCTCGACGCCCACCAGTCGGGCGGCCCGTACTTCTCCGGCAAGGAGCCGGCGCTGGCGCTCATCGGCGACCTGAGCGGCGGCTACGAGAACCCCTACCAGATGCAGATGTGGTTCGAGTACGGCGGCGGGCTCGAACTGGCGCGCGAGATCTACAAGCGCTTCAACGTCTACTATGTCGGCCCGATCTGGTGGGGCGTGGAATCGGTTCCGGCCAAGCGCCCGCTGCGCACGCTGGCCGACTTCAAGGGCGTCAAGATGCGCGTGCCCGAAGGCCTCGGCGCCGAGGTATGGCGGCGGGCTGGCGTCGGCGTCGTCACCCTGCCCGGCAGCGAGGTCTACACCGCGCTCGAGCGCGGCGTGATCGAGGCGACCGACTGGGGCACGCTCGGCATGAACCAGGACCTGGGCTATCACAAGATCGCCGGGTACCCGCTCTATCCGGGCTTCCACTCCATGCCGTCGGCCGAGATCGCCGTCGCCATGCCGAAGTGGAACGCGCTCTCCAAGGACCTGCAGGTGATGCTGGAAGTCGCGACGCGCGATTTCTCGCGCGACATGATCCAGCGCGTCGCCATGGAAGACATCAAGGCGGTCGAGCAGGCCAAGGCGCAGGGCTTCGAGGTCGTCAACTGGTCGGCCGAAGAGCGCAAGAAGTTCCGCTCTCTGGCGCAGCAAGCCTGGGCGGACTGGGCGAAGAAGAGCCCGATGTCGCAGCGCGTCTACGACAGCCAGGTCGCCTTCCTCAAGAAGCTGCAGCTCATCGACTAGGAGCGCTGACGGGAAGCACCGTCACAGGCGGACGGCCTGACGCCGTCCGCCTTTTCTTTCCATGTATCGCCGGCCGGGGGATGGACGATGCGGGACCCGATAGGCCGCTTCGCGACGGCACTCAATCTGAAGCTGAGCTGGTTCTATGCGATCGCCGTCGCGGTGACCGCCTACGAAGTCGTCATGCGCTACGGGTTGAACAGCCCGACCATCTGGGTGCACGACACGGCGATCGCGCTGTGTGCGATCGCCTTCGTCTATGGCGGCGCCTACGCCATGGTGAAGAACCAGCACATCAACATCACGAGCCTCTACGACAACTTGCCGCGAGGCTGGAAGCGATGTGCCGACACGTTCAACTGGCTGTGCACGTTCGTGTTCCTCGCCGCGCTCACCTATGCGGCCACGATCCAGGCGTCGCGCTCGGTCGCCCTGATGGAAACCAGCGGGCGTGCCTGGGATGTGCCGATCCCGGCCCTGCTGAAGACCCTTCTCGCCGTCGGCGCCTTGCTGATGGCGGCACTCGCGCTCGATCGACTGATCCGCGCCGTCCGCGGCCGCAGCGAGGGCTGATCCGATGAGCGTCGAACTGATCACCATCCTGATGTTCGGCGGGATGATCGCCCTGCTGCTGCTGGGCCTGCCGCTCGCCTTCGTCACCGGCATCATCGCCGTCACCTTCGGCCTCGGACTATTCGGCCTGCCGAGCCTGCTGCTGATCTCCAGCCGCATCTACTCGTTCATGAACGAGTACGTCCTCGTATCGGTGCCGATGTTCATCCTGATGGCATCGGTGATGGAAAGATCGGGCGTCGCGCGGGACCTCTTCCGTGCCATGCACGTGTGGGCGGGCGGGCTGCGCGGCGGCCTCGCGGTCCAGACGACGGTGGCGGCGACGGTGATGGCCGCCATGACGGGCATCATCGGCGGCGAGATCGTGCTGCTCGGCCTGGTGGCCCTGCCGCAGATGCTGCGCCTCGGCTACGACCGCAAGCTCGCCATCGGCACGATCTGCGCCGGCGGCTCGCTCGGCAGCATGATCCCCCCCAGCATCGTGCTCGTCATCTACGGCCTGACGGTCAACGTTCCAATCGGCGACCTCTTCGCCGGGGCTGTCGTACCCGGCCTGATCATGTCGGGCATGTATATCGCCTACATCCTCATCCGCTGCTGGATCAACCCGGCACTCGGCCCGCCGGCCCCGGAGGAAGAGCGCAACATCCCCCTGATCGAGAAGATCCGCGCGCTGAAGGCGATCGCCCTGCCGATGCTGATCGCCTTCTCCGTCCTGGGAACGATCTACAGCGGCATCGCCTCCGTCACCGAGGCGGCCGGCATGGGCGTCGTCGGCACCATCGTGGCCGCCATGCTCCGGC
>JBFWXJ010000196.1:0-11161 GCA_050187535.1 Alphaproteobacteria bacterium | reverse complement strand
GGCCGCGCATCGCCTCGGGCTTGATGTCCTGGTAGGCGTGCTTGGGCATGATCGCCGTCGCCCCCAGCACCAGTTCCTTGAAGAGGATGGTGTATTCGGGCAGGTCGACGGTGATCTCGTGCTTGCCGGTCACCTTGTAGGCACCGCCGTCGCCGAAGACCTTGGCGAATCCGGCCTGGTTCTGCGTCGCGTAGGCCTTGTCGAGGATGACGTCCCACGTGAACTTGACGTCCTCGGCGGTGAACTCCTCGCCCGAGTGCCACTTCACGCCCTGGCGCAGCTTCAGCACCCACTTCTTGCCGTCGGGCGACGTGGTCCAGCTCTCCGCGAGGCCGGCGACGAGCTTCTTCGAATCCCAGGAATCGTACATCAGCAGGCGGTCATAGACCGGCCCGAAGATGTTCGATTCGTTGTAGCCCGAGGAATACATGGGCACCAGCGTGCTGGGTGGCGCCCAGGAGGCGAATGCGGCGGACCCGTCGCCGCCCTCGATCGTCCAGTTCTCCGGATCGGGATAGAAGACGGGGTTGAAGGTCGTCGAGGTGAAGCCCTTCATCTTCGGGTTAATCGCGATCACGTCCTCCGGGTAGAAGAGGATCGTCATCGGCTCGGTGTCGTACCAGCGCTTGGAAAAGGCGCGGATCGCCGCCATGCGCTTGGCGTCGTCGGCGGTCGACGCGTACTCGTCCATCGCCGCGTCCAGGACGGGATCGTTGATGTAGTAGAAGTTCGGCCCGTTCGGCGGGATCGCCTTGCTGTGGAAGAGCGTGTTCGGGAGCGGCGCGATCGAACTGTAGTAGTAGCGCTCGAGATAGGCGTCCCAGCCGCCCTCGGGGTGCGGCTTGCCGGCGCCGGTGGTGCGCCTGGGGATGATGACGGTGAACGGCACGTAGCTCGACACGACGTCGATGCCGATCTTCACCATCTGCTGGGCCGCCAGCGTGCCCCAGATCATGCGCGCGGGCTGGTTGTTGGGGATCATGAAATAGAGCTTGAAGAAGGGCGGTGCCGCGCGGGCGGAGCGGCTCAGCACCGTGGTGCCGGCCGCCGAGACGGCCGCGGTCGCGCCGACCGTGCGCAGGAAATCGCGACGAGTGGTGTGTTCCGTCATGAACGTGACCCTCCGGGCGGCGCATTGCGGCCTTCCGGCGGGGTCGTCCGGCGGGACGGTCGTCGATCAAGCGATCGGGACCGGAGCCGAGATTCCCCCGACACGAAGCCCTCGCCGCGCTGCAATCCTTGCCTCGACGAATTCCATCGCAACAGTGGCGTCACACATTGTCAAGGCGAGTCCGGCTGACGTACGCTCGACTCTGATCATGCGATCGACCGTGATGACACCGCACGGCGTCTTCGGCTGATGGGCATCGCCCGCTTCATCGCCCGCCGCCTCATGTTCTCGGTGGCACTCGTGCTCGGCGTCAGCGTGATCATCTTCACGCTCATCAACGCCATCGGGAATCCCGTGGAGATCCTGCTGGCCGATCGTCCCGGCATCACCCAGGAGGCGATCGACGCGATCTCGCGCTACTACCAGCTCGATCGGCCGGCATTCATCCGCTACTTCATCTGGCTGTGGAATGTCGTCCGCCTCGATTTCGGGACGAGCATCGTCTACAACCAGCCGGTCGGCGACATGCTGTTCGTCTGGGGCCTGGAGACCATGAAGATCCAGGTGCCGGCCATCCTGATCTCACTCGTCGCCGCCATCTTCATCGCCGTCACCGCCGCGACCCGGCAGTATTCGCGGGTCGACTTCGGCGTGATGTCCGGCGCGTTGCTCGGCCAGTCGCTGCCGGGCTTCTTCGTCGGCATCGTCCTCATCCTCGTCTTCTCGTACTGGCTCGGCATCTTCCCCAGCTACGGCGCCTACTCGACGCGGCGCATGCTGATGGGCAGCGCGCTGATCGATGGGCTGTGGCACATGGCCCTGCCGGTCGCGATGCTGGCCTTCTTCAACACCGCGACGCTGACCCTGCTCATGCGCTCGAACATGGTCGACGTGCTGCGCCACGACTTCATCATGGCGGCGCGTGCCAGCGGCCTGCCGGAGCGCCGCGTCGTCTATCGCCACGCCGTGCGCAACGCCTTCATCCCGGTCCTGACCTATCTCGGCATCCTCTTCGGCCTGATGCTGGGCACCGCCCCGGTCACGGAAACGGTGTTCACCTGGCCGGGGCTGGGCTTCCTCTACATCCAGGCGATCCAGCAGCTCGACTATCCCATCATCATGGGCGAGACGATGGTCATCACCGTCATGCTGGTGACGGCGACCCTGCTGACGGACATCGCCTATGTCCTGATAGACCCCCGGATCCGGCTCGAATGACCGGGACGGCCCTCCCCGCCGGCAAGGCATCGGCCGTCCGCGCGCGGCCACCCGGCATGTGGCGCCAGGGCTGGCAGCGATTCCGGCGCAACCGCACCGGCATGCTGGGCCTCTCGCTGGTGCTGTTCGTCGTCGTCGTCGCGCTGACCTGCGCCTGGATCGCCCCCTACGACGCCAACGACCAGTCGGCGATGTTGCGTTTCGGCTCGCGCGAGGGGCCGACATGGGCGCATCTCTTCGGCACCGACCGGATGGGCTACGACGTGCTGACCCGCGTCGTCTACGGCGCGCCGACGGCGCTCGCCGTCGGCATCGGCGCGATGGCCGTCGCCTCCGTCGTCGGGGTGCTGGTCGGCGGCATCTCCGGCTATCTCGGCGGCATCGCCGACGAGCTGCTGATGCGCTTCACCGAATTCTTCCTGGTGATCCCGGTCTTTATCGTCATCCTCGCCGTGGTGCGGCTCTTCGGCATCGTCGTCGTCGGCACGCCCCTGGAGAGCGTGCCCTACCTCAACCTCATGACCATCATCCTGCTGCTGGGCCTGTTCGGCTGGCCGTCGATCGCGCGCATGACCAGGGCCGAGTTCCTGCGCCTCAAGGAGATGGAGTTCGTCGAGGCGGCGCGCTGCATCGGCACCACCCGGCGCGACATCATCCTGCGCCACATCCTGCCCAATGCCATGCCATCGCTGGTCGTCATCGTGGCGCTCGGCATCGGCGGTGCCATCCTCGCCGAGGCGATGATCAGCTTCCTCGGGTTCGGCGACCCCAAGGCGATCAGCTGGGGCCAGCTCCTCTTCTTCAACTACGAGGCGCTCAAGGTGGCGCCGTGGGCCTCGATCGCGCCCGGCAGCGCCATCTTCATCACCGTGCTGGGCTTCAACCTCCTGGCGGACGGCCTGTCGGACGCCTTCAACCCGCGGCTTAAGCAGTAGGGCGATGCCGGACGCCGCCGCTCCACTCCTCTCCGTCGAAGCGCTGCAGGTCCATTTCTTCACCGGCGCCGGCGTCGTGCGCGCCGTCGACGGCGTCGACTTCCAGGTGCAGCCGCAGGAGACGCTGGGCCTCGTCGGCGAGTCCGGCAGCGGCAAGACCGTCTCCAGCCTGACGCTGCTGCGCCTGGCACCGCGGCCGGCCCGCGTCGTCGGCGGCCGCATCGTCTTCGAGGGCGAGGACATCCTCGCCAAGTCGGACCGGGCGATGACGGCGGTGCGCGGCAAGCGCATGGCGATGGTCTTCCAGAACCCCGCCTACTCCCTCAACCCGATCTACTCGATCGGCGAGCAGCTGGGCGAGATCGTGCGCTGGCACGAGAAGGTCGGACGGCGCGAGGCCGACGACCGGGTGACGGAGCTGTTGCGGCTGGTCGGCATCACCGATCCCGGCACCCGGCTGCGGCAGTTCCCGCACGAGCTGTCGGGCGGCATGAAGCAGCGCGTCTGCATCGCCCGCGCGCTGCTCTGCAACCCGGCCCTCGTGCTCGCCGACGAGCCGACGACCAATCTCGACGTCACCATCCAGGCGCAGATCCTCGACCTGCTGCTGGAGCTGAAGGAGCGCTTCCACACCTCGATGGTGCTGGTGACGCACGACATGGGCGTCGTCGCGCGCATGGCCGACCGCATCACCGTCATGTATGCGGGCCGCATCTGCGAGACCGCCGACGCGCGCACCATCTTCCGCGCGCCACAGCACCCCTACACCCGCGCCTTGCTGGAGAGCATGCCGCGCGTCGACCACAGCTACGCCGGCGACGCCGAACGCCGGCTGCCGGTGATCGCCGGCCGCCCACCCAACCTCATAGACCCGCCGACCGGCTGCCGCTTCCATCCGCGTTGTCCGGAAGCGGGCGAGGAATGCCGGCGCATCATGCCGGAGGCGACGCCCTTCGGCCCCGGCCACACCGTCGCCTGCCTCAAGCGCGGCAGCGTGGGGCGGGCGCAGTGACCGATCTCGACCTCATCCGCGTCGAGCACCTGCGCAAGCTCTATCCCGTGCGCAAGCGCGGAGTCTTCCGCTCGCGCCAGACCGGCGAGATCAAGGCGGTGGACGACATCTCCTTCACCATCCGCCGCGGCGAGACGCTGGGGCTGGTCGGGGAGAGCGGCTGCGGCAAGACGACGACGGCGCGTACCATGCTGCACCTGGTAGCGCCGACCTCGGGCAGCGCCTTCTTCGGCGACACGGACGTGCTGCGCGTCTTCGCCGACGGCAGGCGCGAGGAAGAGCTGAAGATCCGCCGGCGGATGCAGTACGTCTTCCAGGATCCGTACCTGTCGCTGAACCCGCGCTGGACGATCGCGCAGACGCTGCTGGAGCCGTTCCGCGTCCACCGTCACGTGCCGGAAGCCGAGTGGCACGACCGGCTGGTCGAGCTGCTGCATCTGGTCGGGCTCGAGGAGTACCACGCGTGGCGCTATCCGCATGAGTTCTCGGGCGGCCAGCGCCAGCGCGTCGGCATCGCGCGCGCGCTCGCGGTCGAGCCGGAGTTCGTCATCTGCGACGAGCCCGTGTCCTCGCTCGACGTCTCCGTGCGCGCGCAGATCCTGAACCTGCTGGTCGAGCTGCAGCAGAAGTTGCACCTGACGTATCTCTACATTTCGCACGACCTGTCGTCGGTGCGCTTCGTCAGCAACCGCGTCGCCGTCATGTATCTCGGCAAGATCGTCGAGATGGCGGCGGTCGACGCGCTGTTCGGCCACCCGATGCACCACTACAGCTATGCGCTGCTGACCGCGATCCCGGTGCCCGATCCGGAGGCCGCGACCGGCCGCAGCGTGCTCGTGGGCGAGGTGCCGAGCGCCATGCGCGTGCCCGCCGGCTGCCGCTTCCATCCCCGCTGCCCCGCCGCCACCGACCTCTGCCGCACCGTCGAGCCGCCGCTGGCACCCGCGGGCGGCGACCGCCTGCTCGCCTGCCACCACCCGCGCTGAGCGCCGGAGGGCGCCGGCGCCGTTCCCGAAGGAGACCCTGCCTTGTCGAAAGTCATCGTCGTCGGCGCCGGCGTCGTCGGCGCGTCCGTCGCCTATCGGCTCGCCAAGGCGGGCGCGGAAGTGACCGTGCTGGAAGCGGGCCGGATCGGCGGCGGCACGTCCGGCGTCAGCTTCGCCTACACCAACGCCACCCATAAGCCGCCCCGGCCCTACCACGACCTCAACGTCGCCGGCATGCGCGCCCACGCGGCCCTGCGCGAGGAGCTGGGCGCCACCCCCTGGTGGCACGGCGGCGGCAACGTCGAGTGGTTCCTGACGGCGCCGGAGCAGGAGGAGCAGCGCCGCCACGTCGACCGCCTCAAGGCCTGGGGCTATGCCGCGCAGTGGATCACCGCCCGCGACCTGGCCGAGCTGGAGCCGGACGTCGACCAGCGGCTGGTCGGCGACGCGCCGATCGTCTGGTACACCGAGGAAGGCTGGCTCGACCCCGTCGTCTATGCCGGCCACATGATCCGCTGGGCGATCCGCCATGGCGCCAAGGTGCATTGCGCGACGCGTGTGCTCGACGTCGTCCTGTCCGGCAGCAAGGTGACCGGCGTCAAGACCGCCGACGGCACGGTGCATGGGGCGGACGTGGTCGTGAACTGCGCCGGCCGCTGGGCCAACGATGCGATCGGCGAGATGGGGTTGCACATCCCCCTGGCCCCGACCGTCGGCCTGCTCGTCTTCACGCCGCCGACGTCGAGCACGCTGTCGCGCGTGCTCCATTCGCCCCATATCCAGATCCGTCCCGACGGCGCCGGCCGGCTCATGATGCACTGGGGCCCCGCCGACGATGAGATGCAGCCGGACACGCCCGTGTCCCCGACCATGCCCTGGGCCAAGGAGCTGGTCGACCGTGCTCGCGCCCTGTTGCCGGTCATCGGCGACGTCCAGGCGGAGGCTGCGCGAATCACCGTGCGTCCCATCCCGGGCGACGGCTTCTCCTGCATCGGGCCCCTGCCGCGCAACGAGGGCTACTACCTCGCCATCACCCATAGCGGCGCAACCATGTCGCCCTTCATCGGCAAGTGCGTCGCCGACGAGATCGTCGGCGGCCTCGAGCGGCCCGAGCTGGAGACGTTCCGTCCATCGCGCTTCTTCAACTGAGGGGCGCATCTTCCACTGACCCGGCCGACCCCCGCGCCCCCTCGCGCGGGAGGTCGCACCGATTCCGTGCAGTGACTTATTGACTCGGGCGTCGCGGCCCGCGAAATTTCGCGAGCCATGTCGCGGGAATCACATGACACTGGGGCGATGCGTTCGACTCGCCGTCCAGTCGCCGGAACCGTTGCCGCGCCGCCACGTTTCCCCAAGGCTGTGACGTACCAAGCATTCGCCCCCGATCTCACCCGCGCGCCGAGTGTCGGCCACCGCGCCCGCGACCTGACGCTGGCGCGCACCGAGGACACTTGGCTCACCACCCGCCTCTTCTGGCTGCTGGCGGTGCTTCCGGCCGCCGTCGCCATTCCTGCGACCGGCATCTTTGCGGCATTACCGCTGGTCCCGCTGCAGCTGCTGGCCGGCATCGCGGCCGGGACCGCGGTTGCACGCTTGCGCGCCTGTGGCGTCGCGACGGTTGCTGCGATGGCGATATCGGGGTCGGCGCTCGCGTGGGCGTCGCTGGCGCTGACCTAGCACCGCCACTACCATCGGCGCTCCATCTTCCGGAGCCGCCGATGACCGAGCCCTGCGACCTTCCCGCCGTCGTCCTGCGACGCCTCATCGGGACGAAGGCCCTCTCGCCGGTCGAGCTGCTGCAGAGCTGCATCGCGCGCATCGCGGCGACCAACCCCGCCGTCAATGCGATCGTCGCCAGCGACTTCGAGCGCGGGATGGCACTCGCGCGCGACGCCGAACAGGCGGTGATGCGCGGCGATCGGCTGGGGCCGCTGCACGGCCTGCCGGTCGGCATCAAGGACCTCAACGACACCGAGGGCCTGCGCACCACCTACGGCTCGCCGATGTTCCGCAGCCACGTGCCGGAGAAGGACGAGCGGCTGGTCGCCGCGATCAAGGCGGCGGGCGGCATCGTCGTCGCCAAGACCAACACGCCCGAGTTCGGCACGGGCGGCAACACCACCAACGACGTGTACGGGGCGACGGGCAATCCCTTCGCGCCGGCCTTGTCGTGCGGCGGCTCGTCGGGCGGCTCGGGCGTCGCGCTCGCCCTCTCGATGCTGCCGCTCTGCCATGGCTCGGACACCGGCGGGTCGCTGCGCAAGCCGGCAGCGTGGTGCGGCGTGGTCGGGTACCGCCCGTCGGCGGGCCTCGTCGCGTCCGAGAAGCGCCGCGTCGGCTGGACGCCGATCTCCGTCCAGGGGCCGATGGCGCGCGACGTGGCGGACACCGCCCTCTTCCTCTCCGTGCTGGCCTCGGGCGACACCCGCGACCCGCTCGCCTCGCCGCGCCTCGACGCCGCCGCAGCAGCCGTCCTCGCGACGCCGCCCGAGACCGACCTGGCGCGCCTCAGGGTCGCCTTTTCGGTCGATCTCGGCTTCACGCCGATCGCGCCTTCGATCCGCCGCGTCTTCACCGATCGCGTCGCACGCATCGCCGGCGCCTTCGGCGCCGCGGTCGAGGAGAACCCGGACTTCGAGGGCATCGAGCAGGCCTACCGCGTCGTGCGCTGCGTCAACTTCCTCACCAACTTCAACGCACATTACGAGCGCGACCCGAACCTGTTGGGGCGCAACACCCGCAACAACTACGAAGAGGGCCTGCGCTACAGCCTGGCCGACTTCGCCGCCGCCCAGGCGGCCCAGACCCGCGTCTACCGCGCCTTCCAGGAGTTCTTCGGCCGCCACGACCTGCTGATCGCGCCGACCCAGGCGATGTCGCCCTTCCCCAAGGACCAGCTCTATCCGACCGACATGGAGGGGATGCCGCTCGCCCACTACTTCGCGACGTCGGGCATCACCTACGCCATCTCGATGACCGGCCACCCCGCGGTCTCGATCCCCTGCGGCCGCGACGAGAAGGGCCTGCCCTTCGGCCTGCAACTCGTCGGCCCGCGCGGCGGCGACCGCTTCCTGCTCGGCGCTGCCCGCGCGCTCGAGAGACTGCTCGCCGCCGATGCGGCCACCAGCCGCCCAATCCCCGACCTCGCCGGGTTCGCGAACGCAGCGTAACGGCCGGGAAATTCGCCGCAGACAGCGCCGGAAGCACCGGAACCCACTCGAAATCGGCGCAAATTCGTTGGCTTATGAAGTAAGTTCTCACATGCTGCGATGCTGCTTTTCCCGCCGATCCACGTTGTCGTGAGGAGCCCGGATTAAAAGCCGCGCATTCGACGGCTTCCGGGCGACGGCGGAGATGGCGATGGCGGACCATACGGCGCTCTACC
This sequence comes from Alphaproteobacteria bacterium, assembly GCA_050187535.1. Classification (GTDB taxonomy): domain Bacteria; phylum Pseudomonadota; class Alphaproteobacteria; order ATCC43930; family Allostellaceae; genus Allostella. Next base: position 2,514 of record JBFWXJ010000196.1, on the reverse strand, counting down.
CCCATACCTATCGCACCGCGGACGCACTGGGCGGGCTGCCCGTGGGCGCCTACCTGGTGATGGACGGCGGTCCCGGATGGACGCCGTGCCGGCGCGTCGCCGGCGGCTGGCTACGCGCGGGCCAGTCGGGGACGATCCCCGACCACCACATGGTCGGCCTTCCGGTCGCCGGCCCCCTGCCCGACCCGACACCGGCTCCGCTCCGGGGCAGGGTGGGAAGCCGCAGGGCCGGCCGCCGCTGATCCGGCCCGGGGGCTACCGCTTCGCCGGCCGCGCCCGGACGGCGGCTTCGTTGACGGCGACGCCCCAGCCCGGACCTTCGGGCAGCAAGAGGCAGCCGTCCTCGATCACCGGCACGGGCGTATAGAACTCGTCGCGCCAGCGGCAGTCGTCGACGTCGATCTCCATGATGCGGAAGTTCGGCACCGCGGCGCAGAAATGGGCGCTCATCGCGGTCGACAGATGGCCGTAGAAATTGTGCGGCGCCACGTTGATCTCGTGCGCGTCGGCCATGGCGGCGATCTTGAGGGACTCCGCCAGGCCGTTCCACGGCACGTCGACGATGGCGACGTCCATGGCGCCGGCGGCCAGATACGGCAGGAAGCCGCGGCGGCCGAAGAGGGATTCACCGGATGCGATCGGCACGCCCGCAACCTTGCGGATATGGGCCAGCGCTTCCGGCTCGAACAGGTCGATCTCGACCCAGGTCGGGTCGTGGGCCGCCGCCGCGCGGGCCATGCGGACGTAGCCCTCGGTGCGGAAGTTGAAGTTTAGATCGAGATGCAGGCCGGCATCCGGCCCCGCCCCTTCACGGAACGCGCCCAGCAGTTCGTCGACGGCGCGCGTCAGCCCGCGGTCGACATTGATCTCCGGCCCCTCGCCGCCCCGCGCGAAGCCCGGCATGTGCAGGCTGGCGCGGCCGCCGTCGAAGCGCAGGATGTTGGTCTTGAGCGAGGAATAACCCTTCGCCCGCACCTCGCGGCCGAGGTCGACGATGTCGCCGAGGCTGGCGACGGGCTTCACGCCGCAGAGCCCGGGATAGGTCACGCGGTAGGTGCCGCAATGCGACCAGTAGAGCGGCAGCCGCTCGCGCACCGGCCCGCCGAACAGCTCGCACACGCGTACGCCGATCGCCCGCGCCTTGACGTCGAGCAGCGCGTTCTCGATGGCCGCGATCGCCTGCGCGTTGACCCCGCCCGGCGCCTGGCGCGTCTGGCCGTAGAGCATCGCCGTGATCTTCTCGACCGGCCGCGGGTCGGTGCCGACGAGCTGGGCCGCCAGCGCCCGGATCACCGCCGTCAGCCCGGCGCTGCCGTAGTTCTCCGAGTACTCCGACCAGCCGACGATGCCGTCGTCGGTCGTGACCTTGAGGAACGAATAGGTCCGCCAGCCGGCGTCGGCGTGCAGGTCCTCGATCGCGGCGATGCGCATGGGTGGGGATCTCCTCCGGGGCGGCTTTGTTGCGACGGTAACGCGATTCCCGGGCCGCCGACATCGCCCGGAAACCGCGCGGCCCCACCTCCCTGACGTAGCGGCCGCGACCGACGCGGCCTCCTCCAGGAGAACCAGTCATGACCAGAATCGCCGCCCTGCTCGCCGCCCTTTCGCTCGCCGCCGCGGCGCAGACGGCCGCGGCCGCCGACTACCCCGTAGCACAGCGCGGTTTCGTCGGCCGCGACGTCGGGGGCACGATCGTGCCGACCATCCCGCAGCCAGCGCCCGTCGCCGGCACGCCCGGGCCAGACAGCGGCCAGAGCTACCCGATCCGACAGCCCGGCTTCACCGGCCAGGAAAGGGCGGGCAGGATCGCGCCGGACGATGCGCGGCAGCCAGCGCCGTCCACCGCCTTCCTCGGCTCCAGCCATGAGATGAGCTTCCCGGTGCGCGGCCCCGGCTTCGTCGGTGTCGACCACGGCGCCGGCTACCAGCCGCTCTCCGAATGACCTCGCCCGCGCGGGCGCCGGCGGGCTGGCCCTACCGGCGCTCGACCGCGGCCGAGAAGAGATATCCCGCGCCGCGCACGGTTCGGATCAGTGCCGGCACGCGCGCATCCGCCTCGATCTTCCGGCGCAGGCGCAGCACCTGCACGTCGATGCTGCGGTCGAACACATCGCCCGCGTGAACATGCACCATGGCGACGAGCTGCTCGCGCGTGAGCACCCGGCCCGGATGGTCGAGAAAAGCCGCCAGCAGGCCGAACTCGGCGCGCGTCAGGGCGACCGCTCCCCGCCCGGGGTGGCGAAGCGTACGGGCTCCGAGGCTCAGCTCCCAGTCGTCGAAGCGGATGAAGCCATGCAGGGCATGTTGCAGGGTTTCGTCGTGCGGCCGGGCGCGGTGCAGGACGGCGCGGACGCGAGCCAGCAGCTCGCGCGGCTCGAACGGCTTGGCCACGAAGTCGTCGGCGCCGACCTCCAGCCCGACGATGCGATCAATCGGCTGGGCGTGGTCGGAATAGAGGATGAGCGGCAGGTCCCGCTCGACGCGCAGCGACCGTGCGAGCGCCAGCCCGTCGCC
>JBFWXJ010000195.1:0-11201 GCA_050187535.1 Alphaproteobacteria bacterium | reverse complement strand
ACGGTGCGCGGATCGGGCGTCTCGACCGCCTCGATCTTCGTCAGCCCCTTGCCGTCGAACTCCGAGAGGCAGCGCCACTTCGTCGCGGGGTCGAGGTAGCGCTTCCAGGTCCAGCCCACGTCGGCGGCGGTGACCGGGGCGCCGTTATGGAAGCGCATGCCCTCGCGCAGCGTGAAGGTGTAGGTCCGCCCGTCGTCCGAGACGGCGATTTTCTCGGCCGCCAGGGGGCCGACATCGCCCTTCTCGTCGAGGCCGACGAGCCCTTCCAGCACATGCATCATGACCGCGTCGGTGTTGCCGTCGCGATTGACGCCGGGGTCGTTGGTGCGGATGTCCGCGTTGATCGCGACCCGGATCGTCGTGGGTGCCTGGGCCAGGGAAGCGGTGGCGGCGAGCGCGACGGCGATGGGTGCGAGAGCGGCGGCGAGACGCATCGGCGATCCTTCGCAAAAGAGGGAGGCGATGGCGGGCAACTATGCGTTTCATGACCAGGAAGTGCAACGCCATCGTCATCGCGCGGGCAGCGAGGCCGGCGCTGCGGCCGAACCGGCATGGCAACCGAAAGCCCTATGCGGTTGTTTCAGCAGGCCCGCGACGCTACGATCCCCAGCTGCGGGGGAATCGCGCGCTATGCTGAACGAACGCCTGGAGACGCTGGGGGGATATCCCTTCCGGCGGCTCGCCGACCTGTTGGCCGGGATCAAGCCCGTCGCCAACGAGACGCCGCTGATGATGTCCGCGGGCGATCCGCAGTTCGCCCCGCCGCCGGTGCTGGCCGAGTCGGTGGCGCGCAACGCCCATCTCTGGAACCGGTATCCGCCCAACGAGGGCACGCCCGAGTTCCGGGAAGCGGTCGCCGGGTGGCTGCAGCGGCGCTACGGGCTGCCTGCGGGCATGATCGACCCCGAGCGTCACGTCCTGCCGCTCGCGGGGACCAAGGAGGGGCTGTTCCTCGTAGCCCAACTCGTGGTCCCGCAAGCCAAGGGCGGGCGTCGCCCGACGGTGCTGCTGCCCAACCCGTACTATCACGTCTACGGCGCCGCGGCGGGCATGTCGGGGGCCGAGCCGGTGTTCCTGGCGGCGACTACCGAGACCGGCTTCCTGCCCGAACTCGACGCGATCGACCCCGATGCGCTCGACCGCTGCGCCCTCTTCTATCTCTGCTCGCCCGCCAACCCGCAGGGGGCCCTGGCCGGCATCGACTACCTGAAGCGGCTGATAGGGATGGCGCACCGCCACGATTTCGTGCTGCTGGTCGACGAGTGCTACGCCGAGATCTACGACGCCCTCCCGCCGCCGGGCGCGCTCGAGGCCGCAGCCGCGCTCGGCGGCGACACGGACCGGGTGCTGGTCATGCACTCGCTCTCCAAGCGCTCCAGCGCGGCCGGCCTGCGCAGCGGCTTCGTCGCCGGCGATGCCCAGCTGCTGAAGCAGTTCCTGCGGCTGCGCTCGTTCGGCGGCCCGGCCATGCCGCTGCCGCTGATGGCGGCCGCGACCGAGCTGTGGAACGAGGAGGGCCACGTCGTCGAGACCCGCGAGCGCTACCGCCGCAACATCGACATCGCCGAGCGCCATCTGGGCGGCCGCTTCTCCTTCTATCGCCCGCCCGGCGGCTTCTTCCTGTGGCTCGACGTCGGCGACGGCGAGGAGGCCGCCCGTCGGCTATGGACCGAGGCGGCGATCAAGGTGGTTCCCGGAGGGTACATCGCCCGTCCGGGCGCGGACGGCACCAACATCGGCGACCCCTATATCCGCGTGGCGCTGGTGCACGACGCCGACGCCGTCGATTCCGGCCTGGCGCGGCTCGGCCGCGTGCTCGGCTGAAGCGGGCGATGGCCAAGGGTGGCATGCGCGGTGCGGCGGCGGGCGGCCTGATGGACCGCGCCGCCGGCGGCACCGAGACCGTCGCGCGTTTCCTGCGCCGCCGCTGCGAGGAGCTCGCCGGCGTGGCGCTGGTGGCGCTCGGCGTCGCCACGGCGCTGGCGCTCGGCTCGTACGATCGCGGCGATCCGTCCTTCAATCGGGCGGTCGACGCCCCGGTGCGCAACCTCATGGGCCGCACCGGCGCCTATGCGGCCGACCTCCTGTGGCAGAGCGTCGGCGTCGCCGCGCTCTTCGTGCCGCTCGTGCTGCTCGCCTGGGGCTGGCGGCTCGCCGCCCATCGCAGCCTCGGGCACGCCGCCTTCCGGCTCATCGCCTTCTTCCCCACGCTGCTCGGCCTCGCGGCGGTGACCGCGATCGCCCCGGTGCCGGCGGGCTGGGCCTTCCAGGGCGGCTTCGGCGGCTTCACCGGCGCCCTGCTGCTGCAGCGCATGGGTGGGCTCGAAGCGACGATCGGGCCGGTCGGCCTCGCCGTCGCGATGGTGCTCGCGGCCGGGGCCACCGTCGCCGGCTGCGCCTATGTCCTCGGCCTGTCGCGCGGCGAATGGGCGACCGTCGGCCGGCACACCGGCTCCGGGCTCGGCATTCTCGGCCGCGCGGTCGGCGGTCTCGGTGCCTGGCTGATCGGCCAGTGGAGCGGCCGCCGCACCGCGCCCCCGCCGCCGACGGCCCCGCGCAACGTCGCCCGCGCGCCCGTGGCCGAGCCGCGTGCCGCCGCCGGCGAGCGCATGGAGCCGGTCTTCACCCGCCGCCCCGCTGTGCCCGACCCCGACCCGGAGGACGACGACGAGCCGCGCCGGCCGGCCCCCGCGATGGCGCCCCCGCCGGCCGCCGCACCCGACGTGCCGGCGCCGCGGGCCCCGGTCGCCGTCGAGCTGACGACCCGGCGCGAGAAGCCGCCGGCGAAGAAGCCGACCGCCGCCCAGGGCCGGCAGGCGGCCCTCGACCTCTCCGTCGAGGGCGAGCACCGGCTGCCGCCGCTCGACCTGCTGGCACCCATTCCGCCCGTCATCGACACCGGCGTCGACGAGGCGGCACTCGCCAACAACGCCCGCATCCTCGAGGGCGTGCTGGAGGACTTCGGGGTAAAGGGCCAAATCGTTAAGGTGCGGCCCGGCCCGGTCGTCACCCTCTACGAGCTGGAGCCCGCACCCGGCACCAAGTCGTCCCGGGTGATCGGGTTGGCCGACGACATCGCCCGCTCGATGAGCGCGCTCGCCGTGCGCGTCGCCGTCGTCCCCGGGCGCAACGTCATCGGCATCGAGCTGCCGAACCGCAAGGCCGAGACGGTGTGGCTGCGCGAGCTGCTGGCAGCCGACGCCTACGAGAAGACGTCCGCCCAGCTCATGCTGGCGATCGGCAAGGACATCGGCGGCACGCCGGTGATCACCGACCTCGCCCGCATGCCGCATCTGCTGATCGCCGGTACCACCGGCTCGGGCAAGTCGGTCGGGATCAACGCGATGATCCTGTCGCTGCTCTACCGGCTGCCGCCCGACCGCTGCAAGTTCATCATGATCGACCCGAAGATGCTGGAGCTGTCGGTCTACGACGGCATCCCGCACCTGCTGGCCCCGGTGGTCACCGATCCGCGCAAGGCCGTCGTCGCGCTCAAGTGGACCGTGCGCGAGATGGAGAATCGCTACCGCGCGATGTCGCAGCTGGGCGTGCGCAACATCGAGGGCTTCAACGGCCGTCTCGCCGAGATGGCCAGGCGCGGCGAGGACGGCAAGCGCAAGGTGCAGACCGGCTTCGACCCGGAGACGGGCGAGCCGGTGTTCGAGGAGCAGCCGCTCGACCTGAGGCCGCTGCCGTTCATCGTCGTCGTCGTCGATGAGATGGCCGACCTGATGCTGGTCGCCGGCAAGGACATCGAGGCGGCGATCCAGCGGCTGGCGCAGATGGCGCGCGCGGCCGGCATCCACATCATCATGGCGACCCAGCGCCCGTCGGTCGACGTCATCACCGGCACCATCAAGGCCAACTTCCCGACGCGCATCAGCTTCCAGGTCACCTCCAAGATCGACAGCCGCACCATCCTGGGCGAGGCCGGCGCCGAGCAGCTGCTCGGACGCGGCGACATGCTCTACATGCAGGGCGGCGGCCGCATCACCCGCGTCCACGGCCCGTTCGTCCGCGACGACGAGGTCGAGGAGGTGGTGAAGTTCCTGAAGGCGCAGGGCGAGCCCGCCTATCTCGACGAGGTGACCGAGGACGAGCTGACCCCGGGCGAGGGCGGCGGGTCGTCGGGCGGCGGCGACGACGAGGACGGCGACGGGCTCTACGAGCAGGCGGTCCAGGTCGTCATCCGCGAGCGCAAGGCGTCGACCAGCTTCATCCAGCGTCACCTGCAGATCGGCTACAACCGCGCCGCCCGCCTCGTCGAACGGATGGAGGCGGCCGGCGTCATCAGCACCGCCAACCACGTCGGCAAGCGCGAGGTGCTGTGGAAGCACGGCGAGGGCGGCTGAGAAAGCGCGCGCAGATCAGCCCCGCCTCACGCCCATCGCCCCGACACCGGTGATGTCGTGAGTCGAGCCAGGTTCGTTCTCGACACCGACGTGATCGTTGCCGCCATGCGCAGCCCGAAAGGAGCATCGGCGGCAATTGTTCTGGCAGCGATGCGGCGCGAGGCGACGCTCCTGCTGTCGGTGCCGTTGGCTATCGAGTACGAAAGCAAATGTACCGACAAGGCGCATCGCGCTGCTGCAGGGCTCAGCAGGACGGAAGCTCAGATTTTCGTCGATACACTTCTCGCCTCGGCAGAACCTGTGACCATCTATTTCCTGTGGCGCCCACAGTTGCTGGACCCGAACGACGAGATGGTTCTCGAAACCGCCGTCAACGGACGAGCCGATGCGATAGTGACATTCAATACCCGGCACTTCACGAGCAGTCCCGAGCGTTTCGGGTTGGAAATCCTGTTACCGAGAGATGCTCTGAAGAGGATCAGCGCATGAGCCGGCCAAAGACCCGTTCGCTGCACCTGCCGCGTTCCCTGGAGAAGGAGGTGGAGCGGCTCAGCCGCGAGGACGGCACCAGCGTCAACCAGTTCGTGGCGGTCGCCGTCGCGGAGAAGGTTTCGGCATTGCGGACGGCGTCGTTCTTCGCGGACCGCCGGCAGAAGGCCGATCCGGCGGCTTTCGCGCGCATCATAGCGCGCCAAGGCGGGGAGCCGCCGCGGGAGGGCGACGAGGTTCCCGACGTCCCACGATAGACGCGCCAAGTCCGACCAGCGGGAAGAGGGGCACGACCATCAACTCCGATCGGGGATCGGGCGCCGGCTTCCGGCCATGGATCGGGCGACGGTGACCCACGATCTCTTCCGGGATCTTCTGGTCCCGACCGTCGGCGGTCTCGGCATCTTCATGTTCGGCCTGGAGCTGATGGCCCAGGGCATCCAGGCGCTCGCCGTGAACCGCATGCGCCGCGTCCTTCAGCGGGTCGCCGGCACGTCGCTGGGCGGGCTGCTGGCCGGCACCGTCATCACCGGCATCATCCAGTCGAGCACCGCCATGACCGTCATGGTGGTCGGCCTGGTGAACGCGGGCGTGCTGGGCCTGCGGCCGGCGATCGCCGTCATCATGGGCGCCAACATCGGCACCACGCTGACCAACGCGCTGATCGCCCTGCCGCTCGGCCTGTGGGGTCTCTTCGGCGCGGGCCTCTCGGCGCTGGTCGTGGTGTTCGCGCGCCGCGACGGCACCCGCAATCTCTGGCTGGCGATCCTCGGCTTCTGCCTGGTGTTCTATGGGCTCGGCCTGCTGACCAGCGGGCTCAGGCCGCTGCGCGACATGCCCGGGGTCATGGCGGCGATCGCGGGGCTGGAGGCCGGCGGCTACCTTCAGGTCCTCTATTGCGTGCTGGTCGCGGCCGGCATCTCGGCGCTGATCCACTCGTCCTCCGCCACCATCGGCATCATCATGGGACTGGGCGCATCTGGTGTGCTCGACTGGCGGACGGCGCTCGCCTGTGCCCTCGGCGCCGATCTCGGGACGACCGTCACCTCGTTCATCGCCGCCCTCAACCTGACGCGCGACGCCAAGCGGGCGGCCTTTGCCCATATCGGCTTCAACGTCGCCGGGGTCGCCGCGATGTTTCCGGTCTTTCCGGCGGCGTGCCGACTCGTCGCCTGGATCGTCGGCGACCCGGGCGTGCCGGTAACGGCCGACGGCGCGGCGACCTATCCGCTGGTGCCGGTCGCGGTCGGCGCGTTCTCGATCCTCTTCAACATCTTCAACACGGCACTGCTGTTCCCCTTCATCGGCGCGATCGAGCGCCTGCTGCTGCGGGTCGGCCATGCCCCGGCCGAGGACATCGAGGATTTCTCGGTGCCGCGCTTCATCGGCCCCGAGACGGCGCCCGAGGCCGCGGTGCCGGCGATCCGCCGGGAGATCGCACGGTTGTCCTGGGCCGCCACCCTCTTCGTCCACGCCGCCCGCCGCCGCCCCGGCGCACCCGACGACATCGGGCGCCATCGCGCCGCCATCGGCGTGCTGGAGCGGGAGATCGCAGGCTTCGCGGCCCGGACGCTGGACCGCGGGCTTCCGCAAGCCGACGGCCGCCGGGTGGCGAGCCTCGTCGCCGAGGCCGGCCTCGTCGCCGATCTCGGCGAGGCGCTCCACCGTGCGGCGCATGACGTCCTGCAGGCGGAACTGTCGCCCGCGGCATCGGCGCTGGCCCATTCTCTGTTCGACCGCATGGAGCTGGCGCTGGAAGCGCTCGACCCCGATCCGTCGCACCCCGCGGCCGCCTTGCTGCCGGGCCTGCGGGACACGCTCGTCGCGACGGTCGACGCGACGCTGTCGGCACCTGATACGCGCCCGGGGGAGCGCGGCAGCATCCTCACGCTGATCGGTACGGCCGGACGCGTGTTCGACCTCATCGAGGATATCGACGCGATGCGCCGCCGCTCACATGCGGCGGGCTAGGAACGCCTTCACCAGCGTCTCGGATTCCACCTGTGCCGCGGCGTTGCCGCCGACGGTGGCGCCCCATCCGGTGGGCTTGTTCAGGTTGCGGACGTCGGGCCGCGTGGTCACCGGCAGGCCGGCGACGTCGAAGCCGTGGTGGGCGTCGGGCAGGACGGTCAGCTCGATCGGAATGCCCCGGCTCTCGGCCTTCAGTTCGCGGCAGAGTGGGGCGAGCGTCCAGTCGTCGTTCTCGCCGATGAGGATCGCGGTGGGGATCGCATACTCGGCGTCGCGGCGCGACGGCGGCCGGCAGGCCGGATAGAAGGCGATGGAAGCACGGAAGCCCGCGGCGCCGGAAGGGCGGAACGTGACGAGCGGTCGCGTGGCGAGATCGAGCGCGATGCCGCCGCCATGGGAGAAGCCGATCACGGCGATGCGGTCGGCGCGGATCTCGGGCCAGCGCGCCAGCCAGTCGAGTGCGGCGAAGGCGTCGCCCTGGCGCTCGCGGTCGGTCACGCGCGAGAAGTCGCTGCAGATCTCCTTGACGCCACGGCCGCCGAAGCTGTCGAGGGCGAGCACCGCATAGCCTTCGCCATGCAGCAGCCGGCGCCACTGCGCCTGGTTGCGGCCGGGGCCGCTGCAACCATGCATCAACAGGATCGCGGGCACCGGGCCGGATGCGCGTGGCCGCGAGAACCATCCGGCAAGGACGACAGGCGCGGGGGGCTGCCCCGGCCGCAGCGTCGTCGATGCGATCTCGACCTTGTCGACCTTCACCGCCTCGTCCGCCATCACCGGCACGGTCGCCAGGACGAGCAGCGCGAGCGCGGCGAGAAGGCGGGTCACCGGATGGCCGCCAGGAAGACGAGTGCCGCAGCCGCTTCGCCGTCGGCTTCCAGCGTGACGGCGCCGTCGACGGCGATCGCGTCGCCTTCCGACAGCGAGGCGTCGCCGACCCGGGCCGATCCCTGCAACATGACGGCGAACGCCGCATCCGTCGGAACCGTGAGCGAACCCGCCCAGCGCCGACGCTGCACGCGGTGCGACCAGCGCCCGCGCGTCGACATCACGTTGAAGGCGACCGTCGGGCCACCCGTGAGATCACAGCCCGTCGCGACGTCGCCCGGGAAGGCGAAGGGCGGCGACGACGGATCGAGGCGGGCGGGCGGCATGCGGTCGGGCGACAGCGTCACGCCGTCGCCGGATGCGACGAGGAACGTGCGGTCGATGCCGGGGAAGATCGAGAAGGGGCCGGACGCCGCGATCCAGGCGCGGCCGACGCGCCAGTCCATCCGATCCCACGACGAATCGGCCGGAAAGCTGGCGATGTCCTCGGCCTCGCCGCCGCCGTTCTTCCAGGGGATGCGGCGGCGATCGGCCGCGCGCAGGATGCGTGTCATCCCCTCAGCGTACCACCGCCATCTGGCGCGGGTCGAACTCCACCCACACGGGCGCGCCGACCTCGTGAACGTCGAGCGGCGGGGCGGCCACGCGCAGGCGCACGCCGCTGCCGGCCGGCGTCACCGAGTAGTCCCACGTCTCGCCGAGGAAGACGCGGCCGACCACGGCCGCCTCCAGCACCGGCTGCGGCCCCGGGGGCGGTGCCGCGCGGTGGAGCCGCATGCCCTGCGGCCGGATCGAGACGGTCGCGGTCGGGCCGCCCTCCGGGGCCGGCAGGCCGAGCTGGGCCGACGGCAGGGCGAAGCCCTCGAATCCGACATGCCCGTTCTCCCAGCGCGCCTCGATCAGGTTGGTGCGGCCGATGAAGCCCGCGACGAATCGGGTGCGCGGCCGGGTGTAGAGGGCATGCGGCGCATCGACCTGCTCGATGCGGCCGGCATGCATCACCGCGATGCGGTCCGAGGTGGCCATCGCCTCGGCCTGATCGTGGGTGACGTAGACCGTGGTGATGCGGAACTCGTCGTGCAGCCGGCGGATCTCGAAGCGCATCTCCTCGCGCAGGTTGGCATCGAGGTTGGAGAGCGGCTCGTCCAGCAGCAGCACCGCGGGCTTGACCACGATGGCACGCGCCAGCGCCACCCGCTGCTGCTGGCCGCCCGACAGCTCGGCCGGGTAGCGGCCCGCCAGGTGCCCCATCTGCACGATGTCGAGAATCTCGGCGACGCGACGTGTCACCTCGGCGGAGCCCAGCTTGCGCAGCTTCAGGCCGAAGGCGACGTTCTCCGCCACCGTCATGTTCGGCCAGATGGCGTAGCTCTGGAAGATCATCGACATGCGCCGGCGCTCGGGCGGCAGCACGGAGCCCGGTTGCGAGATGGTCTGCCCGTCCATCTCGATGGTGCCGGTCGTGGGCTCGATGAAGCCCGCGATCATGCGCAAGGTCGTCGTCTTGCCGCAGCCGGACGGCCCGAGAAGAGAGACGAACTCGCCCTCCTCCAGCGCCAGGTCGACGCCGTCGACGACGGTGACCTTGCCGAAGGCCTTGCCGAGCCGGCGGAGCACCAGACGGGGCATCGCTATTCCCTCCGCAGCATGAAGTCGCGGCCCACCAGCTTCATGCCGATGCCGACGAGCGCCAGGGTGATGACGAGCATGATGCCGCCCAAGGCCGCCACGACCTCGAAGTTGCCGGCCTCGCTCAGGTCGTAGATCAGCACCGCCATGGTCAGCGTCTTGGGGCCGACCAGGAAGACGGCGGCCGACAGCTCGCGCGCCGAGACGATGAAGACGAGCAGCCAGCCGCCGAGCAGGCTCTTGCGGATGAGTGGCGCGGTGACGCGCACGATGGTGCGCACGCGGCCGCTGCCGAGGATGCGCGCGGCCTCCTCCATCTCCGGATGGACCGAGCGGATCGCCGCCGTCGAGTTCGCGTAGGCGATCGGCAGGAAGCGCGCGGTGAAGGCCAGCACGATGATGGCGGCCGTGCCGTAGAGGGCGAGCGGCGGTGCGGCGTAGGCGGCGTAGAAGCCGATCGCCATGACGATGCCGGGAATGACGAAGGGCGCCATCGCGAGGAAGCCGAGCCCGCCGGCGAAGGGCACCAGCCGGCGCTGGGCGATGTAGGCGACCAGCAGGGCCAGCGCGACCGCGGCGGTGGCGGCGATGCTGGAGAAGACGAGCGTGTTCCAGATCGAGTGGATCGCCATCTCGTGGCGGAACAGCAGGTACTCGTAGTTGCGCAGCGTCAGGTTGTCGAAGGAGAAGCCGCGGCCCCAGCCCTTGGCGAAGGACGCCTGGACCAGCACCAGCAGCGGCATGGCGACGGCGAGCAGCCCGACCAGCGCGCACCAGCCGAAGAGCGGCCAGCGCCAGCGGCCGAGCCGGATTGGCCGCCGCTCGCCACCCTTGCCCGTCTGCGACACGAAGCCCTTGCGGTCGAGCAGCAGGCGCTGCGCCACGATCATCGCGACCGTGATGCCGAGCAGCGGCATGGCATAGGCCGAGGCGACCTCGACGCGCACCGGATATTCGAAGAACTGCCAGAGCTGCGTCGTGACGACGTTGATGCGGGCGGGGATGCCGATGATCGCCGGCGTGCCGAAGAGGGCGATCGTCTCCAGGAAGACGACGATGGTGCCGCCGAGGATGGCCGGCCAGACGAGCGGCAGGGTGACGCGCCGCGTCGCCGCCCAGGTGCCCGCACCCAGGATGTTGGCGGCATCCTCCATCTCCGACGAGACGAGGTCGAGGGCCGCCTTCACGAAGATGAAGATCAGCGGGAAGGAATGCAGCGCGATGACCAGCGACAGGCCGAAGAAGCTGTAGACGTTGACGAGCGGCGCCTGCGCCCCGGTGACCCAGCGCCAGGCCTGGTTGATGAAGCCGGCATTCGGGCCGGCGAGCAGGATCCAGCCGATCGCCGCCAGGAAGGGCGGCAGGATGAAGGCGCCCAGCACCGAGAGCCAGACGACCCACTTGCCCGGCATGTCGGTGCGCGACACCGCCCAGGCCATGGGCACCGCCAGGAGGACGGAGATGCCAGCGGCGAACGTCCCCAGCTTCAGCGAGTTGACCAGCGCCTCGAGATAGCGGGCGCGGCCGTAGGCGGTGCCGTAATTGTCGAGCGTGAAGGCGCCGGTGCCGCGCGTCTCGAAGCTGGAGACCAGCAGCTTGCCCATGGGATAGGCGACGAGGACGAGAAGGACGGCCACCAGCGCCAGCCACAGCAGCGTCGCGGGCTCGAGGTTGCGCAGCCGGCCCGCGATCGAGACGGGCCGGCCGGTGGTGCCGAGGGCGGCGTCGGTCATGGGCGGGTGGTCCGTTCCGGATTGCGCGAGACGTCCCGCAGGGGGATGTCCCCCTGCGGGATCGGGTCCGGATCAGACGCCGAAGATGTCGCGCCAGGCCTCGCGCATCTCGGGCACGCCCTTCTCCGCCTCCTCCAAGGTCGGCATTATGAGCTTGATCTGGTCGAGCGGCCGGCCGCCGACCGGGGGTGCCCCCTCG
>JBFWXJ010000194.1:0-11232 GCA_050187535.1 Alphaproteobacteria bacterium | reverse complement strand
ATCCCGAGGACGCGCCGCGGATCCACGCCTACACCGCCGATCCCGAGGTCTCGCGCCACCTGACCTGGCGCCCGCATCGCACGATGGAGGATACCCACGCCTATCTCGCGGCGTCGATCGAGCGGCGCAAGGCGGGAAAAATGTGGACCTACGTCATCGACGCGCCGGAGACCCGGGGAGCGGGTGCCATCGATTTCCGGCCGTCCGACGACGGCCATGCGATCATGTTCGGCTATGTGCTCGCCCGGCCTCTGTGGGGGCGGGGATATATGACGGAGGCGCTGCGGGCCGCTGTCGCCGTGGCTCTCGACCAGCCCGGTGTCTATCGCGCCTGGGCTTTCTGCAAGGTCGACAACGCCGCCTCGGCCCGGGTCATGGAGAAGGCGGGCATGGCCTACGAGGGAACGCTCCGGCGCTGGGCGATCGCGGTGAACATCGACCCTGACGTGCCCGTCGACTGCCGCGTGTACGCGTCCGTCCGCTAGGGGTGGTATATTCCCGCGCGGATACGACCGGAGGGCTGGCATGTCCGACGCGGCGCGCGACCTGGAGCTCGTGAAGGAGGTCTACCGCAACTATGCGGAGGGCCGGATCGATGCGGTCTTCGAGGCCCTTCATCCCCGCTTCACGTTCATATCCTGCGGCCCGCCCGACCGCATGAAGACGAGCGGTGTGTGGGAAGGTGCCGACGGGCTGCGCGCCTATCTCGGCCATCTGACGCAGGAGTGGTCGATCGAGGAGCACGAGCCGCTGGAGTTCATCCAGCAGGGCAACCGCATCGTCGCCCGCACGCGGGTGCGCACCCGCAGCCTCACCACGGACGGCTGCGCCACCCTTGAGAAGGCCGACTTTTGGACCGTCGAGGACGGCCGCATCCTGTCCTTCCAGGAGATCTTCGATACCGCGACCGCGCTTTCCACCTGCCCCGCACCGGGGCTGTAGGTCAGGCGACAGGCACCAGGGGCGGCAGCGGGTCCCCGGCGGGCTCGCGCGCGCTCGATGCGGTGGCGATGAGGCATACCCGCTCGCCGCGGGACAGGTCGCCGCGCGCGGCCAGGGGCACCAGCGCCGCATGGGCGGCGGCCGATGAGAGCTCGAGGTCGAAGCCGCAACGCGCCAGGGTCGTCTGCGATGCGAGCGCGGCCTCGTCGGCGACGGTGATCGCCGTGCCGCCGCTGTCGACGACCGCGCGCAGCGCCTGGTCCGTCATGGTGGCGCCGGCGGTCGAGAATTGTCGCGTCGCGCCGTCGACGGTATCGCGGACGTCGCGGCGGCCGGCCAGGACCGCCTCCAGGCGCGGCAGCGGCTCGACCGCGATCAGCCGCGGCGACGGGCGGTGGAGGAGGCCGGCTTCCTCCAGTGCCGCGTAGCCGGCGCCGATTCCCCAGATGATGTCGCCGCGCGAGGTGGGCACCAGGACCGCGTCGAGCGGCCCGGCTTCCAGGTAGAGCTCGAAGGCGATCGTCTTGTAGCCTTCGACTCCGAACGGGTTGCTGCCGACGGGGGGAAGCGAAAAGTTGGTGATCGGGAACCAGCCGTCCTGGCGGACCGCGTCCGCCACGAGGCGCCAGCGATCCAGCGGCTTCGCCGTGGCAACGATTTCAGCGCCGGCGCGCACCAGCAACCGGCGATAGGCATCGGTCAGCGCCGGTGTGGTGACGATGCGGCAGGCGATCCCGGCCGCCGCCGCGTAGAGGGCGGCCGAGATCGCGGCGTTGCCCGAGCTGGCGCAGATCACCCCGGGGGCGCCGCCGTCCACGGCGCGGGCGACCGCGAGAGGCGACATGCGATCCTTGTGGCTGCCGCTCGGGTTGGCGGACTCCCGCTTCAGCAGCACGGATTCGAGCGCGAGCCCATGGCTCCATTCGGGAAGCGCGACCAGCGGCGTGCCGCCCTCGCCGAGGCCCGCGAAGCGGGTGTAGGGCAGCCACTCCCCGAAGCGCTCGATCCCCGGCCCGCACGTCGGCAGGTTGAGCGGGACGCCGTCGTAGACGGCGGCCACGCTGACCGGCCGCCCCGTTGCGCGAGCCGCCGGACAGCCCTCGAAGAGGTCGACCATCCCGTACCGGCACGCGCCGTCCAGCGACTGGAATCCAGACAACCTGGGGTTGAGTAGCGGCGTGATCGCCGCCGGTGCGCGCATGAGCGGCATTTCTCACGAGGCATGTCATGCCGTCAAATGCCGCCTTAGGCGCAGTTGATACCTCTGTGTTATCGTGTGGCCGTGAACTTGCGGCACATCGAGCTGTTCCGCGCGGTGATGCGTCATGGCGGCGCCAATCGCGCGGCGGAGGCGTTGCGGATCGCACAGCCCGGCATCAGCCGCGCGATCGCGGCACTCGAATCGGAATTGGGCTTCCTGCTGTTCTCCAGGGTGCGCCGTCGCCTGGTGCCGACGGCGGAAGGCGAGGCGTTTCATCGTGAGGTCGAGCGGCGCTTCGCCGGCATCGACGAACTGCACGTCGCGGTGCGCAACATCCGCACGGTGGGAACGGGCCAGCTCCGCGTCGCGTGCCTGCAGGCGCTGTCGCAGGGCTTCATGGCCGACGTGCTCGCCCGCTTCGCCCTCGACTATCCGGAAGTGACCGTGTCGCTCCAGGTCCGCAGCTCGACGCGCGTTTGGGAGTGGGTGGCGGATGCGCGCTGCGACATCGGGATCGCGGCGCCGAACTCCGGCTTCCACGGGGTCTCGTCGGAGCATTTCCTGTCGGTCCCGGTGGTAGCGGCTTTGCCGCCCGGCCATCGTCTCGCCGGCAAGGCGACGATCCAGCCGCACGATCTGGCGGGCGAGAGCTTCCTTTCCCTCGGCCATGATGATCCGACGCGGCTGGAGATCGACCGAATCTTCGCGGTCGCCGGCATCCAGCGCGAGATGCGTTACGAGACGCAGTTCGCCGCGACCCTGTGCCGCCTGGTGGCACGAGGGCTGGGGGTGGCGCTGGTCAATCCGATCGTGGCACCGGACTTCGCCCATATGGGCGTCGTCGCGCGCCCCTTCCATCCGGTCGTGCGCATGGCTAGCGCCCTGATCGTGCCGAGCCGGCGGCCGCCGGACCGCATCGCAAACGCGTTCATCGCCATGCTGTACGACAGACGAGACCAGGTGCGCGCCGCCATCGACCTGGCGGCGTGACGGGTGCGGCTATCGCGGCGCGGCGGCGGGCAGTTTCATGCCGCGCGAGGCCATGACCCGGCGCAGGATGTCGGGACGATCGGTGATGATGCCGTCGACACCGCGGGCGATGAGCGCCTCCATGTCGGCCGGCTCGTTGACCGTCCAGACGATGACCGGCAGGCCCAGTCTGCGCGCTTCCGCGAGATCGGCGTCCGACGGATCGCGCCAATAGGGCGACCAGATGGCGCCGCCCGCAGCCTTGACCATCCGGGGAACCGAACCGCCATGGTCGGCGACCGAGAAGCCGGCGGTCCATGCCGTCGGCCCTCCGTCCGGGCCCCGGATCGTGTCGCGCCAGCGCTGCTGGACCGTCAGGTGAACGGTCGGTACCGCCGGCTCGGCGAGGCGGATGGCGACGAGGGTGCGCCAGTCGAAGGATTGGACCGTGACCCGGTCGGTCATCCCCGCTTCCCGGATGACCGCCAGGAGATGCAGCGCGAACTCGTCCGGCGGCAGGGTCCGGTCGGGCGCGTCGGGCGCGATCTTGGTCTCGATGTTGAAGCGCACGCTCGCGTCGCCGCGCCGCCGCACGAGGCCGAAGAGGTCGGCCAGAGCGGGGACGCGGGTGCCGTCCACGGCCTGCTGGTCCGGGAACCCGCGCGCGTAGCGCGAGGCGGGATCGAGGCGACCGACGTCGTAAGTCGCGAGCTCGGCCGCCGACAGCGAGCGCAAGGTCGGGCCGGGTGCCGCGATCCAGCGGCCGTCGGCCCCGCGCGCAGTGGCGGGGTTGAGAGCGTCGTCGTGGTGGATGACCACGATGCCGTCGCGGGTCACGCCGACGTCGAGCTCGAGCGTGTCGACGCCGAGCGAGAGCGCGCCGGCGAATGCCGGCAACGTATTCTCCGGCCATAGCCCTCGGCCGCCGCGATGGGCCTGCAGATCGAATGCCGCGACCGGTGCTGCGGCTGCGGCGAGCAGGAGGCCGAGGGCGACGAGTCGTCTCACTCGATCCTGATCCTGGCACCCGCGACGGGACAGCCGGGCAGCAGGTAGGGAAGCATCGCCTCCGCCGCGCGATCGGGCGGCGGCACGCGCTCGGGATCCTCCCCCGGGAATGCCGCCGCGCGCAGGCCGGTGCGCATGGCGCCGGGGTCGAAGAGGTTCACCCGGACATGGGTCTGCCGCAGCTCCGACGCATAGAGACGCACCAGCGCCTCGAGCCCGCCCTTGGAAACGGCGTATCCCGACCAGTAGGCGATCTCGCCCGATGCCTCGGCCGCCGTGACGAAGAGCGCGCGGCCGGCATCGGCCAGGCGCAGCAGCGGGTCGAGGCTGCGGATGAGCCGCCAGCTCGCGGTGAGGTTGACCGCGAGCGTCTCGGCCCAGTGTTCGGGCCGGATATGCGCGACCGGGGTCAGGCTGCCGAGCGCGGCGGCGGCGGAGACGAGTATGTCGACCTTGCCGAAACGCTCGTAGAGGGCGGCACCGAGCTGGTCGATGCGGTCGCCTTCGCGCAGGTCGAGCGGCACCAGTGTCGCCGACCCGCCCGCCGCGCGTACCGCGTCGTCGGTCTCCTCCAACCCGCCGACGGTGCGCGCGACCAGCACCACATGGGCGCCCTCCGCGCCGAGGCGGCGAGCGACGGCGGCGCCGAGCCCGCGCGAGGCGCCCGTGACGACGGCGACGCGCCCTGCGAGGCGCGCCGCGGCGGCTTCGGTCATGATCTCAGGCGATCTCGGCGAGCAGCGAGAGCTGGGCGGGGACGCTGCCGCCGTCGTGATCGACGAGGGCCGTCGGATAGTCGCCCGTGAAGCAGGCGTCGCAGAACTGCGGCTGCCTGGGATTGCGGCCCGGGTGCCCCATGGCGCGGTAGAGCCCGTCCATCGAGATGAAGGCCAGGCTGTCGGCGCCGATGAACTTGGCCATGCCGGCCACGTCGTAGCGCGAAGCCAGCAAGCGACTGCGCTCCGGCGTGTCGATTCCGTAGAAGCAGGAATGGGTCGTCGGCGGGCTCGAAATCCGCATATGGACTTCGGTGGCTCCGGCCTGGCGGACCATCTCGACGATCTTCGTCGAGGTGGTGCCGCGCACGATGCTGTCGTCGACCAGGATCACCCGCTTGCCCTCGATCATCGCGCGGTTGGCGTTGTGCTTCAGCTTCACCCCGAGATGGCGGATGTGGTCGGTCGGCTCGATGAAGGTGCGGCCGACATAGTGGTTGCGGATGATCCCGAGCTCGAAGGGCACGGCGGCGGCGCCCGCGTAGCCGATCGCGGCGGGCACCCCTGAATCCGGTACCGGTATCACGACGTCGGCATCGACATGGCTCTCGCGCGCCAGCTCGGCGCCGATACGCTTGCGCGCCTCGTAGACGCCGGTGCCCTCGACGATGCTGTCGGGCCGCGCGAAGTAGATGTACTCGAACACGCAGAAGCGCGAGGGGTGGCGCGCGAATGGGAAGAGGCTCCGGATGCCGCGCTCGTCGATGACCACCAGCTCGCCCGGCTCGATGTCGCGGACGAAGTCCGCGCCGATAATGTCGAAGGCGCAGGTCTCCGACGCCAGGATCCAGGTCTGGCCGAGCTTGCCCAGCACCAGCGGACGGACGCCGAGCGGGTCGCGCACGCCGATCAGCTCGCGGCTGGACATGGCGACCAGCGAGTAGGCGCCCTCGACGCGGTGCAGCGCGTCGATCATGCGGTCGACGACGCTGCCGCGCAGGCTGGTGGCGATGAGGTGGACGATCACCTCGGTGTCGGACGTCGACTGGAAGAGGCTGCCGCGCCGAACCAGCTCGCGCCGAATGGCGTAGGCGTTGGTCAGGTTGCCGTTATGGCAGATGGCGAGCCCGCCGAACTCGAAATCGGCGAACAGCGGTTGGACGTTGCGCAGGATGGTGGCGCCCGTCGTCGCGTAGCGGACATGGCCGATGGCGGTCGAGCCGACGAGGGTCTGGATGATCTCCTCGGCGCCGAAATTGTCGCCGACCTGGCCGAGGCCGCGATGGGCGTGGAACTGCCCGCCGTCGTAGCTGACGATGCCGGCCGCTTCCTGGCCGCGGTGCTGCAACGCGTGCAGGCCGAGCGCCACGTGGGCGGCCGCATCGGGGTGCCCGAAGATCCCGAAGACGCCGCACTCTTCCTTGAGATGGTCGTCGTCGAACGGGAGGGTGGTGAGCGCCGTCATCGCATTGCTCCGCCGTCCGTTGGCCCGTCACTGACGGGAGCGGTTTATAGACGTCTCCAAATCGTCACGCACGCCCTTTCCGGCAAGGGTGGCGACTCGCCGCAAGCTACTGGCCGATCTGCCGCTGCAGCCGATCCATGCCCTGGCGCTGGTCGGAGGGGTAGCCCGGCCGCGCCTCGCCGCCCGAGTCGGAACGTGGCGGCGGGCTGGTCAGCACGCGATAGGTACGCTCCGCCTCGCGCGCCTGCTCGGCCCGGCGGTTGGTCTCGTCGATGGCACGGCGCCGCAGGTCGGGCGGGACGATCGATACCAGCCAATCCGCGCCGCGTTGGACGAGCGGCAGCGCCCGGGCCTCGCGCACCGCGCGCGGATGCTCTTCGGCGGGCATCGCCCAGACGAGCCCGAGATAGGCGAGGCAGACGAGCAGCGCCCCGCGGGCGATGCCGAACAGGAGCCCGAGCGAGCGGTCGACCGCGCTGAGCGCGCTGCCCCGCACCGAACGGGCGATGGCGTGCGTGATGAGCGACAGGATGATGAGGGAGAAGAGGAAGAGGACGGCGCCCAGCGCGATGTCGGCGATCAGCGTCGGGCCCAGCAGCTCGCGCGCATGCGGCCGGAGCGGCGGGAACGCGTAGAGGGCGATGACGGCGGCGCCGATCCAGGCCGCCACCGAAAGAATCTCGCGCACGAACCCCCGGGCGACGGCGAAAACCGCGGAGATGACGACGACCGCGATCGCGCCGACGTCGACCCAGTTGACGTTCTCCATGGCTCAGTGTCGCGCCGGTGGACGACGGGCCGGCGCCTCCGGACCGTCGAGGAGGTCCACGAGATCGGCCACCGTCGCGATCTCCTCGCCTGCCAGGTCGGCGGGCCGGACGGCGCGGCGGCCGCGCTGCGGCGGCATCAGGGCGCGCGCGAAGCCGAGCTTGCTCGCCTCCTTCAGGCGTTGTTCCGTCTGGCTCACCGCGCGCACCTCACCCGAAAGGCCGATCTCGCCGAAGACCACCGTCGCGGCCGGCAACGGGCGTCCGGTCAGCGACGACAGCAACGCAGCCGCGACGGCCAGATCGGCCGCCGGCTCCTGGATACGCAGCCCGCCCGCGACATTGAGATAGACATCGTTCGCCCCGATCGCCACCCCGCCGCGGGCCTCCAGGACGGCCAGGATCATCGCCAGTCGCCCGCCGTCCCAGCCGACCACGGCACGCCGGGGCGTGCCGAGCGCGGAGGGCGCAACCAGGGCCTGGATTTCCACCAGCATCGGGCGCGTGCCCTCCATGCCGGCGAATACCGCCGCTCCCGAAACGTCGCCCTGGCGGTCGGCGAGGAAGAGGGCGGAGGGATTCTGCACCTCCGACAGGCCCCGGTCGGTCATCTCGAAGACCCCGATCTCGTCGGTCGGGCCGAAGCGGTTCTTGACCGCGCGCAGGATGCGGAACTGGTGGCCGCGCTCGCCTTCGAAATAGAGGACCGTGTCGACCATGTGCTCCATAACGCGCGGGCCGGCGATCGTTCCCTCCTTGGTGACGTGCCCGACCAGCACGAGCGCGAAGCCGCGGCGCTTGGCGAGCCGGATCAGCTCCTGTGCCGAGGCACGGACCTGGGCGACGGTGCCGGGCGCGGAATCGAGCGAGTCCAGGTACATGGTCTGGATCGAATCGACGACGACGAGGGCAGGGGGCTGGCCCTGGTCGAGCGACGCGACGATGTCGCGCACGCTGGTGGCGGCCGCGAGCGCCACCGGGCTGCCGGCGACGCCGAGCCGGCGGGCGCGCATGCGCACCTGCTCGACCGCCTCCTCGCCCGAGATGTAGAGCGCGCCGCCGGCATCGGCCAGGCGCGCGGCCACCTGCAGCAACAGGGTCGACTTGCCGATCCCGGGATCGCCGCCGACCAGGAGCGCGCTGCCCGGCACCAGCCCGCCGCCCGCCACCCGGTCGAACTCGGCGATGCGGGTGATGCGCCGCGGCGCCTCCGTCTCCGAGCCGTCGAGGCCGACGAAGGCGATCCGCCGGCCCTTGCCGCCGCCGAGCCCCTTGGGCGGAGCCTCGACGACCGCTTCCTCGACCAGCGTGTTCCAGGCGCCGCATGCTTCGCAGCGGCCGGCCCATTTGGTGTGGGTGGCACCGCATTCCTGGCAGACGTAGCGGGGCTGGCCCTTGGCCATGGCGGCAGAGCGGGACAGGGGCGCGGCCGTCAGAGCGGCCGCACCTCCATCTTGATCGGGCCCTCCGCCCGGCCGTTGATGAACTGGTCGACATAGGCGCTGCCGGAATTGTCGATCGCGGCGGCCGGCCCCTCCCAGACGATGCGCCCGCCATGGATCATCGCGACGCGGGTCGCGATCTTGCGGGCGGAGTGCATGTCATGGGTGATGGTGATGGTGGTCGCCCCCAGCTCCTTGACGCAGGCGATGATCAGGTCGTCGATGACGTCGCCCATGATCGGGTCGAGGCCGGTGGTCGGCTCGTCGAAGAGGATGATCTCGGGCTCGGTGGCGATGGCGCGGGCGAGCGCCACGCGCTTCTGCATGCCGCCCGAAAGCTCGGACGGATAGAGCGCGCCCACCTGCTCGCCGAGACCGACGGCCGCCAGCTTGCGCAGCGCCACCTTCTTCGCCTCGGGCCGCGCCATGCCGCGTCCCTGGACGAGACCGAATGCGACATTCTCCCAGACGGGCAGGCTGTCGAACAGGGCCGAACCCTGGAACAGCATGCCGAACCGGGCCATGACACGTTCCCGCCCGCGGGTATCGAGGCCGGTCACCTCTTCGCCGTCGATCTCGATGCTGCCGGCATCGGGCCGGATGAGGCCGATGATGCACTTGATCATCACGGACTTGCCGGTTCCCGAGCCACCGATGACGACCAGCGATTCCCCGGCGGCGACGTCGAGGTCCACGCCGTCCAGCACGACCTTCGGCCCGAAGCGCTTGCGCAGGCCACGCACCCGGATCTTGGGCGTCGTGGTCATTGGCGCGAGAAGAAGAGCTCGGTCACGATGTAGTTCGCGAGCAGGATGAGGATGGAGGCGGTGACCACCGCCTGGGTCGTCGCTGTCCCCACGCCCTGGGCGCCGCCTTTCGAGCGGTAGCCGTGGTAACAGCCCATCAAGGCGATCAGGAAGCCGAACACGGCCGCTTTCACCAGGCCCGAGACGACGTCCATGACCTTGAGATAGTCGAAGGTCCGCTTGAGATAGCTGGCCGGGTTGAATTCCAGCTTGTGGATCGAGACGATGTAGCCTCCGAAGACGCCGATGACGTCGGCGACCAGTACCAGCAGCGGCAGCATCGTCAGCCCGGCGATCAGTCGCGGGGCGACGAGATACTTGAGCGGGTTGGTCTTGAGCGTCGTCAGGGCGTCGATCTGCTCGGTAACGCGCATGGTGCCGATCTCGGCCGCCATCGACGCGCCGATGCGGCCCGCCACCATCAGGCCGGCGATGACCGGCCCCAGCTCGCGGGTGATCGAAATGACCACGACGGTCGGGATCGCGCTCGACGCGGCGAAGCGCGAGAAACCGGTGTAGCTTTGGAGCGCCAGCACCATGCCGGTGAAGAGGGCGGTCAGGCCGACGACCGGCAGCGAATAGAAGCCGATGTCGATCATCTGGCGCAGGATCAGCCGGCCGTGCCAGGGCGGCCGCACCGAAACGGCCAGCGCCTGCGCGGCGAACAGGAAGACCGACCCGCACGCACCCAGCAGTTGCAGGGTCGCCCGGCCGATGGCGGCGAGGAAGCTCAAGGCGGCGGCGCCTATCCGGCGTAGACGCGGCGATAGCGCGCGCCGAGCCCGGTAAGCATCTCGTAGCCGATGGTGCCGGCGTCGGCGGCAACCGCGTCCAGCGTCCGCTCGTCACCGATGACGACGACCGGTGTGCCGGGACGGGCCGCGTCGTCGGGCAGGTCGCTGACGTCGATGGTGATCAAGTCCATGGACACACGGCCCAACACAGGCACGCTCCGGCCGCCGACGAGAAAGCTCGTCCGCAGACTCGCAGATCGCAAGAAGCCGTCAGCATATCCGATTGGAATCGTTGCGACTTTCGTGGGTCGCCCGGCCCGGTGCGCGGCACCATAGCCAACGCTTTCGCCAGGGTCAATGCGGCGGACCTGCAGGATCCGCGCTTCCAGTCGGACGACGGGCCGCATCGGGTTGTCGAGATGCGGCGTGGGATTGACGCCGTAGAGCGCGACACCCGGACGGGCCAGCGCGAAATGCCAGTCGGGACCGAGGAAGATGCCGGAGGAGGCGGCGAGGCTGGCGTGCGCCGCAGGCGCGATGCGCCGAGCGGCACGGAAGCGCTCAAGCTGCAGGGCGTTGAGCGGGTGATCGGGCTCGTCCGCGCAGGCGAGGTGGCTCATGACGAGCGCCACCTCGACGCCGGCGAGCCGGGCGGGCTCGTCGGCCAGCACCGCCACCTCGCCCGGTGGCAGGCCGAGGCGCGACATGCCGGTATCGGCATGCACGACCGCCGGCAGCGGCCGCCCTTCGGCGCGTGCGCGCGCGGACCAGAGCGCCACCTGACCGAGGTCGTTCAGCACCGGCAAGAGGTCATGGGCGCGGAAATCATCCTCCAGCCCTTGCCAGATGCCGTTGAGGACGGCGATCCGGGCGTCGGCCGGTAGGACGGCACGCAACGCGACACCCTCCTGGAGATGGGCGACGAAGAACCAGCGGGCGCCGGCGCGCGCCAGCGTCGGGGCCACTTCGGCGGCGCCCAGCCCGTAGGCATCGGCCTTGACCACCGCGGCGCACTCCGCACCGCCCAGCCGGGCGCGCAGCAAGCCGTAGTTGGCGGCGATCGCTCCGCGGTCGACCGTCAGGACGGCGCCGGCGCGCGTTCCGGGATCAGCGCCGGACATCCGGAAGATGGTCGTCTTCGATCAGGTTGTCGAACTTCGTGATCCGGCCGTCGAAGCGCAG
>JBFWXJ010000193.1:0-11260 GCA_050187535.1 Alphaproteobacteria bacterium | reverse complement strand
CTTCGGCAATGGGCCGGCATCCGTGCCCATGAATGGGCCTACGGCCAAGCCGCGATCGTGGCGACCGTCGCCCACGAGAAGCCGCATCGCAACGTCGCGATCGAGCATTTCCTGCCCGCCGGCCCCTTCGCCATCCTGCCCATGACCGCGACCGACGAGGCGCCCCATCGCTCGTCGCTCGTCTGGACGGAGACCGCCGCCGAGGCGCCGCGCGTGCTGGCCCTCGACGAGGACCGCTTCGCGGCGGAGCTGGCGCGCCGCTTCGGCGATCATTGGGGCTGGGTGCGACCGGTCGGCGCGCGCTTCTCCTATCCGCTCGGACTGCTCTGGGCGGAGCGCACGGTGGCGATGCGGCTGGCGCTGGTCGGCGACGCCCTGCACGTCATCCATCCCATCGCCGGCCAGGGCCTCAACCTCGGCATCCGCGATGCGGCGGCGCTGGCCGAGGTGTTGATGGATGCCCGCCGCCTCGGGCTCGACATCGGCTCGGGCGAGCCGCTCGCCCGCTACGCCGCCCGCCGGCGCGTCGACACGGCCCTGCTCTCGGCCGCGACCGACGGGCTCAACCGCCTCTTCTCCAATTCCCTGGCGCCGGTCGCGGCCGCCCGCCGGCTCGGCCTCGCCGCGGTCGACCGGATGCCGCCCGTCAAGCGCTTCCTGATGCGCCACGCCATGGGCATCGTCGGCGACCTGCCGCGGCTCGCCCGCGGCGAGCGGCTGTAGGCCGGCCATGCCCAGAGGGGCCATGCCCAGAGGGGCCACGCCTTGAACGGTGCCGGCGGCACCTCTAATAACAGCGCCATGACGGCGCTCCCCTTCGTCAAGATGCACGGCCTCGGCAACGACTTCGTCGTGATCGACGCGCGTTCCGGCGCCCCGGCGATCGGCGATGCCCTGGCGCGCGTCATCGCCGACCGCCACACCGGCGTCGGCTGCGACCAGCTCATCGTCATCGAGCCGGCGAAGAGCAGCGTCGCCGACGCCTTCATGCGCATCCGCAACCCCGACGGCGGCGAGGCCCAGGCCTGCGGCAACGCCACCCGCTGCGTCGCCCGGCTGCTGATGGACGAGCGCAACGCCGATCATGTGGTGATCGAGACGGTGGCGGGCCTGCTCGACGCCGAGGCGGTGGAAGGCGGCCGCATCGCCGTCGACATGGGCCCGGCCCGCCTCGACTGGCGGGAAATCCCGCTGGCGCAGGCCTGCGACACCTTGCACGTGCCGGTCGCCGTGGGCCCGCTGTCGGACCCGGTCGCCACCAGCATGGGCAACCCGCACGCGACCTTCTTCGTGCCGGACGTCGCGGCCGTCGCGGTCGCCGATCTCGGCCCCGTGCTGGAGCGCCATCCCATGTTCCCGGAGCGCGCCAATATCGGCTTCGCCGAGGTGCAATCGCGCCGGCGCATCCGCCTGCGCATGTGGGAGCGCGCGGCCGGCATCACGCTCGCCTGCGGTTCGGGCGCCTGCGCGGCCTTGGTCGCGGCCGCCCGCCGCGGCCTGACCGAGCGCCGGGCCGAGGTGGTGCTCGACGGCGGCACGCTCGAGATCGAGTGGCTGAAGGACGGCCATGTCCTGATGACCGGGCCGATCGCCACCGCCTTCTCCGGCACGATCGACCCTTCGCTGCTGCAATGACCGTCGAGGTCGTCACCTTCGGCTGCCGGCTCAACGCCTACGAGTCGGCGGTGATGAAGGCCAATGCCGAGGCGGCGGGCGCCTCGGCCGGCACCGTCGTCGTCAACACCTGCGCCGTCACCGCCGAGGCCGAGCGCCAGGCCCGCCAGACGATCCGCCGCCTGCGCCGCGAGCGCCCCGATGCCCGCATCGTCGTCACCGGCTGCGCCGCGCAGATCGCGCCGGATCGCTGGGCCGCCATGCCCGAGGTCGACCGCGTCCTGGGCAACGCCGAGAAGCTGCGCCCCGACGCCCTGGCCCCGGCGCCCGAGGCGCCGCGCGTCGCGGTCGCCGACATCGCCGGGCTGCGCGAGACGGCGGGCCATCTGCTCGACGGTTTCGATGCCCAAGGATTCGGGGGCCGTGCCCGCGCCTTCGTCGAGGTCCAGCAGGGCTGCGACCACCGCTGCACCTTCTGCATCATCCCCTATGGCCGCGGCCCCAGCCGCTCGGTCCCGATCGGCGTCGTCGTCGACCGCGTGCGCATGCTGGTGGAGGGCGGCTGCCGTGAGGTGGTGCTGACCGGCGTGGACCTCACCGCCTACGGGCACGACCTGCCGGGCCGCCCGACGCTGGGGCAGATGGCGCGCCGGCTGCTGGCCCAGGTGCCCGAGCTGCCGCGCCTGCGCCTCTCCTCCCTCGACCCCGCCGAGATGGACGAAGACATCTTCCGCCTGCTGGCCGGCGAGCCACGGCTGATGCCCCATCTCCATTTGAGCCTGCAGGCCGGCTCGGACCTCATCCTCAAGCGCATGAAGCGCCGCCACTCCCGCGCCCAGGCGATCGCCGTGGCCGCCCGCGCGCGCAGCCTCCGGCCGGACGTGGTGCTGGGTGCCGATCTCATCGCCGGCTTCCCGACCGAGGACGAGGCGATGTTCGCCGACACGCTGGCGCTGGTCGAAGACGCCGGCCTCACCTGGCTGCACGTCTTCCCCTATTCGCCGCGGCCCGGCACGCCCGCCGCCCGCATGCCGCAGGTCGCCGGCCCGGCGATCCGCGAGCGCGCCCGGCGCCTGCGCGCTGCCGGCGACGCGGCTGCCCGCCGCTACCTCGCGACCCGCGTCGGCACCGCGGCCGCCGTCCTGGTGGAATCGGGCGGCCGCGGCCGCGACGCGCACTACGCGCCGGTCGTGCTGGAGGGTGCGGCGGGCGCCGACGGAAGGGTGGTCGACGCCCGGGTGACGGCGCTGCGCGACGACGCGCTGCTGGCGATCGCCGCCTGAGATTCCCATGAGCGACACCGGCACCGAGAAGCGCGGCTGGTTCCGCCGCCTGCGCGACGGCCTCGCCCGCACCACGGCGAAGATCACCGAGGGCATCGGCGCGATCTTCACCAAGCGCCGCCTCGACGACGCCCAGCTCGACGAGCTGGAGACGCTGCTGATCCAGGCCGACCTCGGCCCCGCCGCGGCCGAGCGGCTGGTCGGCGGGCTGCGCAAGACGCGCTTCGGCCAGGAGGTGACGGCCGACGAGGTGCGCCTGTATCTCGCCGACGAGATCGCCCGCTCGCTGGCGCCGGCCGCCCGCGCGCTCGTGCCGAACCCCGCGTTGAAGCCGCATGTCGTGCTCGTCGTCGGCGTCAACGGCTCGGGCAAGACCACCACCATCGGCAAGATGGCCCGCGCCTGGCGGATGGAGGGCAAGCGCGTCGTCATCGCGGCGGGCGACACGTTCCGGGCAGCCGCCGTCGAGCAGCTCCAGGTCTGGGGCGAACGGGCGGGCGTGCCCGTCGTCGCCGGCAAGCCGGGAGCGGATGCCGCCGGCCTCGCCTACGACGCCCTCGCTCGCGCGCGTGCCGAGGGTGCCGACGTGCTGGTCATCGACACCGCCGGCCGACTGCAGAACAAGGCCGGGCTGATGGAAGAGCTGCGCAAGATCATCCGCGTCATCCGCAAGCTCGATCCGGCAGCCCCGCACGACTGCATCCTCGTGATGGACGCGACCGTCGGCCAGAACGCCCACCAGCAGGTCGAGGTGTTCAAGGAGATGGTCGGAGTCACCGGCCTCGTCATGACCAAGCTCGACGGCACCGCCAAGGGCGGCGTGGTGGTGGCCCTGGCCGAGCGCTTCGGCCTGCCGGTGTATGCGTTGGGCGTCGGCGAGGGGGCGGACGACTTGCGTCCCTTCGAGGCCACGCAGTTCGCCCGCGGCCTGATGGGCGTGGAGGGCACGGCGTGAAGGCACTCATCGACTACGGCCCGCTCGGCGCCTTCCTCGTCGCCTACTACGTGGGCGGCATCATGGCGGCGACGGCGACCGTGATGATCGCCACGCTGGTCGTGCTGGCGCTCGCCTGGATCGTCGAGCGGCGCGTCGCGGTGATGCCGCTGGTGACCGGCGTCGTCGTCATGGTCTTCGGCGGCCTGACGCTGCTGCTGGCCGACGAGACCTTCATCAAGATGAAGCCGACGCTCGTCTACCTGCTGTTCGCGGTCGTGCTCTTCGTCGGCGTGCAGCTCGGCAGGCAGCCCCTGAAGCTGGTGTTCGGCAGCGTCTTCAACCTGACGGCCGAGGGCTGGCGCGGGCTGACCATGCGCTGGGCCGCCTTCTTCGTTGCCATGGCCGCGCTCAACGAGGCGGTGTGGCGCACTCAGACGACCGAGTTCTGGGTCAACTTCAAGGTCTTCGGCCTGATCGCGCTGACCATCGCCTTCACCCTGACCCAGATGCCCTACATGCGCCGCCACGCGGCACCCGAGAGGGGGCAGGCCTGACCCCCGGCGAGGCGTGAAGCCTCAGCGGTGCTCCTCGCCGGGCGGGTTGCTCCGCGGCATCGGCACCGCCTCGTCCGCCGCCTCGCGGTGGTGATTGAGCGCCCAGCGCACCGAGGGGAAGGCCAGCCGGTCCCACGGGATTTCATCCCACGCGAACAGCTCGACCTCCAGGCTCTCGGGCCCCGGTGAAAACACCGGCTCCGTCAGCCGCGCGCGGTAGATGAGCTGCACCTGGCTGATGCGGGGGATGTTGTAGACGGCCAGCAGGCCGTCGATGGCGATGCGCGCCTGCGCCTCTTCCCACGCCTCGCGCGCGGCGCCCTCGGCGGTCGTCTCGTTCAGCTCCATGTAGCCGGCGGGCAGCGTCCAGAAGTCGCGCCGGGGATTGATCGCGCGCCGGCACAACAGGAACCGGTCGCCCCAGGTGACGACCGCGCCGACCACGATCTTCGGGTTCTCGTAGTGGATGAAGCCGCAGCCCGCGCAGACCAGCCGCGCGACGGAATCGCCGTCCGGCACCTGCCGGACGAAGCCCTCGTATGAGTTCGGGTCGGCCATCGCGCTTCAGAATGGGGCGTCGGCCGGCGCCCGGCAAGGCGAGGCGTTCAGCCCCCGCGCAGCGCCCGGATGGCGTCGCGCGCCAGCTGGTCCGCGCGCTCGTTCTCCGCATGGCCGGAATGGCCGCGCACCCAGTGCCAGGTGACGTCGTGGCGCTGCCGGGCCACGTCGAGGCGCTGCCACAGGTCGACGTTCTTCACGGGCTTGCGGTCGGCCGTCTTCCAGCCGTTGCGCTTCCAGCCGTGGATCCATTTCCCGATGCCGTCACGCAGATACATGCTGTCGGTGTGGATCGCGACGCGCACCGGCCGCGTCAGCGATTCCAGGCCGGCGATCGCCGCCATCAGCTCCATGCGGTTGTTCGTCGTGGCAGCCTCGCCGCCCGACAGCTCCCTCTCGCGCCCGCGCCAGCGCAGCACCACGCCCCAGCCGCCGGGGCCGGGATTGCCGCTGCAGGCCCCGTCGGTGAACATCTCGACCGCCTCGCTCCCGGCAGCGGCCGCCGGCTCCTCAGATGCCATAGGCCGCGACGCCGTTGACGGCCTGGTGGAAGCGCAGCTTGTGCAGGTATTCGAGCGGGTCCTTGGGCTTCACGAAGGCTCCGGGCGGGTGGTTCAGCCAGTCGTAGAGGCGGGTCAGCAGGAAGCGGAGCGCGCTGCCGCGCGCCAGCATGGGCAGCGCATCCAGCTCGGCCGGGGACAGCGGGCGCTGGGCGCGGTAGCGCGCCAGCATCATCCGCGCCTTGGTGGCGTTGAAGGCGCCGTCCGCCTCGAAGCACCAGGCGTTGAGGCATACCGCCACGTCGTAGGCGAAGGCGTCGGTGCAGGCGAAGTAGAAGTCGATGACCCCGGTCAGTATGCCGTCGCGGAAGAAGACGTTGTCCGGGAACATGTCGGCGTGGATCACGCCGGTCGGCAGATCCCGCGGCCAGTCGCGCTCCAGCCGGTCGAGCTCGGCGTACAGTTCCTCGGCCAGGCCCTGGCGCACCTCGTGGGCGCGTGCGGCGGCGGCATCCAGCAGCGGCCGCCAGCCGGCGAGCGACAAGGCGTTCTCGCGCCGCATGGGGAAGTCGGCGCCGGCCAGGTGCAGGCGGGCCAGCACCTGGCCGACGCCGGCGCAATGGGTCGGCTGGATACGCCTGGGCCACAGCCCTTCCAGGAAGGTCACGATCGCCGCCGGCCGGCCGCAGAGCTGGCGCAGGGCCCTGCCGTCGCGGCCGCGCACCGGCGTCGGGCAGGCGAAGTCGCGCGCCGCCAGATGCTCCATCAGGCCGAGGAAGAACGGCAGGTCGTCCGCCTTCACGCGCTTCTCGTAGAGCGTCAGGATGTAGCTGCCGCGCTCGGTGCGCAGCAGGAAGTTGGAGTTCTCGACCCCCTCAGCGATGCCCTTGAAGGCCAGCACGGGCCCCAGGTCGTACTCGGCGACGAAGGCGGCGAGCTCGTCGTCGGGAACGTCGGTGTAGACCGCCAATCCGGGCTCCGTGGGCGAGGTGGGGCGGCGCTTGTGCCGGCTCCGTCGGCTCGACTACAGTCGCCGCCGCGGCGCGGGCGCGGACCTTAGACGAAGCCCCCGTCGTTGCAAAGGCGTCGGCCCGCCCGCGCCGACCCTCATCCGGGAGCATCCCCATGAGCGAGCCGGTGGTCGCGCAGGCGGCCCCCTACAGCTACACCGTGAAGGCCGGCCGCAAGTATTTCTGGTGCGCCTGCGGCCGCTCGCGCCAGCAGCCCTTCTGCGACGGGTCCCATGCGGGCACGGGCATATCCCCCGTCGTCCATGCGGCCGTCGCCGACGAGGAGCTCTGGTTCTGCGGCTGCAAGCGCACCAAGTCGCCGCCCTTCTGCGACGGCAGCCACGAGTCCTTGGCATGAGATCGGGCATTGGCATGAGATCACTGCGCGTCGCCGCCCCGCTCACCCTGCTCGCGGCGTTGGCCGGATGCGGCAGCATGAACATTTTCGGGTCGAGCGAGCCCGAGCCCGCCTGCCCGGCGGCGATCGTCGTCGCCGACCTGTCCCGGGCGACGGAGTTCCGTCCCGGTCCCGGCCGCGACCTCGCCGACGTCGTCCACACCGCCGGGATCGAGCGGGTCGACACCTCGTGCACCTATGACCGCCGGCGCAAGGTGACCGTGCAGACGACCGTGAACCTGATGGTCGAGCGCGGCCCGGCCGAGCGTGCCCGTCAAGCCGACATCACCTATTTCGTGGCGCTGGCGAACCCGCAAGGCCAGGTGACGACGCGCGAGACGTTCACCATCCCCGTGCGCTTCACCGGTAATTACACGCGCATGCAGGCGAGCGAGGAGACCGAGACGGTGATCCCGCTCGGCGGCGGCTCGGGTGCCGGCTATCGCATTTATGTCGGCTTTCCGCTCAGCCCGGAGCAGCTCGAGTTCAACCGCCAGCAGGGCCCGCGCTGATCCTGCCGCTCGGCGGTTGACATTGCCGCCCGGGACACTAGCCTCCGTCCCGTCCGGTGACCCCGTGCGGGAGAGATCGGCGGGCCGTCCGTTCGCGGGCGGTCGTGGCCGGAGCCGAAGGCGCAACCGCCCCGGAAACGCTCAGGCGAAAGGACCGCGCGGGGAGGACGCTCTGGAAAGTGGACGGGCGACCGTCCCACCGACGAGGTAAGCCGCGCCCGCTCGCGCGGTGAATCTTTCAGGTTCTCGGGACAGAGGGGGCGGGCGTCGGACGTGCCGTATGGCCGTATCGCGCCCGTGCGCAAACGACCCCGAGGTCCGGACCATGGCCGACGCGCCACTCAAGGAAACGCCGCTCCACGCCCTGCACGTCGCGCTGGGCGCACGCATGGTCGAGTTCGCGGGCTATTCGATGCCCGTGCAGTACCCGACCGGCATCCTGACCGAGCACCTGCACACGCGGGCCGCCGCCGGCCTGTTCGACGTCTCCCATATGGGCCAGATCCGACTCACGGGCGACGGCGCCGCAACGGCGCTGGAGACGCTGGTCCCGGGCGACATCACCGGGCTCGCCGCCGGGCGGCAGCGCTACACGCTCTTCACCAACGCCGAGGCCGGCATCCTCGACGACCTCATGGTGACCAATCTCGGCGACCAGCTCTTCGTCGTCGTCAACGCCGGCTGCAAGGACGCCGACCTCGCCCATCTCCAGGCCGGCCTCGCCGGCAAGTGCAAGGTGACGGCGGAATTCGACCGCGCGCTGCTGGCCCTCCAGGGGCCGGAGGCAGCGACGGTGCTGGCGCGCCACGCGCCGGGGATCGCCGGCATGGGCTTCATGTCCGGCCGCACGGTCGCGGTCGACGGCGTGCCCTGCGTCGTCACGCGATCTGGATACACGGGCGAGGACGGGTTCGAGATCGCGATTCCGGCCGAGCACGCCTCGCGCATCGCCCAGCGCCTGCTGGCGGAACCCGAGGTGAAGCCGATCGGCCTCGGCGCCCGCGATTCGCTGCGGCTGGAAGCCGGCCTCTGCCTCTACGGCCACGACATCGACACGACGACGACGCCGATCGAGGCGGCACTCGGCTGGGTCATCGGCAAGCGCCGGCGCGCCGAGGGCGGCTATCCCGGTGCGGCGATCGTCGCCGACCAGATCAGGAACGGCACAAAGCGCCGCCGCGTCGGCTTGGTGCCGGAAGGCCGCCAGCCCGCCCGCGAGGGCACGCCGCTTATCGATGCGGCCGGTGCCGCGGTCGGCACGATCACGTCGGGCGGCTTCGGCCCGTCGGTCGGCGGCCCCGTCGCCATGGGCTACGTCGCCACCGAATCCGCCGGCAACGGCACTCGGGTGCAGGCGGTCGTGCGCGGCCAGCCGCGCCCGGCTACCGTCACCGCCATGCCCTTTTTCCCCCATCGCTACCACCGCCCGTGAGGACCGCCATGAGCGCGATCAAGTTCACCGAAGAGCACGAGTGGATCGCCGTCGCCGGCGACGTCGGCACCGTCGGCATCACCGACTTCGCCCAGAGCCAGCTGGGCGACGTCGTGTTCGTCGAGCTGCCGCCGGTCGGCAAGAAGGTGACGAAGGGCGGCGACGCCGCCGTCGTCGAATCGGTGAAGGCGGCGAGCGAGGTGTTCGCGCCGGTCACCGGCGAGATCGTCGAGGTCAATCAGGCGATCGTCGACGAGCCGGCCAAGGTCAACAGCGACCCGATGGGCGGCGCCTGGTTCTTCAAGGTGAAGCTGGCGAACCCGTCCGAGCTCGACGGGATGATGGACGAGGCGGCCTACGCCGAGTTCGTGAAGGGGCAGCACTGACATGCGCTACCTGCCGCTGACGGAGGCGGACCGGCGCTCGATGCTGGCCGCCATCGGCGTGCCCTCGGTCGAGGCGCTGTTCCGCGACGTGCCCGAGCGCGCCCGGCGCCAGGCGCCGCTCGACCTGCCGCCGCACCAGGGCGAGATCGAGGTCGAGCGGGCGCTGGGCGCCATGGCGGCCAAGAACGTGCCCGCCGGGTCCGTGCCGTTCTTCCTCGGCGCCGGCGCCTACCGCCATCACGTGCCGGCCTCGGTCGACCACCTGATCCAGCGCGGCGAGTTCCTCACCTCCTACACGCCCTACCAGCCGGAAGTGACGCAGGGCACCCTGCAGTACCTCTTCGAGTTCCAGACGCAGGTGGCGCTGGTGACCGGCATGGAGGTCGCCAACGCCTCGCTCTACGACGGGGCGACCTCCACGGCCGAGGCGGTTGCGATGGCCAACCGGGTCACCGGCAAGCGCCGCGCCGTGCTCTCGGGCGGTCTGCACCCGCACTACCGCGAGGTGGTCGAGACGCTGGCCCGCTTCGTCGGCTTCACGGTCGACGCGCAGCCGCTCGACCCGACCGGAGGCGAAGACCTGGCGGCCAGGATCGACGGCGAGACGTCCTGCGTCGTCGTGCAGTATCCGAGCTTCTTCGGCCGGGTCCGCGACCTGCGCGGCCTCGCCCATGCCTGCCACGCCAAGGGCGCGCTCCTGGTCGTCGTGGTCACCGAGCTCGTCTCGCTGGGTGCCTTGACGCCGCCCGGTGAGATGGGTGCCGACATCGTCGCCGCCGAGGGCCAGTCGATCGGCAACGGGCTCAACTTCGGCGGCCCCTATGTCGGGCTGTTCGCCACCCGCGAACGCTATGTGCGGCAGATGCCGGGCCGCCTCGTCGGCCAGACGACCGACGCCGAGGGCCGGCGCGGCTGGGTGCTGACGCTCTCGACGCGCGAGCAGCACATCCGCCGCGAGAAGGCGACCAGCAACATCTGCACGAATTCCGGCCTCTGCGCGCTCGCCTTCACCATCCATCTCTCGATGCTGGGCGAGGCGGGGCTGACGCGGCTGGCCGCCATCAACCACGCCAAGGCGGTGGCGCTGGCCGACCGGCTGGCGGCGGTGCCGGGCGTGACCGTCCTCAATGACGCTTTCTTCAACGAGTTCACGGTCAGGCTGTCGAAGCCGGCGGCCGAAGTCGTGGAGGCGCTGGCGCGCCGTCCGATCATCGCCGGCGTGCCGGTGTCGCGCTTCGCGCCCGGCCATGACGACCTGCTGATCGTGGCCGCCACCGAGATCTGCACCGATGGCGACATCGGCGCCTTCGCCGCCGCCCTCGAGGAGACCCTGCGATGAGCGACTGGAGCAAGGCACTGGCCGGCTTCGCGGCTGACGGCAAGGGTCCCGGCACGATCAGCGGCAATCGCGGCCTGCAGATCGAGGAGCCCCTGATCTTCGAGCAGGACGCCGAAGGCCGCACCGGCGTCGACCTGCCGGCACCGCCGGCGGGGCCGTCGCGCATGGGCGGGCTGGAGCGCCAGTCGGCGATCGGCCTGCCCGGCCTGTCGGAGCCGCAGGTGGTCCGCCACTACACCCGGCTCAGCCAGAAGAACTTCGCCATCGATGCCGGGCTGTACCCGCTCGGCTCGTGCACGATGAAGCACAACCCGCGGCTCAACGAGAAGATGGCGCGGCTGCCGGGCTTCGGCGACATCCATCCCTTGCAGCCGCAGAGCACGGTGCAGGGCGCCATCGAGCTGATGGACGTGCTGGCGGGCTGGCTCAAGACGCTGACCGGCATGCCGGCCGTCGCCCTGTCGCCCGCCGCCGGCGCCCATGGCGAGCTGTGCGGCATCATGACGATCCGCGCCGCGCTGGAGGCGCGCGGCGACATGCGCCAGCGCATCCTCGTGCCGGAGTCGGCCCACGGCACCAACCCGGCGACGGCGGCCGCCTGCGGCTACGCTGTCGAGGCGATCCCGGCCAACGACCGCGGCCGCGTCGACCTGGCGGCGCTGAAGGCGAAGCTCGACGGCGGGGTGGCGGCGATCATGCTGACCAACCCCAACACCTGTGGGCTCTTCGAGAACGAGA
>JBFWXJ010000192.1:0-11270 GCA_050187535.1 Alphaproteobacteria bacterium | reverse complement strand
TGCCGTGGCCGCCCTTCAGGAATACGGCGGCGGGGCCGGCGGCCCGCAGCGCGGTGGCCGCAGCGGCCATGGCCTCTGGATCGTCAACGATCGCCCGGCCGAGCAGCGCCTCGGCCTCGGGCAGGTTCGGCGTCAGCAGCGAGGCGCGCGGCAGCAGCCGGGCGCGCAGCGCGTCGACCGCCTCGGCCTGCAGCAGCGGATGGCCGCCCTTGGCGATCATGACGGGATCGCAGACGAGCGGCACCCCCGGCGCGCCGGCCGCCAGCGCATCCACGACGCTGGCGATCGTCGCCGTGTCGTGCAGCATCCCGGTCTTGATGCAATCCGCGCCGAGATCCTCCAGCACGACCGCGATCTGCTGCGTGATGAAGCCGGTCTGGATCGGCAGGACGCCGTGGACGCCCAGCGTGTTCTGCGCCGTCAGGGCGGTGATCGCGGTCATGGCGAAGCCGCCGAGGCAGGTGACCGCCTTGATGTCCGCCTGGATGCCGGCGCCGCCGCCGGAGTCCGAGCCGGCGACGATCAGCACGCGGCCGCGCATCAGCCGGCGGTCCCTGCCCGGTCCGATCGCGAGCCGTCCGCCGCGACGACGGCGGCGATGATGTCGTCGACCACCCCGTCGACCAGCACCGCGTCGTCGCCTTCCGCCATGACGCGGATCACCGGCTCGGTGCCCGACCGGCGCACCAGGATGCGTCCGCCGCGGCCGAGCCGCGCCTCGCCGGCGGCGATCGCGGCCGCCACATCCGGCTCCGCCAGCAGGTTCCCGGGCCCGGTGCGCACGCTCTTAAGGCGCTGCGGCACCGGCTCGAACATCTCCGCGACGCGGCTCGCCGGCTGCCCCTCCTCGACCAGCCACGCCATCACCTGCAGGGCGGCGACGAGGCCGTCGCCGGTCGTCGCGAGGTCGCCCAGCACGATGTGGCCCGACGCCTCGCCGCCGACGTTGCAGCCGCGCCGCTGCATCTCCTCGACGACGTAGCGGTCGCCGACCGCGGCGCGCACCAGGGCGATGCCGCGGCCGGCCAGCAACCGCTCCAGGCCGAGGTTGGACATGACCGTCGCGACCACCGCGCCGCCGGAGAGCCGGCCCTTGCGCGCCCACTCGCTGCCGATCAGGGCGAGGAGCTGGTCGCCGTCGATCACCCGCCCGTTCTCGTCGGCGAGGATGACGCGGTCGGCGTCGCCGTCCAGCGCGATGCCGAGCTGGGCCCCGTGCGTCACGACCGCCGTGCGCATCGCATCGGGCGCGGTCGCGCCGCAGCCGGCGTTGATGTTGAAGCCGTCCGGCTGGACCGCGATCGGCACCACCTCGGCGCCCAGTTCGTAGAGCACGGTCGGCGCCACCTTGTAGGCCGCGCCGTTGGCGCAATCGACGACGACCTTGAGGCCGTCCAGACGCCGCCCCTTGGGGAACCCCGCCTTCACCGCCTCGATGTAGCGGCCGCCGGCGTCGTCGAGGCGCCGGGCACGCCCGAGCTTGGTCGGCCCGGCGAGCGGCGCGCCCAGCGGCGCCTCGCCCAGGACCTGCGCCTCGATCGCCGTCTCGACCGCGTCCGACAGCTTGTACCCGTCGGGCCCGAAGAGCTTGATGCCGTTGTCCTGGAAGGCGTTGTGCGAGGCGGAGATGACGACGCCGAGATCGGCCCTGAGGCTGCGGGTCAGTAGCGCCACCGCCGGGGTGGGCAGCGGGCCGACCAGCACCACGTCCATGCCCATGGCGACGAAGCCGGCGGTCATCGCCGGTTCCAGCATGTAGCCCGAGAGCCGCGTGTCCTTGCCGATGACCACGAGATGGCGGTGGTCGCCGCGGCGGAACTGGGCGGCTGCCGCCATCGCCACCGAGAGCGCGGTGTCGGGCGTCATCGGCGCCACGTTCGCCGTGCCGCGGATTCCATCGGTGCCGAACAGCCTGCGCGCCATGACCCTGCTCCGCCGCCCCCGCCGGTCGGGCGGACTCGCCCGGGCGGCTCCGTGCGTATATAACAAGCGCATTACCGGCGCGGCGAGCGTCGATCCGCCCGACGGGCGGGTGGCGGGATCGCCCGGCGGTCGCTATATCAGGGCGAGGCAGACGCCGGAGCGGGGGCCGGCGGTCCAACGCCCTTTCGGGGAGATCAAATGGGTGGTTTCAGCATCTGGCACTGGCTGATCGTCCTGGCCGTGATCCTGATCGTGTTCGGCGCCGGCAAGCTGCCGCGCGTCATGGGCGATGTCGCCAAGGGCATCAAGAACTTCAAGCAGGGCATGCAGGACGACAAGCCCGAGGAAATCCAGGCCCAGGCTGCGCCGCCCGCCGCGCCGCAGCCGGCCAACGCGCAGTCGACCCAGCCGGGGGCCGCGCAGAAGGTTTCCTGACCGTCTCCGGCGCGGAAGCCGGACAGGGCGGGGATCAGCCGAAGAGCCAGCGCGTCGCCTCGACGACGAGGCGGAACGACAGCGTCACGATGACCGCCACCACGGCGACGGCGGCGATGCCGATGGCGGCGCCGATCGCCACCATGCGCCCGTCCTTCTCGAGCAGGCCGAGCGACATGACGGTCATGGCGAGGCCCGGCGGCAGGTTGCCGCCGGGGATCGGCAGCGACAGGATCAGGGCGAGCAGCAGGTAGAATGCGCCGAGTATGCGCTCGGCGCGGCGGCCCGTGAGCGCGTGCCCGCGCGGCCGGCAGTAGCGCTCGAGCTTCTCCAGCCACGGACGGATCTTGCCGACGACGAGGCGGAAGTCGTCGCGCGCGATCGACCGCGCCAGCAGCCGCTCGGGCAGCCACGGCACCGGCCGCCCCAGCATCATCTGCGCGGAGAAGAACGCGAGCGGGATTCCGAACACCGTCGAGAAGCCGGGCGGGCTCGGGATGGGCAGCGAGTTCGGCGCCGCTAGGACCAGCAGCACGATGGCGAAGCCGCGGTCGCCCAGGGCCTGCAGCAGGGCGCCGAACGGCACCCGCTCGCCCGGCATGTCGCGGGCGAGCCGGGCCAGCAGTGTGGACGTGCGTTCCTCCGCCGCGTCCCCGATCGGCCTGTCCCCGGTCATGGCACCGCCTCCGCCGCCAGCGCGCGCCACATGGCGACCGCCTGCACCGTCGCCGCGACATCGTGGACGCGCAGGATGTCGGCGCCGCGGGAGAGCGCCCACAGCGCCCCCGCGACCGAGCCGCCGAGCCGGTCCCGCGGCGCCGCGCCGCCCGCCAGGCGCCCGACGAAGCCCTTGCGCGACAGCCCGACCAGCACCGGCCGCCCCAGGCCCCGGAACAACGCCAGCCGGCGCAGGATCGCGAGGTTGTGGTCGATCGTCTTGCCGAAGCCGATGCCGGGATCGATCGCGAGGCGCTCGGGCGGCAGGCCGGCCGTGGCCAGCGCGGCGACGCGGCCCGCCAGGTAGTCGTGGATGTCGTGCGGCGCCGAGACATAGGTCGGATCGCGCTGCATCGTCCGCGGCTCTCCCTGCATGTGCATGAGAACGACGGGCAGGCCGGTTTCGATCGCGGCGGCGGTCGACTTCGGGTCGCCCTCCAGCGCCGTCACGTCGTTGAGCACGGCGGCACCGGCCGCCGCCGCCGCCCGCATCACCGCGGGCCGGCGCGTGTCGACCGAGACGCGCAGGCCGGCCTCGGCCAGCCGCCGGACGACCGGCAGGACGCGGCGGAGCTCCTCGTCCTCGGGCACCGGCAGGCTGCCGGGCCGGGTCGATTCGCCGCCGACGTCGACCAGCGCCGCGCCGGCTGCCGCCATCTCCAGCCCGGCTGCCACGGCCGCGTCCGGGTCGAGGCGGTCGCCGCCGTCGGAGAAGCTGTCCGGGGTGACGTTGACGATGCCCATGACGATCGGGCCGGGCAGACCGGCAAATGGCGGCGGCGGCGCCGACAACGCCGCCATTCGCCGCTCCAAAGCGGGTGATGTGGCATCGCGGGCGAGGGTCGCGACCGCGACGGTGGCCGCGGCGATGCCGTCCGCGTCGCGGACCGCGAGCTCGACGGCGGTGAAGGCGGCCGGCCCGCCGGCGAAGGGCAGGGCGACGCCGTCGCGTACCATCGCCGAAACGTCGACGCCGGCCGCGAAGGCGACCGGCGTCAGGTAGAAGGGCCGTCCCGCCGCGACCAGCGGCAGGAGGGCGGCCAGCGCCGTCATCGGCCGGCCGGGCGGCCGTCGGCCGTGCCCGGCGTCAGGCGCCGGGCTGCGGCTCCGGCGCCATGCCCGGCGGCTCCTTGCCGGCGCGGCCGGTGTTGGGGACGGAGCCGGGGCGGCGCGGCGGCGGCGCCTTGGGCTGGTCCTCGGGCGTCGTCGGGCGGACGATCGACTCGCCGTTCAGCAGCTGGCGGATTTCGTCGCCGCTCAGCGTCTCGAACTCGAGCAGGCCCTTGGCGATGGCGTGGAGCTGGTCGATCTGCTCGGTCAGGATGCGCCGCGCGGTGCCCTCGCCGTCCTCGACGACACGACGGATCTCGTCGTCGATGATCTTGGCGGTGGCGTCGGAGATGTTCTTGCGCTGCGTCACCGCATGGCCGAGGAACACTTCCTCCTCGTTTTCGCTGTAGCGCAGCGGCCCCAGCTTGTCGCTGAATCCGAACTCCGTGACCATGCGCCGGGCGAGGTTGGTCGCCTGCCGGATGTCGTCGGACGCGCCCGTCGTCACGTTCTCGTTGCCGAAGATCAGCTCCTCGGCGACGCGGCCGCCGAACATCATGGCGAGCCGCGCCTCCAGCTCCTGCTTGGAGTAGCCGTAGCGGTCCTTTTCCGGCAGGCTCATGGTGACGCCGAGCGCGCGGCCGCGCGGGATGATCGTGACCTTGTGCAGCGGGTCGTGGCCCGGCACGTGGAGGGCGACCAGCGCGTGGCCCGCCTCGTGGTAGGCCGTGGTCTCCTTCTCCTTCTCGCTCATCACCATCGAGCGGCGCTCGGCGCCCATCAGGACCTTGTCCTTGGCCTGCTCGAACTCGGTCATGGTGACGACGCGCTTGCCCTTGCGCGCGGCCAGCAGCGCCGCCTCGTTGACGAGGTTGGCGAGATCGGCGCCGGAGAAGCCGGGCGTGCCGCGGGCGATGATGCGCGCGTCGACGTCGGGGGCGAGCGGCACCTTGCGCATGTGGACGCGCAGGATCTTCTCGCGGCCCGTCACGTCCGGGTTGGGGACGACGACCTGCCGGTCGAAGCGGCCCGGGCGCAGCAGCGCGGGATCGAGCACGTCCGGCCGGTTGGTGGCGGCGATCAGGATGACGCCCTCGTTCGCCTCGAAGCCGTCCATCTCGACCAGGAGCTGGTTGAGGGTCTGCTCGCGCTCGTCGTTGCCGCCGCCGAGGCCCGCACCGCGATGGCGGCCGACCGCGTCGATCTCGTCGATGAAGATGATGCAGGGGGCGTTCTTCTTGCCCTGCTCGAACATGTCGCGGACCCGACTGGCGCCGACGCCGACGAACATCTCCACGAAGTCGGAGCCCGAGATGGTGAAGAACGGCACGTTCGCCTCGCCGGCGATGGCGCGGGCGAGCAGCGTCTTGCCGGTGCCGGGTGGGCCGACCAGCAGCACGCCCTTGGGGATGCGGCCGCCCAGGCGCTGGAACTTCTGCGGGTCGCGCAGGTACTCGACGATCTCCTCCAGCTCCTGCTTGGCCTCATCGATCCCGGCGACGTCGTCGAAGGTGACGCGGCCGACCTTCTCGGTCAGCAGGCGGGCGCGCGACTTGCCGAAGCCCATGGCGCGGCCGCCGCCGGACTGCATCTGGCGCATGAAGAAGATCCACACGCCGATCAGCAGCAGCATCGGGAACCACTGGATCAGCACGTAGAGCAGCGAGGGCGAGCCCGTATCCTCGGGTGCCGCCGCGACGCGCACGTTGTGCTGCGTCAGCTTCTGCACGAGGCCGGCGTCACGCGGCGCGTAGGTCGTGAAGGCGCGGCCGTCGCTGAAATGGCCGGTGACGGTGCTGCCGCCGCCGCCGCCGGTCTGGATGGTGACGTCGGCGACGCGGCCGTTCGATACCTCGTTGAGGAAGTCCGAATAGGCGAGGCTCGCCTGCGGTCCGCGCGTCGTCGACCCCTGGAAGAGGTTGAACAGCGCCACGAGCAACAGCCCGATGATGACCCAGAGAGCGAGGTTCTTGCCGAAATTGTTCACGTTCGGGGCCCTTCCCCTCCGCATACCGGAGCATGTCGCGGCGACAACGCCGAAGGCCCCGATCGGTATCCCTGCCGCCACGACCCGGGCGGCGGCCAGTCCCACACATAATGCGCGGGTTCCATTAAACAACCGCGAACGGCCCGGCGGCAAGCGCCTGCCGCGGCGCGAACACCGCCGTGGCCGCCGCCGGCCCGGGACCGCCGGCCCCACCACCGATCAGTACCGCGCCGATCGGCACCGCGACGATCGTGTCGCCGTCCCACACCGCGGGAAGCGAAGGGCGTGCCGGCCCCGGCACGCCGGCGGCACCGGCGGCGCGCCGCCGGCCGAGCGCGGCGACCCGCCAGCCGGGTGGCGCCGGCGGGGCCACGGCGACGTCGAAGCGGTCGTCCCAGCGTGCCCGCCCCTGCGCGTCGAAGGTGGCCGCCTCGCCCACGGCGGCGGGCTCGCGGCAGACCATCACGCTGCCGCGCCACGCGACGATGCGGCAGCCCGCGAGCGTCCTCGGCCGCGGCAATCCCGCGGCGATGGCGGCCATCAGCCGGCCGAGCCGGACGCTGCGCGGCGGATAGGATGCGCCGCCGACGGCGCGCAGCGCGCCGCGCACGACCCGCTCGCCCGCGTCCGCCGCCCGCGCGAGACCCGCGGGGTCGAGCAGCACGTAGCCGGCATCGGCGACGACGGCGCAGCCGGCGGCGTCGGCCGCCGTCCGCCGTTCCGCCGCTGCCCGATCCGCGGCCGCAGCGGCCGCCGCGGCGAGCAGCGCCTCGCGGGCGGCCCCGTCCAGCTCGGCGCGCAGGCGGGCGCGGGCGAAGCGGCGGTCGACGTTGCTGGGATCGTCGATCCACTGCTGTCCCATGGCGGCGAGCGTCGCCGCCAGCCTGGCGCGCGGAAATCGCAGCAAGGGCCGCAGCACCCGCAGGTCGCGCGTCTCGCGCAGCGACGCCATGCCGGCGAGCCCGTCCGGCCCGCTGCCGTCCTCCCGGCGCAGCAGCACCGTCTCCGCCTGGTCGTCGCGCTGATGGGCGAGGAGGAGATGGAGGGCACCGGCAGCCCGGCAGGCCTCCTCCAGCAGGCGGTAGCGCAGCGCCCGGGCCGCGGCCTGCAGGCCGGCGGCCGCGGAGGGCATGCCGCCGCGCAGGATGCGATGGGGGATGCCCCGCGACGTCAGCCATGCGGCGACGCGGCGGGCCTCGTCAGCAGCTTCCGGCCGCAGGCCGTGATCGACGGTCAGCGCCAGGACGCTGCCGCCCAGCGCTCGCGCCCAGGCATCGGCCAGCAGCGCCAAGGCCATGCTGTCGCGCCCCCCGGAGACGGCGACCGCCAGCAGCGGCGACGGCTCCCAGGGGGCGAAGGCCGCCAGGGCGCCGGCGAACTCGCCGGCGCCGACGGGCGAGGCTTCCGCCGGCGAGGCGTCGGCGGTCAGCAGCCGATCCGCTGGCGCTCGCGCTTGGCGCGGTCCTTCACATTGGCCGGCGCGTCGTTCATCTGGTCGAGCCGGCCGAGCGCGCCGCAGGCCTCCTGGCGCTTGTTGAGCTGCGCCAGCGACATGCCGAGCTTGAGCAGGTTGTCGGGCGCCTTGGTGCTGCGCGGGTAGCGCTGGAAGCCCTCGCCGAAGGCGATGGCGGCGTTCTGGTAGTCCTGGCGGACGTAATAGGTCTCGCCCAGCCAGTACTGCGCGTTGCCCGCCAGCCCGTCGCTGGGGTGCTGGCGCAGGAACGCCTTCAGCGCCCGCTCCGCGCCCTCGTAGTCGGCGCGCGCGAGCAGGGAGAAGGCGTGGTCGTACTGCTGCTGCGGCGGGCCGGCCGGCAGCGTGCCCTCGGGCTGGGGCGCGCGCGGGGTCGACGCGTGCTGCGGCGGAGGCGGCGGCGGGGTGGAGGCCGCCGGCGGTGGCGGCGGCGTCCCGGGCGCACTCCCGGGGCGCATCGTCGTGGTGCCGGGCCCGGGCGGCGCCACGACCCGCGACTGGCCCGGCGCCGGCTGCGGGGCCGTCGCGAGATTCTGCCGCGGCGGCGGGGCGGGCGATGCGGGCGGCGGCGGGGGCGCGGCAGCAGCCGGCGGCGGGGGCGCCGGGCGCGTCTGCGGCGGCGGCGGAGCCGGCGGCTCGGCCGCCGGTGGCGCACCACCCTGGCCGCGGCTGCGTTCCAGCTCCGTCATCCGGAAATCCGTGTCGCGCTGCGCCCGCTCGAGCTGCCCGCGAACCTGCTGGAGCTGGAAGGTCAGCTCCTCGACCCGTCCGGTGAGCTGGCGGATCTGGTCCTCGAGCTGCGTCAGGCGCAGCTCCTGCTGCGCGTACACCTGGGGGGTCTGCGCGGCCGCCGGAGTGGCGGCCACGAGCGCCGCCGTCAAGGCGACGCCGATCCATCGACGCGGCATCATCGCGCTCCTCGTTCGAGCCGGGCCGGCGGCGGGGCATCGGGCGCCCCGCCATCGGTCCCGGTGCCGCGGGGCGGCGCCGTCAGTTGACGGCGGTCACGCCGCGGCGGTTCTGCGCCCAGGCCGACTCGTTCGAGCCGACGACGGCGGGGCGCTCCTTGCCGTAGCTGATCG
This sequence comes from Alphaproteobacteria bacterium, assembly GCA_050187535.1. Taxonomy (GTDB): domain Bacteria; phylum Pseudomonadota; class Alphaproteobacteria; order ATCC43930; family Allostellaceae; genus Allostella. Next base: position 2,605 of record JBFWXJ010000192.1, on the reverse strand, counting down.
TCGCGACGCGGGCGGCCGGGATGCCGAGCGCGACGAGATAGTTGCGGATCGCGACGGCCCGGCGCTCGCCCAGCGCCAGGTTGTACTCGCGCGTCCCGCGCTCGTCGGCGTGGCCCTCGATGGTCACCCGGACGTTCGGATAGCGGCGCAGCCATTCGGCCTGGCGGCCGACCGTCTCGCGTGCCTCGGAGTTGAGGTCGGAGCGGTCGGTGTCGAAGAAGATCCGATCGCCGACATTGACTTCGAGGTCGCGCTGGCTGCCGGGCGTGACGTCGCCCATGCCCTGCGACTGGACGCCGGTGCGGCCGCCGAGGCCGGTCGCATCGGTGCCCGATGCCGACGCCGACGCGCCCGCGGCGTTGGGATCGGCGGTTTCCGGCGTGCTTTCGCAGGCCGCCACGAGCAGGACGGCCGCGAGCAGGCTCAGAATCTTCATGCGCATGCGCTTGTTCTCCTTCGGCATGTGCTGTGGTTGGTCATCGACTGGTGGTTCGCAGCGCCCGTCCCGATGCCTGCAGCGCCGCCGGCAGAGCCTGTCGGAGCACAAGAAATCGCGATTTTTCTGCTATCGGGCACGATATCTAGGCCATTTCAGGGAATCAAGGGAGACCAGGCGGGGTCCGACGCGTCCTGCGGCGTCAGCACCTCGCGCTCGTTGAAGCCGGCGAGGTCGATCGAGTAGAGCTTGCTGCCGCCGCCGCGACCGTCGCGGCCGCTCGGCTGCTGGCGGAAGAACATCAGCACCCGGCCGTTGGGCGCCCAGGTCGGGCTCTCCACCAGGAAGCCGTCGGTGATGATCCGCTCACCCGACCCGTCGGGCCGCATGACGCCGATCGAGAACTTGCCGCCGTCGATCTTGGTGAAGGCGATGAGGTCGCCGCGCGGCGACCATGCCGGCGTCGCGTAGCGGCCCGACCCGAAGCTGATGCGCCGGACGTTGGAGCCGTCCGCACCCATGACGTAGAGCTGCTGCCCGCCGCCGCGGTCGGAGTTGAAGACGATCTCGCGGCCGGTCGGCGAGTAGCTGGGCGAGGTGTCGATCGCCGGGTTGTTGGTCAGACGCTGCACGGCGCGGCTGCGCAGGTCCATCGCATAGATCTCGGTGTTGCCGTCCGACGACATGCTCATCACCACCTTGTTCCCGTCGGGCGAGAAGCGAGGGGCGAAGGTCATGCCGGGGAAGTCGCCGACCGCCTCCTGGCGGCCGGTGTCGATGTTGAGCACGAAGACGCGCGGCTGGCCCTGGCCGAAGGAGAGGTAGGTGATCTCCTGGGTCGTGGGCGAGAAGCGCGGCGTCATGACGAGCGAGCGGCCATCGGTGAGGAAACGATGGTTGAAGCCGTCCTGATCCATGATGGCCAGCCGCTTGATGCGCTGGTTGGCCGGGCCGGATTCCGCGACGTAGACGATGCGGGTGTCGAAGTAGCCGTCCTCGCCGGTGATCCGCTTGTAGATGGCGTCGGCGATGATGTGGGCGATGCGCCGCCAGTTGGCGGGCTGCGTGAAATAGGCGAGCCCGGTCATCTGCTGCTCGGCGAAGACGTCCCACAGGCGGAACTCGACCTTGAGCCGCCCGTCGCCGAGCCGCTCGACGCTGCCGGTGACCAGCGCCTGGGCGTTGATCACCCGCCAGTCCTGGAAGCGCGGCGTGCCGCGCAGCGACTGCGGGTCCTGCAGGAACGAGCGCTGGTCGAGCGGCTTGAAGAAGCCGGACCGCTCCAGATCGGCCGAGATCACCTGGGCGATCTCGCCGCCGGTCGCCGCGTCCTGCGCGGCCGTGCCGGCGAAGCGCGGCAGCGCGATCGGCATGGGCTGCACGCGGCCGCGGGTGATGTCGATCCGGAGCTCCGCCATCGCGTCGCCGGCGGCACCGGCGAGCGCGGCTGCGGCGACCACTGCCAGGGCCGCCGCGCGGAAGGCGCGAAGGATGGGGCGAAGCGCGTTGGCAGGCCTCATGTACCGAAATCCTTGGGACGGAAGGTGAAGACGAAGGTCTTCCACATGTCGTACTTGTCGCGCGGCAGGCGCAGCGGGCTGCAGTCCGGATTGAGGATCGCGCGCCTGCCGCTGTCGGCGACGGAACGGAAGACCGGGTCGGCCTGGTAGCGGCCGCTGTCGACCACCCGCGCCTCGCGCACGGTGGCGTCCGCGTTCATCCACACGCGGATGTCGACCTCCATGTTCTGCACGTCGCGGCCGCCGGCGAAGAAGCTCCAGCACCGTTCGACCTGCTGGCGCACCGCGTCGATCTCGTTCGAGCTGAGCTGCTGCGACAGCATGGAGGCGGTGGGCGCCGCCGATGCCGTCTGCGTGCGCTGCGGCTGGGCGTGCGGCGGCGACGGGCGCGCCTCCTGCCGCGGTTGGCTCGGCCGCAGGTTGTTCAGGATCGAGCTGACGTCGAACTCCTGCGCCGGCTTGCGCGGCTCGTTGGGCTTGGCGGTCGGCGCCGGCTTCGCGGGCGCCGGCTTCGCGGGCTCGGGCTTGGCCGGTACATGGGCGACCTGGGGCCGCGGCGGCTCCGGCTTTGCCGGCTCGGCCTTCGGCGGCTCGGCCTTCGGCGGCTCGGGCTTGGGCGGCGCGGGCTGGGGCGGGGGGGGCTTGGGAG